>CAMLDJ010000010.1 GCA_946478755.1 uncultured Pedobacter sp. | reverse complement strand
TACAATAAGTTTTGCTGATTTCTCTTGCGGTGGTGGCAATTTCATAATTGCAGTCGTTGACTACTTTGAAAACCTGCTTGCTAACTGGAACATTGGGGAAGAAGATAAATTGGAATTGCTGAAAGCAATTGCTTTAAATATTTCTGCCTTTGATGTGGATTGCTTGGCTTTGGAAGTAGCAAAGCTGAATTTGCTTTTGAAGATTAAGCAACCGTTACTCTATAAATCACTGAATGAAAAATTCATTCATGCAAACTTCTTATTGCAGTCCGATTTTGCAATAGATGAATCTAAAAAGGTTGAAGTTTTTTCAAGTGGATTTATTTACCATGAGCAACTCAGTTTGAGCAAGGACAAACTGAAAGACTATGATGTTGTTTTAGGAAATCCACCTTGGGAGAAAATAAGGTTTGAGGAAAAAAAGTTTTATGCTCTCTACTCAAATGCTATTGCTGAAAATCATTTTAAGTCAAGTAGAACAAATGAGATTGTAGAAACAGAATTGAGCAATATTAAATTAGCTGAATATTCAAAAGAGTTCAAACTTGAAATTGAAAAAGCTAAATCGGATTTAAAGAAGAATTCTTTTTTCACATTGTCAAACAATGGTGAGTTGAATACTTATGCTTTGTTTACTGATGCTGCTGTGAAGTTGAAAACGAAAAGAGGTGTTGTCGGTTTGGTTTTGAAAAGTGCAATCGTAACAAGTCAAGTGAATCAGAATCTTTTCAAGTATCTTACAAGAGAAAATTTCGTTGTTGCGATTTATGATTTCATCAACCGCAAAAAGATTTTCAATATTGATAGCAGAGAACGGTTTTGTTTTTTGCTGTTGGGTAATTCCAAGTCTGAAAAGTTCCATGTTTCAATGAACCTCAATGAAGTTTCGGAAATTGAAAAAGCAAAATCAGAAATTGAATTGTCATACGATAGTTTGAAGGTGCTAAATCCTTTTACTGGAATGCTTCCGAATTTCTCGAACAAAAGAGAAGCAGATTTCCTTTTAAGAGTTTCTTATGACTTTCCATTTTTCAAAAATGTTTATGAGAATGTGAGATTCGGAAGAATCGTTCACCTTACAAGTCATGCAGAGTTTATCACAAAGAAAAAATCAGAAGATAATGTTCCGATCTATGAAGGGAAATTCTTCAATCAGTTTGACGGAAAGTTTTCAGGATTCAATGGAGTAGCAGATAATTTGCGATATGGAAACAAATCTTCTTCGGTGAATATTGAAGAAGCAAAAAAAGAGATTGCAAATTATTATCCTGAATCAAGATTCTTTATCAATGTTGAAAAGTGGATTCAACTATCAAAAAATCATTCTGAAAAATTTATGTTGGCTTGGAGAAGTTTGACTTCCGCAACTAACACACGAACTTGCATTGCAACCGTATTACCATTTATCCCTGCATCACAATCGGTTCAGTTCTTAACTACGAATCAAAATGACTTGCTTTATTTGTCAGGGCTTTTTAATTCAGTGGTGTTTGATTTTTTCTTGAAGAAAAAATTAAGTGGAATTGATTTAACTCAATCAGTAATTAATCAAATGCCTGTTCCGAACATTGAGCAAACCACAAACAAAATAAATTTTAATGGTTGCGAATCCACCATTAAACATCATATTTCGTTGCTTGTATTTTCTCTTTTAAGAAATGATGTTCGTTTGAATTCTCTCTTTCAAAATTTGGAAATGCAAAATAAAATTAGAAGCGAAAGCAAATGTGAAACTATCAGAAAAATTGATTTGCTTTTTATGGCTCTCTACAAGTTGACTGATGACGAAGTTGAACTTGTGCTTACTGAATTCGGCAAGCAATATTCAAAAGCAGATTTGAGTTGGTTTAAAAGAGAACTGCAAATATTACTCGGCAATTATACCGTAAGCCCTGCCGTTGCCACTGCCTCCTTTAGCCCAGTCGGCTGAGTTATCAATAAGCCTTGGCATATCTTCCTGCTCCAATATTTCAAGTCGGAAGTTAGTTTCATCAATCTTGGTAAATAGCAAAATCTTTTGTTGAAAGCCACCATTTTGTCCAAGACTCGGAATTGAAAATGTTGTCAATTTTTCGCCTTCTGCCGTTTCACCGTTTAAACGTATTCTCCAAGTTCCATTTCTTCTTTCTCCGACAGGATAGAAAATAGTATTACCAGAATAAGTTTCCCCCCCAAAAATAATATCAATATCTTTTGTAGAATCATATTCTGAAGGATTAATTCCAAAATATTCAACACTACCAAATTTATTTGTGCCATTAAGTCTGCCACTCTTTGAAAGGTCAAGAATATTTCTCGAACCGCCAGTCATTTGTCCAGTTTCAATCCACATAGAACCTGCTGTAAGTTCTGTCGTTTCGTCAACAATATTTACTAGGTTGGTCTCTTCTTCCGCAACAAGTTCCTTCTTAACTACAATCTTTCTATAACCTTTTGGTGGTCGTTTTGCTTTTACTTTACCAAATAGTTCCAGAAGCCTTGTATTTACTTTGGTTTCTTTTTGACCGAATTCCTTATTTATCTTATTGCTTTTGGCTCTACTTGCAGCTTCAGGCAGAACAACATTGCTTTCAATAAGAATTTCTAAAACCTCTGGAGTAAGAAGTTGACAGCTAGGGTGCTCTTGATTTATTATTGCGTTAAAGTGGTCGTAAATGTCTGCTAAGAACTCACCACCGTTTTCATCATCACTTTCAAAGTCAACACAAACAGAAGCCTCTATGTTTTGAAACAAACCGCTTTCTGTTAGGTTGGAAGAACCGATTATTGCTCTTGTAGTTTCATCGCCTTCAAAAGCAAAAATTTTTGGGTGGTAAATAATGTTGTTTGGTGAGTAAACAACATAAGACTCAATTTCGTGTTCAAGTAATTTTTCTAAAGCTTCCTTTGAAGTAGCATTTAAGTTTACACCCAAATACAATTTAATTACTCCGCCTGCTTCTTTAAAGGCAATCATTTCATCAATTATGTTTTTTAGCCCACCTGTACTGACAAAAGCAACAAACGCATTAAATGAGCTGTACTTTTCACTTTCTAATGAATCAATGATAAAATTCCCAGCTGTTATATCACTTTCAGGATCCAGTCCTTGCCCGATAAACTTTATTTCCATCTTTTAATTTTACAACCAAAGATATAATATATGTTTACTATACTGATTTATATTTTTAGAAATAAACATATGTTATTACTTAGTCCTTAATGAGTTTCGAAGATTTATTTTCCTTAAGACTTATTTTTCTGAAATTTTTGAAAAACTGCCTATTTCAATCAATTCTTCCACAAAATGGTTCGAATTACGCACCGTCACTGACCCGTAACGGGGCAAGAGATTTTTAATAATCTTTTGCCCCTTTTTCTTGCTATCTAATTTCTTGTTTATCATGCAGATAGGGGTCAAGTGGAAAAGTTAGGGGATTCTTTAGGCATATATTTTCGATAATCTGAATAAGAAAGACTTAATATCCCTGACGCCTCTCGATGTTGCTCTAAAAGCCTTGATCCTTTCGTTGGCCAAAAGTGTTCGATATCGATCTCCATCGCATCCATTTTTTCAGGAAAAAGGCAGCTAACTAGGCATCTTTTCCCTTCAACGCTGGAATTTTCATGAAATAAATCAAGATCCGTTAGGTTTTTAATAGCGCGCTCGGCAATTGGTCTGATATTCAGGATGGTCTTATTGTTTGTGTTGAGTTCGGATAGTTTAGATTCAATAATTGAGATTTCTCACTGCACTCGTTTTTGATTGCTCTAAACTCTACAGCCTCTATGCTATTATCTAATTCGAAGATCGTGTTAAGTATGGTCCCTGCCAGAAAGGCCGCAGGAATGTCCAAAGGTGTGAGCCGTCCTGAATTTACTTGTCAAAATCTCCAACTGCGGCAGTGAACAGATAACAGCGGTGCAGTTTTGGGAAAATGGCTAAAATGGTTGCATGTATTATTATTGCGATATGTCTGTGCCGTGCTTATTTTTATAAATCATTCTCCAATCCCGAAAACATGTCCGAAACAAACAACAACAACCAAAGCTCGGCCACGCCGAGTTTTCTGCCTGGCAACCAGTTTTACATCCAGACCGCCGTAGACGGTGCCAGTCCTTTGAATAACCTGCCGAAGAACGTTGTAACCGCAACCTCCAAGGGGCTAGTTATACAGCGCTGGAGCCCTGGCAACCCGGCCCAGATCTGGCAGCTCCAAGATAACCAGAGCATAAACCTTGTGGCTGATACCTCCTTGGTGATGACCGCAAACAGTACAAGCCTAACCAGCACTGAAGCGGTTACCCTTGAGCCGATCAGTGGCACGCTTACCAATGCACAGAAATGGACGCTTGAGGATGGACAGTTTTACGTCCAGATGAGTATCGGCACGGTTTACCTTAACCTTACAGCTGCTAATACAACTGCAGGAACCAGCGTGATCACCTATTGTGCTTCCAAACAGAGTACGGCCCCATACGCTTTTCAGGACAATGAAATCTGGTATCTGATCCCGGTTACTCCCCAGGTGGCGGCCGGGCTCAACTTTTACATCCAGACAGTATTAAGTGGATGGGGAAACGGGCAGGCCAACCCTTATGTGCTGGCCAACAATAGCGGTGTGGTGATTGACCAGTTCGAGCCAGGCAACAACAGTCAGATCTGGACGATCAACGGAAACGGGACGATTAGCCCGGCCAACGGCAGCGGTTCCATACTCACGGCAAACAGTTCTGGTAGTGGCCAGGTGACCTTGCAGGCATTTGACAGCAGCACCCAGACGCCAAGCGTTGAGCAAACCTGGTATCTGGATGGAGGGCAAATTTACGCCTGCCTTAGCAGTGGCAATGTTTACCTCAATGTAGATGGTGGCGGGACACCTGCTCCGGGAACTACAGTCATCACCTATCCGCAGACCAATGGCAATAACGAATACTGGAGCTTAAGCGCTGCAGCACCTATCCTCAACGGAGATTGGTTCTACCTGAAAACAGAGATGCCCAACAATGCAAATGACCGTTCGGAGTATGTAATGACAGTTTCGAAGAGTACAGGAGGAGCAGGCACCGCTGTGGTGATTGAACCCATACTGGCCGGCGCTGCCGCACAGTTATGGAAGATGACACCTAACGGTACCATTGTAAGCGGCCTTGATCTTTCCATGTGCCTTTCGGAGACCGATAACGGCCACAACGTTACGATTCAGGCCGTGGGAGACACTGGTTTCAACCAGCAGTGGTACCTGATGTCCAACGGTATGCTCGCCAACGGAACATCAGGGAATAACTTTTATCTTAATGTACAGAACGGAGGCAATGCCTCCGCAGGTGCTAATCTTATTACATACGGATTCATTACTGCGAGAAACGAGACCTGGGTTCCGATGCCCTATCAGCCACAGGGGCTCTGGTTTACGATCGGAAATTCAGCTTATGGGCTAAGCGGGCCTTTAAGTGCGCTATTGAGTGTGACCACAGACGGAAATATTACCCTTGCAGCTCCTGTGGGAGGGCTGACAACGCCCACGGGCCAGGCAGCGATATACCAGCTCTGGCGCAAGACGATTGATGGTTTTATCGTGAGTGCAACCAACCCCAATTTGGCGCTCACCGCCCTGGGCCAGAACAAAGGCATTGGTGTTGCCCTGATCGATGCGGACAATACAAACCAAAGATGGTTTACCGGCTATTCGCAGTTTAATACGGTTATGGTAAACGGCAAAGCGGAAAAAATCATCGCGGGAACGATTGAAAGTGTTGGTTGCAGCCAGATACTGAACAATGCGGCCCTGCAGGACATGCCATCGCAATCGCAAACTTATACGGCGAACGAACTATGGTATATCAGTTCACAGGCAATGCCTTTTGGGGAATCTACTACAATTGGCAACTGGGCATATGCCGGAAACAATGGCCTTTACCTCACGCTCGCAGAGAAGGCGGAGTCCGGTGTCGTCCAGGTCAGTGGCCAGTCCATACCGGATAACAGTACTTACTCGATGTGGACTTATGAGTTCCCCGGCTATCTGGTCAGCAACGTTAATGATGAACTTGTGCTGTCCCTGGAGCTTGGCACCGGGGGCACAACCGAAAGCCCGGTATTTACGGATAATATCGTAGTCTACCGGCGACAGCCGGGTGCCCAGTCGTTCCAGCTGTGGACGGTAACCAACCAAGGGCTGATCATTAACCAGTGTAATGGCAAAGCGCTTACTGTCCCTGCGCCTTCATCGCCACCGGCTTTATCCTATAGTATCACGACCACTTCCATACAGTCAGGTGCGGTAAGCCCGGGCCAGGTCTGGGATTTTTCTCCGGGTAGGGCGTTACAGGTTGTACTTCAACAGCCCGCTGTAGCTTTCAGTACCGGAACGCAGGATGAGCAGAAAGCCTATGATTATCTATGTAGTGAGCTGGGGCTCCCCGGCGGCATTAGGCCCCAATACCAGAACCTAACGGCACCAATGAGCAGTTACCAGACCGAAATCAATATGATCGCTGTTGGACTTGTGACGGGTAAGATAAAACCGAAAAATTTCGAAATGACAGCGGCCGACATCCCGATACTACAGGATGTTGCCATGCAGCTGCAGAAGGAAATTACGGCCGTGATCTCTGTACAACTGCTTTTTCAGCAGGCAACAACGCTGTACCTTTCCCTTAGTCAGGCCCAGGATATGATGCTGGCAGAACTGGTTACCAATTGCGCTTTTACCGATCCAATAAATACGAAAGTGCCGCCACGCAAAAAGAGTAAAAGCTGGATATGGGACCTTGTAGAAGGCATTCTTTATACGGGCATGAACCTGGCCGGCGCCGGGATGGGCGAAATAAAGGGTGCAGGCTTTGTGGTCAAAAACGTGCTTCCCTGTTTTGCCAACGTCATAGCCGCAGGCTTTACCAGCGGCCAGAGCTACCTGACCAGTAATACCCAAGCCGATATGACCAAGCTGCATACTTATGAGCAGAACATCTACAACTATGAAATGACTGTAGCAGAGCTCCAGCAGGGGCTGCTTGATGAGTTCGAGGAACTGGGCAATGCACTGGGAAGGATTGAGGCGTTGATCCTGGGCGATGCTTATAAACTGCAGGCGGTCTTCGAGATGTGCCGCGGTTATGGTGGCATGTCCTCGCTTTTCTGGCCCTCGACCATGGCTGCCATGGATACCGATCAAATGCTTGTGATTTATAGCCAGGGCGTGCTGAAAGCGTTGTTGCCAGCCAACCCGGACTTCAAGATCAATGCGACCATGCATTGTAACTATGTAAACCCACCACTTCATGCAGGGTGGAACGGTCCGACCCTGTACATCAATAATGCTGACGGCACCCAGAACGGCTATACCGGGGTAAACCTGAGTGAACAGTTGATGAATCTGGTGTGGGCAAGCGGCGCGAGTGGGGATGCATTCTTTACCGGCATCAATGGCTGGGCGCTGGCCACCGAGTACCAGGGACTGCTTGCAGTAGGGGAAAATGAAGATTCAGTGCCACAGGCAGCGTCAAGCCTGATCATAATCGAGAATTTCACCAACGTGGCCCTTGATGTGACAACAAGCCTGTCTTATCTTGCAGCAAGCAGTTACCAGGTCCATCAAGGGACAGCCATTGGCGTTGCACCCTACGGATCGGTGCAAATTGCGGGCGGCTCCTTTGCTTTTATCGATCAGTTGACCAGCGGTGACACGGCAAAAAATTACTGGGCCAACGCAATGTCAACAGAAGGCTCACCGGGAGTAAACATCACTGCTGGTGGCCAGGCCGTGACCAGCTTCGATATCTCGAACTCGACAAATCAGCAGGCATATAAAACTACTTCGGATATCCCGGCCCCGACTTATTCCATCAGTAACTTTAGCCAGACAGCTCCCTTTAGCTGCCATATCAGGATACAGTACGGAACCTCAGGCTTAGCCTTCATCTACGTCTCCATTACGGCTGTGTAAAGGCCTGTGATGCATAAAATGCTATGGGCGCCGTTATGGGCGCCCATTTCTTTTCGATCGCTGCGGATCTGGTAGCCGGCATTTTTGGGTTCTACATTAACTATTTGATGTGGGGCAATTTGTCTAATGTCTGTTTATAAAACCTCAGTTTCTATTCATTTTTATAGTGTGAATCTAATTTGATACTAGACAAAACTTGGATTTTCTGGCTTTGAGAGACTGTTGTTTGCGTTTTCCTATAAATTATTAGCGCATTTATTATGTAAATTTGAATCTGATAAAGTTTATGATGGAAGAGATTTAATTATCAAACAATGATAGAGAATGACACTAAACGACTTTCAAGGCTGACTGCAATTCTGATCCAATTGCAAACGAAACGACTTTTGACAGCTTCGGAATTGGCCAACAAATTTTCGGTAAGTGTCAGGACAATTTATCGAGACATCAAAGCATTGCAGCATGCTGGCGTTCCTATTTTAACAGACGAGGGTAAAGGCTACACCTTAATGGAAGGTTATCGAATTCCGCCAGTAATGTTTACCGAAAGCGAAGCCAACGCATTGATTACGGCTGAACAACTGATCCTAAAAAATAAAGACGCTTCTTTTGTAAAAGAATATTCAGAAGCAATTAACAAAATAAAATCTGTTTTACGCAACAACACCAAAGACAAAGTAAACTGGCTTTCCAACCGAATCGTATTCAGGCAAAACTCAGGCAACAACCGAACAAGCGATTATTTGTCAGCAATCCAACTGGCTTTGACAAATTTTAACCTGATCAAAATAAGATATAATTCGTCTGATACTTGCCAAACAACTGAAAGAACCATTGAACCTTTTGCTGTTTACAGCACACAAGAAAATTGGTTACTCATTGCTTTTTGCCTGTTAAGAAAAGATTTCAGGTCTTTTCGCTTAGATAGAATTCAAAATTTTACGATACTTAACGAAAAGTTTGAACCACATCAAATGACCTTGCAAGAATATTTTGAAATCTGTAAAGAAAAATATTCTTTGCAACCCCTGACATAGGGTTGTCTCTATCCATTTTTAATTTCGTGGCTTAACAAAATATAGTTTAAAAATGGACAGAATAGACATTGAGCCTTTTAAAATAATCGGCATTTCGGTAAGAACAACGAATGAAAACAACCAGGCTGGAAAAGATATTGCAGATTTGTGGCGCAGATTTATGAATGACAAAATTTTGGAGGCAATTCCAAACAAAATTGACAACACCGTATATTCGATATATACAGATTACGAAAGTGACCATACAAAGCCTTGTACTACCATATTGGGTTGCAAAGTAGCTAACTTAGAAACTGTACCTGAGGGAATGGTGGGCAGATCGTTTAACGGTGGAAACTATATAAAACTATCTGCTAAGGGAGATTTAATGAAAGGGTTGATTATCAATAAATGGTTGGAAATTTGGCAAATGAATTTGGAAAGGGTATTCACTGCCGACTTTGAAGTGTTTGGTGAGAAAGCACAAAACCCAACAGTAGCAGAGATAGATTTTTTGATTGCAGTAAAATAGAGAAAGATGATGGATCAACTTCATAACTTTTATCTGGATAAAGAGGAGCCACATAAGGGTTGTTTACTTGCATTACGCAATATTATTCTTAATCAGGATACAAATATTTTTGAAACGCAGAAGTGGGGTATGCCCTGCTTCTGTTATAGGAAAAAAATGCTTTGCTATTTGTGGACAGATAAAAAAACGGACGAACCTTACCTGCTTTTGGTAGAAGGGAAATTTCTTGACCACCCCGAATTGGAAAAAGGCGAGCGCTCTCGAATGAAGATTTTCAGAATTAATCCCCATATAGATTTACCCATACGTACAATTGAAAGTATTTTACAACAAGCATTGGACCTATACCGGATGGGCATCATTAAAACCAAGGCTTAAGCCTTATTTTTTTAAAAGAATATCTACCTGTATTTTAAAGAGTTTTCCAATGGGTACTGTATAGTTATCAATAAATAGCTGATTTCCCTCTATACTCTTGATGTGTTTTGGAACCACCATAAAAGATCTGTGTACCTGAACAAAACTATCAATAGGCATAAGTTCCGAGATGTAAGCTAGTTTTCCACGCGTAGTAATGATTTCTTCTTTGAGCACAATTTTAACATAGTTGCCCGAAGATTCTATAAACAAGATATCATCAATTATAATTTGTATGTGTTTATTATCTGAACGGAGAAAAATTCTTTCCTGTTTTGCATCGCTGACAGCATTTTGAGTGTTGGATAGTGTTTTGGGAGTATCGGCCCGTGCCTTGTTAACAGCCTTCAAAAAACGTTCGAACGAAAATGGTTTGAGCAGGTAATCAACAATGTTTAACTCATAACCTTCTAAAGCATGTTCTTTGTAGGCAGTGGTTACAATTACCTTTGGCAGATTGGGCAGTGTTTTTAAAAAATCGAAGCCTTGCAATTTCGGCATATTCAGGTCAAGAAAAATTAAATCTACTGCATTATTATTGAGGTACTCGATGGCTTCAATGGCGTCGTAACAGTCTTGCATCAATTGCATATTGGGCAATAGCGAGCAATATTTTTTGATGATCTCGTGAGCAATCGATTCGTCATCCACTATCATGTATCTCGTACTCATAAAGTAAGTTTCAAGCTAATTTTATAAATAGCTGCATGGGTAGCTATTTCTAATTCATGTTTGTTCAAATAAACCAATTCTAATCGTTTTTTCAAATTATTCAAACCAATACCTCCACTGGAAGACTGCTCCTCGGTATCAAAATTATTTTCAATTTCAAAATCGACATGCTTTAAGGTAGCTTTTAAACGAATGTAAACAAATGCACCTTTTCTAAGTTTTTCTACCCCATGCTTAAAGGCATTTTCAACCATAATAATCAGTAACAATGGCATAATTTTAATGCTCGGGTCTTCTACATCTACATTAAAGCGAATATCAATAGTCTTGTGATACCTCATTTTATGCAAATCCATGTAGTTTTCAAGATAGGTAATTTCATCCGCCAGGCTAACCCAATCCTTTTGTCCTTCGTAAATGCTGTAGCGCATCATGTCCGATAGTTTAAGGATTAACTGTTGTGCTTTAGCAGGGTTCAGTTCTACCAATCCGTACAAATTATTTAAAGTATTGAAAAAAAAGTGCGGATTAACCTGACTTTTCAGGTGCATTAATTCGGCTTGGGTTTTATCTTTTTTAAGCCGGAGAATATATTTGATCTGAATAACTAACCAGCGGATCATCCAGACAATCATCGATATGAAAAACAGTAGAATGTAGATGTGATAATCTTCTTCTTTTCCAAAAAAATCATTAAACACCACAATTAACAGTGTGGCAACGATGAAAAAGTAAGGCACTAGCCTTTTAATAAATTGTTTATTAAATAGTTTTTGGCGTAAAGTCATGTCACAAAACTACATAATAATTTAGGCGGTATTAATGAATTGTTACAGACATACCCAGCAACGTGATGAACGTATTGAGGGTAGTGTCAAAGTGCTTTTATCCCTCGGTACTGGCCATTCAAACCTCCACGTCATTCATCTATCCCAGTTGTTTTTTTATCCATTTTATTGCGCATAATATTGGCTTAAAATTTAATCAATTATGCAAGAACTCATCATTAGCAATCTTTCTAAAACATACCAAAACGGCATAAAAGCGCTTCAAGATATATCATTGCAAATACCCATAGGGATGTATGGCTTGCTGGGGCCAAATGGCGCAGGTAAATCTACCTTGATGCGTACTATAGCTACTTTACAGGCAGCTGATTCTGGCAGTATGCAGTTGGGGAATCTTGATGTTTTAGCACAGCCTAACGAATTGCGTAAGGTATTAGGTTATCTGCCACAGCAATTTGGCGTTTTTCCGGCATTATCTGCTGAGCTATTATTGGATCATTTAGCGGTGCTGAAAGGAATTATAAATAACAAAGAGCGTAAAGAAATTGTAAAGGCGCTACTTCATAAAGTAAACCTGCATGAAGTGCGAAAACAAAAATTGGGTGGGTTTTCCGGAGGGATGAAACAGCGTTTTGGCATTGCCCAGGCATTGCTAAACAACCCCAGGTTACTGATAGTAGATGAGCCAACAGCAGGATTAGACCCGGTAGAACGCAACCGTTTTTACAATCTATTGAGTGAGGTAGGCGAAAACACCATCGTTATTCTCTCTACACATATTGTTGATGATGTGAAAGAACTGTGCTCTCGGATGGCCATTATTAACAAAGGAAAGGTACTTGTTCAGGGCAATCCCGTACAAATTATGGAAAACTTGAAGGGGAGATTGTATGAGAAAATGATACATAAAAACGAATTAGAACAATACAAAAAAGAATACCAGGTGATCAGTGATCGACTGTATTTAGGAAACCAGATAGTTCATGTGCTGAGTGACACTCATCCGGGCCATGGCTTCAAACTTATTGAAGCGAACTTGGAAGATGTTTATATGTCTCAAATTTTTAACGGTTAACCAATATACTTATGTTCTACGAATTTTTCATCTTCGAAATTAAATACCGATTAAGGCGACCGGAAACTTATTTCTTCTTTCTGCTGCTATTTTTGTTCTCGGCAGTAGGCGTGGAGTTTGTTTTTCAGGGCATAGATTTAGGATTGGTAAAAAAGAATGCGCCACTTGTGATTGCTAAAACGATGGCTGCAATTACCGGATTATCGATGATTATTGCTTCGATGATTATGGGGGTTCCGGTACTGCGTGATTTTCAGTATGATGTTACTTCACTAATTTATGTAAATCCAATCGCTAAAAGAGATTACCTGTTGGGCCGTTTCTTAGGATCTTTTGTTGTATTAATTTTTATTTTTAGTGCTGTGCTTTGGGGCATGATGATCGGAGAATTTCTGCCTTGGAACAAGCCAAACGAGTTTTTGCCTTTTGAGTTCATCAATTACATGCAGCCCTTTATTTGGGTGGTTTTGCCTACATTATTTTTTGGTGCTGCTGTATTTTTTACCACTGGTGCACTCACTAAAAATTTGATGGTGGTGTATGCACAGGGTGTGGTCATTTTTGTATTGTTTATGATTACCAAAGGGATTACAAATGAAACCTTTCAGGCCTTATTGGATCCGTTTTCGCTCACTACCTTAACTAAAGCAACTAAAGGTTGGGGTATAACGGATAGAAATACTCTGCTTATTCCCGTTTCGGGGATTATGCTGTTTAACAAATTTTTCTGGCTAGGCTTGGGTATTTTGGCTTTGGCGATTGGCTACATCAAGTTTAAATTGATAGTTAGCAATGAAAAGGTTTCTCATAAAAAGCAACTACAAAAAGTTAAAACCACAGCGGTTATATTTACGAAACGCCTACCCTCAGTTACACCTGTTTATGATATGAAAGCAAAGTTCATTCAGCTATTGCTTAACGCTTGGTTTCATAGTTTATCTATTCTTAAGCTCATTTCTTTTTGGGCGATTATTTTGTGCTGTTTCATCGTTATTTTAGTCAATTCGGTAAGTTTGGGCACTTCTTATGGTGTAGATAGTTACCCAACTACATATTTCATTATCGAAGAGTTGCGGGAGATGTCTATTTATTTCTTCATGATTATTTTGGTATTTTATGCTGGCGAAATCATATGGAAGGAAAAGGACATAAAATTTAACCTTATTCATGATGCTACACCGCTCTCTAGTTTTGTTAATCTGAGCAGCAGATTTCTGGGGTTACTGCTTATTTATGCCATTGTGATGCTTTCGCTCATTGTTGCTGGCATTCTCTTTCAAACATTAAACGGCTATTATCGTTACGAATTGGATGTCTATTTCTTCGGTTTTTTCTTAGAGCTATTTCCATTTTTGGCACTTTACACTTTTGCAGCCATTTTCTTTCAGGCACTTACGGGCAACAAATTTATGGGGATGCTCGCCACCATCGCCTTTGCCATCATCAACGTAGCTATCGGCGTATTTGGTTTAGAACATGCGTTACTTAACTTTGGCGGGCGGGCGCTGGCTAGTTATTCTGATATGAATGGATATGGTCACTTCTTAACAGCCTACCTTTGGGTAAAAATTTATTGGGTTTTGTTTGGTGTGCTGCTCTTAATTTTTGCGAGTGTTTTGATGGCAAAAGGAAGCGAAACGAGGTTGAGTAAACGATGGACAAGCGGACTAAAGCAAATAGGAAAACCATTGAGGGGTTTCAGTTTAGTTTGTCTAACGCTCTTCATCAGTATTGGAAGTTACATTTTTTACAATACTAATGTGTTAAATGAATTTTGGACGAAGGGTGAGCAAACCGGTTTTAGAGCTGGTTACGAAAAGACGTTGAAGCAGTTTGAATACATCTCACAGCCTAAAATTACAGCTGTCAACCTAAAAATTGATTTGTTTCCTTCAAAGAGAGCCTATCAAATTAAAGGTGAATATCTGCTTACCAATACATCTCCAGATCCTATTCGGCAAATTCATGTGCAAAAACTATTAGAATCAAATATAACATTAACAGATGTAAGCTTTAATCGCCGAGCAACAACATACAAAAAATATGAAAAATACCATTATACCATTTACCAGTTGGACCAAGCCTTAGCTCCGGGTAAAACACTAAAAATGAATTTTAAACAAAGCTTACAACCAAAGGGTTTTGAAGCTGATAATTCTGATATAGATGTAGTTGCTAACGGTACTTTTTTTGACAATGCGGTGTTGCCGAGTTTTGGTTATCAAAAAAAATATGAACTGCAAGAAGAAGACGATAGAAAAGATTTTGAACTGTTACCACGAAAGCAAAAAGCCAAGCGTAATGATGTAAGAGAATTGACAAATGCACGTAGCGGAAGTGATTCGGATGGTATTAACTTAGATATTGTAATCAGTACAGCAGCGCCACAAACAGCGCTCACTTCCGGAAATTTAGCAGCAAAATGGAACACTAATGGTCGTAATTATTTTCATTACAAAACCAATCAACAAATCATTAATTTTTATCCCATAGTATCGGCTGATTATAAAGTGATGAGAGATACTTGCATCCCTTTAGGAAATACCACAAATAAACCTGTTGATTTGGAGATCTATTACCAAAAAGGACATGAATACAACCTCAATCGTATGATGGAATCTATGAAAATGTCTTTGGGTTACTATAGCAAAAATTTCAGTCCTTACCAATATGGCCGGCTGCGTATTGTAGAATTTCCGAGATATCGGGCCTTTGCCCAATCGCTGCCAGGTATTATTCCTTTTTCGGAAGCACTCGGTTTTGTGATGGATATTGATGATCAAAAAGATGTGGATATGGCGTTTTATATTACAGCACATGAAGTGTCGCACCAATGGTGGGGTTTACAACTGGAAGCTGCAAATGTACAGGGACAAAATATGATTTTGGAAACATTGGCGCAATATTCAGCTATCATGGTATTGAAAGAAAAATATTCGGATAAAAAAGTGCAGCAATTTTTGAAGTTCCAGTCGGATGAATATAACCAAGCTAAGTTAAAGTCAGGCAAAAAAGAACTGCCGCTGGCCTTGGTTGAAAATGAAGAACACATCTACTACAACAAAGGAGCAGTTGCGATGTATCAATTGCAGCAACAAATTGGGGAAGCGAAAGTAAACAAAGCATTACAACATTTTCTAAACGATTGGCGCTCTTTTAACAAGCAGAAAAAGTTAAATCGCTATGCTACAACAATAGAACTCATTCAGTATTTTCGCGGCGTAGCTCCGGATTCTAAACAACATATGATAACCGATTTATTTGAAAGGATAAAGCCTTTGAAGCAAGCTGCTAGATAAAAATTAAACAATATGATGTACGAAGACAATTTTACAATATATCCCTATAATGAATAGTATCGGCAAGAAGTTTTGGCAATTTGGGGAAAATCTGTTCTTGTTACACACAACTTTTTGTCCCCAACTGATTTTGAAGAAATTAAAGAATTAGTAACTAATATAAATTTTAATGACTTTCAAGTTTTTTGTTCGGTATACGAAAATACTGTAATAGGTTTTATCGGCGTTGCCGAAAGAAAAGTTGAAATGCTCTTTTTACACCCTAAATATTTTGGACATGGGATTGGAAAGAAATTGTTAGGTTTTGCTAAATATGTATCTTAATAATAAAGCTGTATTGATGCTTTTTAATCTATTTAGCACATCTAAATCCAGTATTTTCCAAGCCTGTATCGGGCGAAGACTTCATCCTTGATGTTGTTCGATAACCTTCACAATAAGATGCATGACACATAAACGAACCACCTCTGGTTACTCTTTTACTCGTGTTTGGCTCTTCTGGATCGAAACTTTTATGAGGTCCTTTAGGGTTATTAGCAACCGTTCCCTGAAATTGGCTGTAATAATCCGGAGTGTACCAATCAGCTACCCATTCCCAAACGTTACCAGCCATGTCATACAATCCAAAAGCATTTGGCTTAAAATTCGCAGTAGGAGCGAGGCCTTTGAAACCATCCCATGCGGTATCATTGTTTGGAAAATTTCCTTGCCAGGTATTGGCTTTTGGCTTACCCGCTTCAACATCTTCATCGCCCCAAGCATATTTTTTATCCTTCCCGGCTTTAGCTGCATATTCCCATTCAGCTTCTGTTGGTAAGCGTTTTCCCGCCCATTTGGCATAGGCTGCTGCATCTTCCCAAGAAACGTGAACCACAGGGTAGTTTTCCTTTCCTTGTAAATTACTACCCGGTCCTTGCGGATGCTTCCAGTTGGCTCCCGGTGTCCAGCTCCACCATGCAGTGTAATTATCCAACCTAACGGGTTGGCTGGGTGGGGTAAATGTTAACGAAGCTGCAACAAGCAGGTAATCAGCTGGTTTTGGTGTTCCTTTTGGTAGTTGTTTTTTCAATTCTTCCCAATCAGGTTTCCTTTCGGCCATAGTTTTGTAACCAGTTACCTTTACAAAGGCTGCAAACTGGGCATTGGTTACTTCTTTTTCGTCCATCCAAAATCCATCCAATTTCACTTTATGAGCCGGATATTCATCATTCCTTCCCCCTGCAGATTTTGAACCCATCGTAAAGATTCCGCCTTCAATCCATCTCATGCCTGCTTTGCTGGTATTTTTAGAAGAAAATATCGTATCACTAGATCCAGCGGTTTTTACACCATACCGACTTGGTAAATTGCTGTGACACGATGTTATATCGGTAACATGTTTTTCTGGCGTTTTGGATTTTGGCTTGCATGAATAACAGCCAAGCCAAATAATAAAACTGATTAAAATTAAAATCTTCTTATTCATTTATATTTTTCAGGAGTTATTAATTATTTTTTTTCTGCCTTGCAGCCATTATACCTCTAATTTTGTCAAAAGATTCTACTCCAGCTCTCAAGGCCCATTTCTCGTAGGCAGCAGACATAGTTACCACTTTATCTGGTATAGTACTTGCAAGATCATTTGTTTCTGATCTGTCTTTCAGTAAATCGTAAAGTTGCCATTTTTTTGGTTTTCCTGCTTCATATTCGCAAACGAGTTTAAAATTGCCATGCCTTACAGCTGCATTGCCTTCGTGTTCCCAAAAAATAGGCTCTTCATGAACCGATTTTTCATTCCCTTGGATAATTGGCATCAGGCTTTTTCCTTCCATGGGTAAAATTGAATTCCCCTTAAACTGAGTTGGATATTTTGCGCCGGAAATGTCTACGATCGTTGCCATAATATCTGGAAGAAAACCATATTGATCAGTAAATTTTCCTTTTGTTGCACTAGAGATGCCTTTTGGATAATGTACGATTAGAGGGGTACTAATTCCACCCTCATTTACCCAATGCTTATATTTTTTAAATGGTGTATTGGAAACATTCGCCCACGATTGCCCGTAACTGAGTAAATAGCCACGTTTGGATCCCAGATTTTCTTTCAGGCCACCACCTAATTGCCCCCCTTCGGCACAGGCTCCATTATCCGCCAAGAAAAGGATTAAAGTATTGTCCAGTTCTCCAGCCTTCTCTAACATTTTAATTATTCGTCCAATATTTTGATCCATCCTGTCAATTTGAGCAGCGTAGATCGACATCCTGAAATCCATTTCATCTTTTTTCTCTGGCGTTAGTTTATCCCAGTCTGCACCATCTTCATCCGTTAAATTCGCCACTGGAAGAATTACGCCCATCCTTTTCATTCTGTTGTAGCGCTCTTCTCTCAACTTTTTCCATCCTATTTTATATTTACCCCTATATCGGTCAATATCCTTTTTAAAGGCTTGCAAAGGCCAATGCGGACTAGTGTACGCGAGGTACATAAAAAATGGAGCATTTGGTTTTCGACTGCTCTGCTCCATAAAACTAATGGCATTATCGGTAATGGCATCGGTAAGGTAAAAGTTATCTCCATCTGGTTTTACTTGCTCATTCATAAATGTTAGTCCTCTTGATCCGGTGGGTTCAAAGTAATTCGTTGCGCCTGCAAGAATGCCGTAATATCTATCAAAGCCCCTTTGCAATGGCCACCTTTGGGATCCACTATATCCAAGATGCCACTTTCCAGACATAAACGTTTGGTAGCCTGTATTTTTCAAAACTTCGGCAATGGTTATACATTTGTTATTCAAAGCACCTTGGTAACCTGGTAAATTCATTTGGTAGGCGGTGCTGTCTTCGGGGTCATTTGTCATGTGGCCAATACCTGCCTGGTGAGGATAAAGGCCTGTCATTAGTGAGGCTCTTGTTGGGCAACACCTTGCCCCGTTATAGAATTGCCTAAAGCGTAATCCATTTGATGCCAGGCGATCCAGGTTTGGTGTAGACACCTCACCACCATAGCAGCCTATATCCGAATAACCCATATCATCGGCAAGGATAACCAGGATGTTTGGTGCCTTATCTATTTTTAATCTTTTTTTAACAGAATTGGAAGTTGTAAAAGATGCCCCGGTAATAAATAAAGTTACCACTGTGGCAAAAGCAATTGATAATTTTGTAATGTACCTCATCATTATTAAACGTTTAAAATTAAATTGCTAGCAGGTAGCGTTTTAAAAAGATGAATGTTTTTTTAATTTTTGTTCAAGTACTTTTATAAAGTAACCACCAACCACACTACGTGCCTGGAAACCAACCTGTTTTCCGGTGATGGTTTCGTGCCAATCGCTAAGCGGTACTCTTGAAGATGTTTCCATTGCATATTTATAAACAGGATCTATAAAGGCCTGAAAATCTTGATTATTGTTGGCTAATACGGCTGTCCATAAAATCCAATCAGATTTTGTATAAGTTTTTCTGCTATCCAAAGGAAGCCCATAGCTATTTTGTTTAGTGAGGTAATATTTAACTTCAGTTTGATAAACCTCAACTGGAAAAAGGTTAAGATTTAGCAATTTATCCCAAACCAAATTATATTTCTGGCTCCAGGTACCTTTCTTATCAAAGGTTAGTGCATAATGATCGCCATCTTTTGCCATCTCCATCCACTTCAGCGCCATATCCTTAGCCATTTTTGTATATTTTTCTGCAATAGCAATTTCACCAAGCTGTGCAGCAAGCTTGCCGTAACAACCTAAAGCTACTATTGCTTTAACTGATAAATTTGAATTTCTGGCCAAATGCCCTGCAAAATCATCTGTACAAAGTTGGTTACCTGGGTCGAAGCCTTCTTTGCTCAGGTAATCTGCCCAAATGCCCAAAGATTTCCAGTGTTTTTTGGCATAGTTTGCGTTGCCTTCCACTTGTGCCACAGCAGCAGCCAAAATAACCATATTACCCGATTCTTCTACAGGCATATCTTCTCCATAGGTTTGTCCATTAGCTAAGGGATAGGTGCCTAAATCATGTGCAGGGAAAGGCTTAGGCCATTTTCCGCTTTCGCTATAATAAAAAATTCCGTTTAACAAGCCCTTGGCCAATTCGGGATTATAAGCAAGGAATAGTGGCGCCGAAGGGTAAGTTACATCAACAGTATAGATAGAGCCATTACTGAAATTTTCTTTAGACATGAAAAGTAAATCGCCATCAGGACTCTCTACAAGCTTATGTGCCGATATGGCTTGTCTGTAACCCAAAACACAAAGCTCGGCATATTTTTTGCCACCAGCACTTAAGGCGTCTTCGTAAATTTTTTTATCGAAAGCATTGCATTTTTTTATAATTTCCTGATATTGATCTGCAGCCAGTTTCAGTTGATTATTAATGGTTTGTTTACCGTTTCTATTCCAATAGGGCTTTAAGTTCTTGCCAAAATACTGTACAGATTCAATGTCATCATAACCAATCATTAAGTACTGAGATTTAATCGTTTTATCTACTTTCCCAAAAGAGATTTTGGTGTTTAAGGATAAAGAGTTACCAATTAAAGATGATGGAGAATTGGTTTGGTTCCGCACTCCTTTATCACCAGATTGAGATGCAACAAGGTACTGAGATAGCAAATTTGATATTGGAGCCGCAACGTAAAGATATCCCCAATCGATCCTTAAATTATCTCCTTTTTTACCGAGTATGGGCTGTGCTACAGTACCAGCTTTGAGTATCGATAATGTAGACGATTTTAATTTTTCTGCCTTTACTTGCTGCGTTTTGGTGTTTACTGCAATGTTTGATGATGCTGAAAAAATCACCTCTGCTGAATGTGATTTACCGTCGTTTGTTTTTACATCAAAAGTAACATACGAAACAGGTCTGGATAAGAGTGCCAGATCCTCTAATAATAAAGGAGAGGTAAAGGTAACTTTTAAATCAACCACGCCTGCTTTGAATTGGTAATCGGTTTGCGTTGCAGCAATGTTTACATTTTGCTGTTGTGCAATATCGATAGGTGTAGCTTCTGGTAATTTAGATACCAATTCTGCATCCAGCCATTGGGCGCCTCTCGTATTGGCTATGTGTATGGCAAGTGTGTTTTTACCTTTTTGCAACGTACTTTTGGCCTCAGAATTTAAAGCAATGTAGATGAACTCATTTTCAGTATACCCAGTATATCCCTTTTTTTTAAATACCTGTATACCATTGATGTATACTTCAATGTTATCATCGTGGTTGATTTTTAGGAAAAGCGATTCCTTATCTTCAGCTGTAATATCGAAGGTGCTTCTTGCCCAAAGTTCTTTGGTATTCCAAGCAATCCCAGGATTTGTATACTTATTTCCAAATGGCGCATTTCCGGTTTTCCAGTTGTCTGCTGCATAATCTCTCGCCTGCCAGTTACCATTTGGTGCAGTCTCTGTATAAGTAAAAATTTTACTTTTGGTAATCGTTTTATAAACAGGTTCTGTATTGCCTAAAAATCTGTAAGGTTTACCATCTACCGTAATAATACCCATTAATGATTGCTCAGTACCTGTCCAGTGGCGGGTTATAGACCCGGTTAGTGCGTCTGTATTAGACCAGATACTGAAATAAGGATCGTGGGTAATTAATGGATATGAAGGTGCTTTGGATACCTGGGCATTTACAGATATAGTCCATAACAGCAAGATTGAAAGTAGTTGTTTGTACATAGTGTTTTTCCTTTGTTGTTTGATCAGTGTGATTAGCGTTCTGTTGATGTAGTAATTTTTAGTTTAATTCTCTTTTAAACTGAACGGTTTCTAAATTTGGGATACCCGATGTTCAGTTCGCCTTAAAAATTGCAGAAGATCCGGAAACATGTGTGTGATTTAGTTGTACCTTAAGGTGATGAAATGTGACCTCAAGGACTGTTCATAAATTTATATTTGGTTCTTTTATTTTGAGCCGAAGCCGCTCGTTACAAATTAAATCAAACGGTCTGAACGTTTTTGATCAATATTTGGCCTATTTGTCTCATTTATAGGAATGGAAGAAAGTCTTTGTTCAGAAAATAATTTACTATTACTATCATTGTATGGAAGGCTTTAATCTATGGACCAATTAAAAAGATCAATGCCCATTACAAACGTGTTGATTTAAGTTGAATAGCTACCTCCATTAAAAAAACAGGATTTTTTTAATTTACATCAGTGCATATCAGGCTTGTTAACCAAATATTATGATCAACTTATTGGTATTAAATAAATGGTAGATAATATGTTTAAACGATTTTATTTTATTACCGTTTTGTTGCTAAGTACCCTTGTTTCTCAAGCGCAATCGTATTATTTTCAGAACTACCAGGTGGATGATGGCCTGTTGCACAACACGGTAACGGCGATTATGCAAGACCACAAAGGCTTCATTTGGATTGGTACGAAAGGAGGTCTTAACCGCTTTGATGGATATTATTTCAAAGATTTCTCTTTTGCGGAAAGGCGCTCGGGAGAAAACTCAATCACCACACTAAAAGAGGATCAATCTGGTAAGCTGTGGATTGGTACGCTAAACGGGTTATTCTTTCTTGATTTACCCTCAGAGCAGATCAAGCGGGCACAATTACCTTTTGGCCATGTTGGAAGCATCACACACGATGATAAGAACAACCTTTGGCTGGCCGCAAACGGAAGAATTTATACTTATCGGCCATCGAGCGGAAAGTATTTTAATACGAATATTGGGGCTACAGTTACTGAGGTCGATAAAAATGGCATGTTGTGGATCGGAACCGCAAGAGGAGTTGTTAAAACACTTCAGATTGGCGATAAGAATTTCAATTTAAGTGCTGTAAAAACCGAATTTAAGACGAATGTAGCCTGGCCCATTACCAGGATTTTACCCATGAATGGATACGTACTGATTGCAACAACCCATGGTTTGTATAAATATGATTTGAAAAATGGCGTTACTAAAGCACTACTTACAAAAAATGTCGATGGAACGATTGTTTTCGTGAGGGACATGAAAGTCTTATCAAACGGTGATTGTTGGTTGGCAACAGAGCGGGGCATTTATATCTATGATCTCAGCAAGGATACCTATAAAAGTATCGAGAAAAAAAACGGTGATTATTATTCTCTGAGCGATAACGCCGTCTATTGTTTAATTCAGGATAAAAGGGGAGGAATCTGGGCCGGTACCTTTTTTGGCGGGATCAATCATTTATCGACAGAAAATAATGCTTTTGAAAAATATTTTCCAATTAACGCCGTAAATTCAATTTCGGGAAATGCGGTAAGGGAAATTTGCGGTGATCAGGATCAGAACATATGGATCGGAACTGAAGACGCGGGGATCAATAGGTTTGATCCTGTAACTAAATCATTTAGTCAATTCTCCAATGGAAAAATTCCCTCAGATCTTTCGTACCCCAACATTCACGGTTTGTTAGTTAATGATAACCGGGTATTCGCGGGGCCATTTTTACAGGGGCTGGAGATTCTGGACAAGCGGACGGGCAAACTGCTCAAACGCTTTCAGGATCTCAGGCACCCATCAGGGCCGGCAAAAGCATTCGTCATGTCTATCGCTAAGACAAAAACAGATGAGATCCTTATCGGTACAACGGGGGCGGGTTTATATTCCTATTCTCCACAGCAAAAAAAACTTATTTCCATACCTCAAATTCCTCAAAATTCATACGTTTTCGCAATAGCAGAAGATCACCTCGGGACAATATATACTGGAAGCCTGGCCAATGGAACCTTTTTTTATAACCCTAAAACAGGGACTTATGGAAATATCAGGTTTAAGGATAGCCGCAACCTGCAGTCGACAGAGAATCTTATTCAAGGTATCTATGAGGATAGCCAACAGCATATTTGGTTTTGTACAGAAGGTGGGGGGCTGATCAAGATGGCAAAGGACCGCAAGACATTTAAAAGGTATGGTACCAAAAATGGTTTTCCAACCAATAACCTTTTTCGGATATTGGAAGATGACCATCAGAATCTTTGGATCAGTAGTTTAAAAGGGCTAATCTGTTTCAATATTAAAACAGAAAAATTTAAGGTTTACTCTAAGTCTAACGGACTGTTAACAGATCAGTTTAATTACAATTCCGCTTATAAAGACCCGAATGGCAAAATGTACTTTGGATCTGTTAAGGGATTGATTGCCTTTCATCCGGATTCGTTGCGGAAACAGACACCAATACCGCCCGTCTACATTACCTCGCTACATATTAGCAGCAACAGCGCTCAGGAAAACGCAAACGAAATCAAGAAAAACGTACTTTCAGTTGACTCCATTGAGCTGGAGTATGATCAGTCTACTTTCGATATAGAGTTTGCAGCTCTTGATTATGCTGCACCAGACCTGATCCGCTATCAGTACCGGCTTTTAGGACTGACCGATCGCTGGACGCAGATCAACAGCAATAGAAAGGCCTATTTTACCAATCTCGCTCCTGGCGAATATCGATTTGCAATTAAGGCCAGAAGTAATATCGGCTTGTGGCAAACCCCTGAAAGGGTACTTTTTATTAAAATTTCGCCGCCCTTTTGGAAATCTACTGCTGCCTATGTCATTTACAGCGTATTATTGGTTTCATCCATTTTTCTAGTGATCTATTTTTACCACAGGTCTATCGAGGTCAAAAACCAGCGCAAGCACCAGCTTTTTGCGTTAAAGAAGGAAAAAGAGATCTATCATTCCAAAATTGAGTTTTTTACCAATATAGCTCATGAGATACAAACCCCGCTAACCCTGGTTAAAGGTCCAATTGATTGGGCTTTGAACAAGATTGATGATGTTTCTATTGTGGAAAGAAATCTCCAGCTTGTTAAAAAGAACATTCACAGACTCATCATGCTCACTACGCAAATGCTTGATTTCAGAAAAACCGAGGAATATCATTTTGCATTGAATTTCGAGCGGGTACCCCTCAACAAACTCATTGTAGATCAAATTGATATTTTCTCGCTTGAGCTCGCAGCGCGAAAGCTGCAATTGGATTTAGTACTACCCAAAAGAAACTTAAATGCTTATGTAGATCAGGAGGCCTGCACAAAAATAATCAGTAATCTGCTTTCCAACGCGATCAAGTATTCTGAAAAAAACATTAAAATGAGTTTGAGGCTCTGCAGTCAGGCCGGTAAGCAGCGTTTCGCGATAAGGGTTGAAAATGATGGGCATCTAATTGAGCCTGAATACCGGCAAAAGATATTCGAACCGTTTTACCGAATCGATCATCAAAAAAATATCCCTGGATCTGGCATTGGCCTTGCGCTGGCCAAACATTTGGCAGAACTGCATGATGGAAAATTATTATTGATCCAACATGATGAAATGAATATATTTGAATTAATCTTACCCGTAAATCAAAAGGTAAAACTTGATATTAGCTAACCAATTTAAGAAAATGCCGCATACTATACTGCTTATTGATGATGAAAAAGATCTTTTACAGTTCATGTCTGAAGTACTTGGTGAGCATTATACGGTAATTACGGCTGAAGATGGTTTTAAAGCACTGGAGGTACTGCGACAGCACGCTATTCATTTGATTATCAGTGATGTGATGATGGTGGGCCTTGATGGTTTTGAATTGTGCGAGAAAATTAAGTCAAACCCCGAATACGCCCATATTCCCATCATTTTGCTTACTGCAAAAAATACTTTTACAGCAAAGATTGAGGGTTTAAGGCATGGTGCAGATGCCTACATCGAAAAACCATTTTCTTATGATTTGGTATTGGTGCAGGTAGATAATCTGCTCAAAAACAGATCAAATGTTAGAAATCACGTTCTTCAGGATCCTTTTAGCCACCTTCATTTCGAGGAGCGATCACAATCAGACAATGATTTTCTAAAAAAATTAGATCAATATATTCTTAAGAATTTAAGCAATAGCGATTTTGATATCGATGATTTGGCAATGCATATGCACATGAGTCGCCCTACGCTCTACAGGCGAATTAAGCAGCTGCTGGATGTTCCGGTGAAGGATTTGGTTACTCAGGCCAGGTTAAACAGAGCAGTGCAATTAATGGCTGAAAACAACCATAAAATTTTTGAAATTGCTCAGATTGTCGGCTATAAATCACAGACTGTTTTTGGCAGAAGCTTCCAGCGCTATTTTAAACAATCGCCTATAGATTACATTACTGCTTTACGCGATAAATTTAAAGCCAATAATTAATAGGTTCCAAGCACCTAATCTGCTGATTTATTTTGAGATAAATCATCTAAAGATTGAATAAAATCGACTTTCCTTTAATACTAAATTCGTATCATCTGTTAGTGATATAGGGAATGATAAACTGTCATTTCTCTTAAACAAATCGATTTAGTAAAGTAGATGATTAAAATCATCTAATTAATAACCAAATATAACTCAACTATGCTGAAATTATCTGCAGTTTTTTGGCTGCTCTGTGCTTGCGTTTTGCCGGCATACTCCATTAAAAATTACGGGAGCCTAGACAAAAAATCACTTTTATGGCAACAAACAGAAGGAACCATCCGGGGTGCTGTTACAGATGAACAAGGAATTTCTATCCCTGCTGTTACCATTACAGTGAAAAACAAAAGTACAAAGGCTGTTACTGATGCCAACGGCCGGTACAGCATTTCCGCCAATGGTAACGATGTGCTGGTTTTTAACTATGTGGGTTTTAATTCCCAAGAGGTTAGTATAAGCAATAGAGCTACGGTTAACGTTAAACTCATTACCTCGTCGGAGGCTTTAACAGAGGTGGTTGTGGTAGGTTATGGCGAACAGCGAAGAAGCAGTGTAACCGGATCCATAGCGAAGGTAAACTCAGCAGAGTTAACTGAAACGCCAGTACCCACGGTTTCTCAGGCCTTAATTGGTAAGGTGGCAGGGGTCACTTCCAGGGCCCCAGACGGTCGGCCTGGTGCAGAAGCAAGATTGCAGATTAGAAACCTTGGCGATCCGCTATATGTTATTGACGGCGTACCATCTGGAGCGCAACAGTTCAATAATTTAAATTCCGAAGATATTGAAAGCCTTTCCATCCTTAAAGATGCTGCTGCAGCCATTTATGGTTTAAGGGCCTCAAACGGTGTTGTATTGGTATTAACGAAAAAAGGCGGCTTTAATAAGGAAAATAAAATTAATGTGAATGCCTATTATGGTTTGCAAAGTTTGTTCCGTTTTCCTAAAGCCGCCAGCGCAGGCGATTATGTAAGGGCACTTGCCGAGGCAGATATTAACCAAAACGGTACATCTGTTTGGACGCCGGAAGAAGTAAATAAATGGCAGCAGGGCGTTCCGGGTTATGAGGGATTTGATTGGTCTACCTATATAAAAGACTATGCTCCACAATCTTACATTAACCTTAATACTACCGGAGGTTCTCAGAAAACAAGCTATTACCTTTCGCTTTCCCGCATGGATCAAGATGCCGTATTTGAAGGGTATAACTTTAACCGGACCAATTTACAAAGTAATATTGAAACAAGAATCGGACAACGGTTAAAAGCCGGAATAAAAATCAATGGAAAGATTGAGATCCGGGATTTACTTGGTCTGCCAGGGGAAGATGATTATTTTAACGCCTTGTTGGGGCAATTTAGAAATCTGCCCACTGAAGGGCCATATGCCAATGGAAATCCGGCCTATCCGGCTACCAATAATAATTTTGCAACCAATTATGCCACTTTTGAATATTCAGGTTACAATAAAACAGAAAGACGCACACTACAAACCACTTTCGATCTCGAATATAAATCTCCAATTAAGGGCTTAACGGCCAATGGGATGTATTCCTTTTTCTATAATAACTTATTGGGTAATACTTACGAAAAAACCTATAAAACTTATACCTATAATGCTGCAACAAACGCCTACAATGTTACGGGTGGCCAGCAAAATCCTTACCGATCCAGAGATAATGGTTATATCATTGATAATGTACTTCGCCTCCAACTAAACTATGCCGGTACTTTTGGCAAGCACAATGTGAGTGCCATCGCTGCCATGGAAACTCAGGAAAGAGTGGATAAGTTATTCTTTGTGCGATCTCAGCCAGTAAGTAATGAAATTGATATCATCAACTTTTTTAATGAATTGCAGGCAGTGAGCGACCGCGTAACGGAAGAAGCTAGAGCTGGGTTTATTTTTCGTGCCAATTACGATTTTGATAGCAAATACTTGCTGGAAATTGGCGGGCGGTATGACGGATCATGGCGTTTTCCTGTAGGTCAACGATGGGGGTTATTCCCTTTTGTATCTGGTGGATGGAGAATTTCGAAAGCAGGATTTATGCAGGGAGAAGGTATTCAAAAAGTAATTACAGATTTAAAACTAAGGGCATCATACGGGGAAACCGGTAGCGAAGATAACGGTGTTGGCGCATTTGCCTATCTTCCGGGATATAATTTTGGATCAGGGAACGCTTTTTTAGATGGCCAGTTGATCACAGGTATAGCCGCCAGAGGCCTTCCAGTTACCAGATTAACCTGGGTAAAAAGTGCCATTACCAACATCGCCCTCGATTTTAGTTTGTGGAAAGGTAAGCTAGGCGGCTCTGTAGAGGTTTTTAGAAGAGATTTGACCGGTATACCGGCACCACGCTACGATGTGCTTTTGCCTATTGAAGTCGGTTTTGCAGCACCGAGCGAAAATTTAAATGCCAACAGGACTTTAGGAATTGAAATGGCCTTAAACCACTCGGGCAAAAGCGGTGAGCTGGAGTATAGCGTTGGGATAAATGCTACCCTGGCAAGGTTAAGGAATGTGTACACTTACAAACCTCGATTTGGAAATTCTATTGATCGATACCGAAATTCGATAGAAGATCGTTGGGCCCGCATCAATTGGGGATATGAGTTTATAGGGCAGTTCCAATCTCAAGAGCAGATTGCAAATTATCCGGTTGATATTGATGGCCAAAATAATACAACATTATTGCCAGGTGATTTTATTTATAAAGATCAGAACAATGATGGCGTGATTGATGGTCTGGATGAAAGACCGAATGGGTATAGCGAAAGTAACCTGCCTTACCTAAATTTTGGCTTAAACAGCTCTTTTGCTTACAAAGGTTTTGATGTACAGCTCAACTTTGCCGGTGCCACCATGCAAAGCCGTGGCCGTGCTGCAGAATTGAAACTGCCTTTTCAAAATGATGCAAACTCGCCTGATTTTCTTTTAAATGATCGTTGGCACCGAGAAAATATATTTGATGTAAATAGTCCTTGGATTCCAGGAACTTATCCTGCATTAAAAAAATCCAATAATGAAAGCAATCAACGTGCTTCTAGTTTCTGGTTTAGAAATACTTCCTATTTGAGGTTGAGAAATGTTCAGCTGGGCTATAATTTGCCGCAAAAATGGCTTAAAGGTGCCAAGATTAGCAAAGTTAGAATTTACGCTAATGGCTTTAACCTGTTCTCAATAGATAATTTAAAAGATATTGGTGTTGATCCTGAGACTCAGCTCAATACAGGATTGGAATATCCATCTGTCAGGGTTTACAATTTAGGTGTCAACTTAACTTTCTAAAAAAAATGAAACAATTTAAAAAACTAATCATATATACCCTTTGCACAGCCACTTTGGTTCAGATATCTGGATGCAAAAAATTTCTTGACCGTAAGCCTACGGATGTATTACTGGATGAGCAGGTGTGGAGTGATCCTAAACTTGCAGTATCTGTACTTGCGAACATTTATAATCGTTTACAACCGACCGGAGGATTAGAAGGAGGAAAATTATCTCCAACCGATCTTGAAGAGGCAATGTGGTCTGGTGGGCTTGGCGCTAACAATGCCCGTAACACGCGGGTCAACTATCCTTATACCGATAAACAGCTATGGTCTTATGATCTGATTCGGGATATAAACCTTTTTCTGGAAAACCTCAATAAATCAGCTGCCATGCAAGATGCCGATCGAAAACATTTGTTGGCGGAGGGACGATTTATCAGGGCTTACATTTATTTTTTGCTTGTAAGAAGCATGGGGGGCGTACCACTGGTTACCAACACCTTTCAGTACGATGGATCGCCAGATGTTGATGCCTTAAAAGTACCTAGAAGCACTGAAGCAGGTATTTATGATTTTATTGCCGCAGAGTTGGATGCCATCAAAGATCAACTACCTTTAACTGCAAGCAGCAAAACCAGGGCCAACAAGTGGACCGTTCTGGCTTTGAAATCTCAGGCCATGTTATATGCAGCATCCATTGCAAAATATAATAATTTAATGACGGATCCTATCGTTTTGCCTGGTGCTGAAGTGGGTATTCCGGCAAGTCGTGCTCAGGAATATTACCAGAAATCTTTGGATGCATCAAAAGAGATCATAGACAGCAAACAATTTGTTTTGTATAACGAGAATCCAGATAAGGCACAAAATTTTTATGATCTGTTTACCAAAAAAACGAATAACCGTGAAGTGATTTGGGCTCAAGATTATACCCTGGATGGAAAATATCACGATTATACGGTAGAGAATATTCCGCGATCGCTGCGGGAAAATGCTACAGGGGCAGCAGGAGTAACGCCTTCATTAAATTTGGTTGAAGCTTTCGACTATCTGGATGGTACCAATGGCGCTCTTAAAATTCAAACGCCAAACGGTTCTGATTACATTTATTATACCCGACCTGAGGATGTTTTTTTAGGTAAAGACAACCGCATGTTTGGGAGTATCATTACCCCAGGATCTACCTTTCGGGGCAAACGGATCGACATCCAGGCTGGCGTGATGGAATGGAACACTGCAACCAACCAATATGTGATGCGTACCTCGCCTGATTTGGGAAGTGTTTTTGCCGATGGCGGAATTTTGGTTGCGGCCGATGGACCCTTGCCTAATGCTGCAAATGTTACCAATACAGGTTTTTACATGCGTAAATATGTCGATTCGAGGGTTGGATCAGGTCAATCTGGCCAAGGAAGTGATATTTGGTGGATCAGGTACCGGTTTGGAGGCATTTTACTCAATGCAACTGAAGCTGCCTTCGAACTTGGCAGGACCTCTGACGCTTTAGGATATGTAAATCAGGTACGGGAAAGAGCAGGCTTTCCGGCAAATAGCCTGCAAACACTAACCAATGATATTATCAGAAAAGAATTTCAAGTGGAAATGGCATTTGAAGAGCAACGTTACTGGGATTTAAAACGTTGGAGGATTGCCCATGAAGTTTATAATGGAAACAGGCAGGCTCCAAATACATTAATTAATGCATTATGGCCATACCGGGTGGTTAGGCCATCAGACCCAACAAAACACAACAAATATGTATTTGTAAAACGGGTGGCTCCGAGATTTACCCAACCAAGATTGTTCAGGCTAGGTAACTATTATTCTTCGGTCCCTCAAAATGTAATTAATGCCAACTCTTTAATCGTAAGAAATCCTTATCACTAATTTTTTAGATATGAAACAATTAATATATAGTATTATTATTTTTTTAGCTATCGGCTTATCGAGTTGTGAGTATGATAATTATGAACCACCAAAATCTGAATTAAACGGAAGAATTCTTTTTGAGGGAAAACCAGTTGGTATTCGACAGGGCATCAGCGTATTGCAACTTACCCAACCAGGATTTGAGACCGTAACACCAATAAATGTGAATGTAAAGCAGGATGGAACATTTTCGTCGATGTTATTCGATGGCGATTATAAATTGGTGCAGGTTGCGGGTAATGGCCCATGGGAAGCTGCTAGTACCACAATAGATGTATCTGTAAATGGCAGTACATCCATTGATGTACAGGTTAGGCCTTATTTCTCTATTAACAATGTCAGCTTTGTGGTGGAAAACAATGTGGTCAAATCTTCCTGTTTGTTGGTTAATAATGTAGCTGGTAGACAATTGGAGCGTATCTCGCTTATATTAGGAAAAACAACAATTGTTGATGATCCGACCAAACTGGTTCCCAATCCAACCGACCCTTTGAGTACCAAGGTTGGAACTGGCTTAAATTTATTGCAACCCATTTTGCTTAGCCAAAACCTGGCCGTTTCTCCGTTAACAACCACGCCATTTCTTTATGCCCGGATTGCGGTGAAAGTGGTAGGTGTGCCTGAGCTACTTTATTCAAATGTATTTCCCGTAAAATCTTAGTTAAAAACACGATAGCTTATGAAAAAGATCATTTTTAGCATCACCCTAGTTGTATTTTCCCTACTTGCCTTAAAGTCGAAGGCGCAATCTACGCCGAAAGCCAGACCAAATGTGGTGATCATTATGGCCGATGATTTGGATAGCAGGCAGTTGAGCTGTTACGGTGGAAAAAATATTCAGACTAAAAACATAGACCAGCTTGCGGGCGAAGGTTTGAAATTCAACAAAATATATGCTTCTCATGCCACGTGTGTGCCTACCCGTGCATCACTTTTTACAGGCCTTTATCCCATGCGGCATGGTTCCTTTCAAAATCATAAGCCTGTTTACAAGAATATGAAAAGTATTGGCCATTATCTTGGCGATTTGGGCTATCAGGTAGCATTAACCGGAAAAGACCATAGCACACGGCCAAGAACAAGTTTTCCGTTTGAAATTTTAGCAGGTTTCCAACCAAGCTGTGTTTCAAGCAATGATGAATATACATTGGAGGATGTTGAAAAATACGTTTCTAATCCTCAAAAACCTTTTTGTCTTTTCATCATGAGTATCAATCCGCATAAACCCTGGGATCAGGGTGATCCAACGGAATTTGAGGCAGATAAATTGATTTTGCCGCCAAGCATGGTGGATACTAAAGAAACCCGAAAAGCTTATTGCAGTTATTTGGCAGAGATCCGGCGCCTTGACAATCAGGTGGGTGATGTAATGGCCATGTTGAAGAAAACCGGTCAGGATAAAAACACCATTTTTATGTTTTTGGGCGAACAAGGACCTCAATTTGCCGGTGGAAAGTGGAATTGTTGGGACCTCGGCCAAAAAAGTTCGATGATTGTGAGGTGGCCTGAGCAAATTAAACCCAATAAGGTAACTGATGCCATTATACAATATGAGGATATTACACCAACACTAATTGATATCGCTGGCGGAAAGCCCATCGATTCGCTGGATGGTAAAAGTTTTCTCCCGGTATTAAAAGCAACCTCGAAAACCGCTCGGAAATACGCTTATGGCATTTACAATAATATCCCGGAAGGACCTGCTTACCCAATGAGAAGCATTAGAAATGAACGTTATAAACTCGTATTAAACCTAAGCCCCGAAAAAACCTATGCTATAAAATGGTATAATGGGCCTGGAGATTTAGGCGTGTGGAAATCATGGAACGATAAAGCCGAAGTAAATCAGGAAGCGAAAATTTTAGTAAATCGCATCAAAAACAGACCAGCAATTGAATTTTACGATACTGATAAAGATCCTTACGAACTTAATAATCTGGCTAAAAATCCGGCTTATAAAAAGCAAATTGATACCTTCAGCACGGCGTTAACAGCTTGGATGAAGCAACAACACGATGATGGCGCTTCTGTTGATCGGGTTTATGCAAAACAAAATTAATATGAATAGCCTCCTTAAACTTTTAATAACGGGAGTATGCCCGGCCTTGGTTGTTTTAAGTATGCTTGCATTCAGTATGGCGGATCAAAAGCCAAAACAAGGTGATCAAAAACCAAATATTATCTTAATAATGGCTGATGATCTTACGATGTACGATATAGCGCCTTTTGGAAGTAAACAGGTGTATACACCCAACCTTAAACGTTTGGCTAGCGAAGGGGTGTGCCTGGATAATATGTTCAATATGGTTCCGGTATGTTCGCCAACCAGGCAATCGTTACTAACTGGTTTAGGCCCTGTAAGAAATGGAGCTTACCCTAATCATACAATGATCTACGATGGAATTAAAACTTTACCTACTTATCTTCAAGCGCTTGGCTATCGCACTGCAATTATTGGAAAAAAGCACTACGCACCAGAATCTGCCTATCCATTTGAATTTTTGGGAGGTAGAGATGGCGATAATGGTCAGGGAAAAGATGTTGATCTTTTAAAGGCTGAAGATTACATCAAAAAATCGGCTAATAAGCCCTATTTTTTAATGTTTGCAAGTAACCAACCTCATGAGCCTTGGAACCGTGGCAATCAGCAGGCATACAACCCAGAAAAGATTAAGCTGAACCCAAACATGGTTGATACCAAATTAACCCGTAAACAAATGGCTAAATATTTTGCTGAAATTACTTACCTGGATAGTTTGGTTGGTGTTTGTTTAGATATTGTAGAGCGATCCGGAGATCAGGAAAACACCGTTATTATGTTTGCAACCGAGCAAGGTAATTCTTTTCCATTTTCAAAATGGACGCTTTACGATCAAGGCCTTCGTTCGGGGTTTATTGTGCGCTGGCCAGGGAAGATTAAACCCGGAACACGCAACCCAGCCATGTTACAATATGCCGATATTACCCCAACAATGATCGATTTAGCTGGTGGCGACCCTGCAAAAATAAATACAGGCGTTAAAGATGGAAACGGTAATAGTGGTTTTGATGGCGCTAGTTTTGAGAAGGTTCTGCTTGGCGAAACCGATCATCAGAGAGATTATGTTTTTGGTGAGCATACCACCCGCGGAATTATTCAAGGCAGCAATGCTTATGGCATGAGATCAGTAAGAAGCATCAATTTCCTTTATATCGAGAACTTGAACTATGAAGGAGTTTTCAAAAATACAGTTATCAATTCTGCATTGTTCAAATCTTGGATGGAGAAAAATCCAACCCGGGCAACTGCCTACCAAAAGAGACCAAAAGAAGAGCTATATGATGTAATAAAAGATCCATTTAATCTGCACAACCTGGCAGCAGATCCAAAGTTTAAAACAATAAAAAGTGAGCTTTCATCTAAATTGGCTGCTTTTATGAAACAACAAAACGATAAAGGCCTGGCCACAGAAATGGACGCACTGAACCGTCAGCCGAAACATCAACCAAAAGATTAATATGAAATATTTAAAGTTATTATCTGCCTTTTGCTTCCTAGTATTTAGCTATACAGCTTTTGCTCAAAATAAAAAACCAAATATCATTATCATTCTTGTTGATGATATGGGTTTTAGCGATGTAAGCACCTTTGGCGGAAACTTTGTGCTTACACCCAACATAGATCGTTTGGCTAAAAGTGGTTTAATGCTTAACCAATATTATAGTGGTGCACCAATTTGTTCGCCATCCAGAACTAGCCTGCTCACGGGTATGTACCCCGGAAGGTGGAATTTTAGCACTTATCTCGATAATAAAAAGCACAATAAAAATGCACAACAAGCAGATTACTTAAATCCTGAAGCACCATCTATAGCCCGGATTTTCCAATCTGCAGGGTATGCAACTGGTCATTTTGGCAAATGGCACATGGGTGGAGGAAGAGATGTGAAAGATGCACCGATTTTTGAAAAATATGGTTACGATGCCCATGCAAGTACATACGAAAGTCCTGAGCCAGACCCATTGTTGACTGCTACAAACTGGATCTGGTCTGATAAAGACAGTATAAAGCGTTGGGATAGAACAAAATATTTTGTTGATAAAACACTCCAGTTCTTTAAAGAAAATAAAGATAAGCCCCGTTTTGTAAATCTTTGGCCAGATGATGTTCATACGCCATGGGTACCCAATGTTGGAGATGAATATACAGGCCAATTTCCATTGGGTCATGAGTCTGAACAGGCTTTTAAATTGGTATTGAAAGCGCTTGATAAACAAGTTGGTAGATTGATGGATGGTTTGCGAAAAATGGGTGAAGACAAAAATACCATCATCATCTTCACCAGCGATAATGGGCCGTTACCGAGTTTTAAAGGAAGCCGAACCGGCGGTTTAAGGGGTACTAAACTTTCTTTATATGAGGGTGGAACCAGAATGCCATTTTTAATAAGTTGGCCAGGGCATATTCCCCAGGGAAAAATAGATGCAGGCTCGGAGGTAAATGCGATAGATCTTTTGCCATCATTGGCCAATATGGCCGGGGTAAAGTTACCTGCAAACTATCAGGGCGATGGATTAGACCGAAGTAAGGTTTTCGCTGGAAAATCATCATTGAGGAAAAAAAATATGTTTTGGGAGTATGGCCGAAATGATATTGCCTTTAAATATCCTGCCAAACCCAATAGAAGTCCAAATCTGGCAGTGCGCGCTGGAGAATGGAAACTGCTGATGAATAGTGATGGCTCGGATGTGCAACTTTATAACATTGTGAAAGATAAAAATGAAACTACTGAGCTAAGCGCCAAACAAGCTAAAATAACCAATCAATTAAAAACTGAACTGAGTGCCTGGTGGAAGTCGCTGCCTAAACTCAAAAACTAATCAAAAGATATGAAACATTTTATAGTAGGCTTTTTTGCCTTGTTTATTTGCGCACTGAAATTGAATGCGCAGGAAGTTGACTACACAAAGCCCGTAAACGGACAATGGTCTAAAGAAAAAGCGAACCAATGGTATGCCAGGCAGCCTTGGCTGGTTGGAGCCAATTATTTACCCGCTACAGCAATTAACCAAATAGAGATGTGGCAGGCTTCTACCTGGGATCCGAAAACAATTGATAAAGAATTTGGATGGGCGAAGGAAACAGGTATGAACACCATGCGGGTATTTTTGCATGATATGGTTTGGGCATCAGATAAGGCTGGTCTTTATAAGCGAATGGATGAGTTTTTAAACATAGCCGCTAAACATCGGATCACCCCATTTTTTGTGTTTTTTGATGATTGTCACTTCCCTAATCCAACACTTGGCGAGCAGCCTTTGCCCGTAACGGGTTACCACAATTCGGGCTGGGTAAATTCTCCTGCCAGGGATTTAGCGCTGAGGTTTTCTGAAGATAAAGCTACACCAAAAGAGATTGCCAACTTAAAAGGTTATGTGCAGGAAACCATTAAACATTTTAAAAATGATAAAAGAGTTTTGATGTGGGAACTTTATAACGAACCAGGGAGAGGGAATAATCTCGATGGTGCAGATAAAGCATCAAGTATCGGCGATAAATCGAATAAATTGCTATATCAATCTTGGCTTTGGGCACGTGAAATTAATCCATCGCAACCGATTACCGGAACTGCAAAAGGAAGTTTAGGCGAAATGAATGTCAAAATCAATAGAATAAATGCCGATGTACTCTCTGTGCATAGTTACGAAAAACCAGAAGTGCTAGAGCGTGTAATCAAAAATTATCAAGCCGATGGACGCCCGATTATTATGACCGAATGGCTTGCCAGAACACAAGAAAGTAGCGTAGCGGGCTGTTTACCAATACTAAAAAAATATAATGTGGGTGCAGTAAACTGGGGTTTTGTTTCTGGTAAAAGCGGTACGGTTTGGCCATGGTTTAGCAGAAGAGAAAACGGAAAGAATATCAGTGTTAACCAAAAGCGTGATGAAGGTAAAGTGGTTAAACCAGGTGAACCTTTTCCAGAACCAAAACTTTGGTTTCATGATTTGTATCGCACAGATGGAACCCCTTTCGATCAGAAAGAGATCGATATTTTTAAAGAATTAACACAGAGAACAAGATAGAAAGTATTTTTCCATATATTATTTGAAAGATGAAAATAAGCGTTAATAAAAATTTGCTAGTTGTTTCTGGGCTTTTGGCTAGCTTTGTGATAGCATCACCAAAAGATGTGTCTGCTCAAAAAAAAGCGCACAAAAAACCAAATTTTGTACTGGTGATGGCTGATGATCTTGGTTACTCTGATTTGGGATGCTATGGTGGAGAAATCAATACCCCAAACTTAGATCGCATTGCTAAACAGGGTATGCAGTTTACCGAATTTTATAATGTGAGTAGATGTTGCCCTACCAGAGCTTCCTTATTAAGTGGTTTATATAACCATGATGCGGGTATAGGCGATATGACTACACCTCAGAATGATACTGGGTATAGAGGATATCTGGGAAAAAACACCGTAACAATAGCCGAAGTACTTAAACAATCTGGTTACCGTACTGCAATGGCTGGCAAGTGGCATATATCTAATACCATAACCCAGCAAAATAAGGACGATCAAATGAAGTGGTTAAACCACCAGGCAAAGCACCCGTTGTTTTCGCCTGCAGATCAATATCCAACCAGTCGCGGGTTTGAAAAATTCTATGGAACCATTTGGGGCGTGATAGATTTTTATGACCCTTTTAGCTTGGTAGAAGGCAATAAACCGGTTACAAGTGTACCAAAAAATTATTACCACACTGATGCAATCAACGATAAGGCTGCGGGATACATCAGGGAGTTTAGTAAAGGAGATCAGCCTTTTTTCTTATATATCGCCCATAATGCGCCGCATTGGCCAATACAAGCGCCTGAAGAAGATATTGAAAGATATAAAGATACCTATAAAGTGGGTTGGGAGGTGATCAGGGAAAACAGATACAAAAAAATGGTCAGTTTAGGTTTAATTGATGCCAATAAAGTTAAACTTTCGCCTCGTCATCCCGCTCAGCTAAGTTGGGCAGATAATCCAAATAAAGAGTGGGATGCAAGAGCAATGGCGGTTCATGCAGCCATGATCGATCGTATGGACAGGGGGTTGGGAAGGGTGATAAAAGCCTTGGAAGAAACTGGGGAAATGAATAATACCGTATTCGTTTTTTTGAGCGATAATGGTGCCAGTGCAGAACTTTCTGATAAATATGGACCAGGCTTTGATAGGCCAGGCCAAACCCGTGATGGACGGGAGATTTCTTATGCAACAGATAAAACGGTAATGCCCGGAGCACAAACCACATTTTTTTCTATCGGTCCGGCTTGGGCAAATGTGGCCAATACACCATTCAGATTATGGAAATCACAATCCTTGGAGGGCGGTATTCATACACCAATGATCGTATCCTGGCCAGCTGGCATTAAAAACAAAGGTAGTAAAACAGGTCATGTTGGCCACGTAATGGATTTTATGGCAACATTTATAGATATGGCTGGTGTAAGCTATCCAAAAGAATTTAATGGCAACGCCATAACACCTTTGGAGGGTGTAAGCCTGGCTGGGGTATTTTCTGGTCAGAAAGCGGCATCACATCAGGCACTGTTTAATGAGCACGAAGGCAGCAAATATGTCCGCTTGGCAGATTGGAAACTTGTTGTAGCTGGACCTAGCAAAAAATGGCAGCTTTATAACCTGGCTACTGATAAAAGTGAGTTGAATGATCTGGCAGCGCAATATCCTGATAAGGTGAAAACTTTGAGTGCCATGTGGGACGATTGGGCAAGCAAACACCATGTGCTTCCAAAACCTTCAAAATAATAAATAGGATTTAGCGATCTAAAACCCCACCTGTTTGTATCTAAACTAAAAAATGCAAGCAGATGACTTTATTTGATGGTTTCCTACTGCAGTAACCCATTAATTCCATAACAGCTTTAAAATGAAAAAGTATTTAGCAGGTACACTTATTATTTTGTCAGTACTGGGCTTTTCCTTGAGAGAGTCTATGGCACAATCAAATAAAAAGCCAAATATCATCATTATTCTCGTTGATGATTTGGGTTGGGGAGATGTAGGCTATCATGGTGGAAACATCCCTACGCCAAATATTGATCGACTGGCAAAACAAGGGGTAGAACTAAATAGATTTTATACAGCAGCTGTTTGTTCGCCAACAAGGGCTGGCTTGCTTACTGGCAGATATCCGGATCGTTTCGGATTAAGGAAAACGGTTATTCCTCCCTGGTCTGATTTTGGGGTGAGCACCGATGAGGTTTTTCTGCCAGAAATGCTTAAAGCAGCAGGTTATAAAAACAGGGCCATACTCGGAAAATGGCATCTTGGTCATGTTTCCTTAAAATATCACCCACTAAACAGGGGCTTTACCCATTTTTATGGCCATTTAAATGGTGCTATTGATTATTTTACGCATAAGCGGGAGGGCGAACTGGATTGGCACAATGATTTTAATTCCAGTTATGATGTCGGATATTCTACTGATCTCATTGCTGATGAGGCTATTAAAAACATCAGATCATATCACAAAGAATCTCCTTTCTTCCTTTATATTGCTTTTAATGCACCCCACGGTCCACTGCAGGCCAAAGAGGATGATTTAAAGCGTTTCGGTTACGATGCTACCAAACCAAGTTTCCCGAATGGCGGTAAAGAAGGCGATGAGGGAAGGGGTAATACCAAGCAACAAACCTATGCGGCTATGGTCAGTAATTTAGATGCTAATATTGGGAGAATATTAAAAACCTTGAACGACCTCAAAATTGATCAGAATACCATCGTACTATTCCAAAGTGATAACGGTTATGCACCAAATGAGGCTGGTTCAAGCGGTATTTTACGCGGATCTAAGTTTACCCAATGGGAAGGTGGTGTTAGAGCTCCAGCGATTATAAGATGGCCACAAGTTTTTAAGGGTGGCTGGAAAAGCGAGCAAGTTACAGGTTTTGTCGATGTTTTTCCTACGATTTTGGCTGCTGCCGATGTTATGGAAAAACCCAAAAATCCGCTCGACGGGATCAATGTTCTTCCAGTGTTAAAACAAAAGCAATCTTTTATCAATCGTAATCTCTTTTTGGGAGATGGCGTTTTGGTAAATAGGAATTGGAAAATATTGGAAAAACTGGATCAAAATTCTGGCATGAAACTAAAATCTGATGTACTTTTTCAAATCGACAGGGATGTTAGTGAAAAGAACGATGTAAAAGACCAATACACCAGTACTTACCAATTATTAAAAAAAGATTTAGCACCATTTAATGCGATTAAGGCCACAGCAGAAGTTGCTAACTTCGATGTGGGTAAAAAAGGATTTGTCGCCCCTAAAGAATGGAAAGTTGAAAAATGAAATCAGTGAAAGGTTGGAATTGATATAAAATAGGCCATGAAATAACCACTCACCCTGCTGATAACATCATACATGATAGTGCGCTTTGATGTTGTTTTAATACAAAGCCAAATGCAATTTCAGCTGTTAATAGTTTAGTGAACCTTTTGAAAAACCTGTTAACGGGATTGACTGATGAATGTAAGTGATTTATACTACAGCGCCTGGGCAATTGAGAAAATATTCGGCTATACTGGGGATGGTATCAATGGACTGCTGGGTACGATGAACAGAAACCAGTCCATTCGTTTTATACAGCCCCGTCATGAGGAGATGGCCGCTTTTATGGCCTGCGGACATGCCAGGTTCACTGGTGAAGTGGGCGTATGCATTGCAACCTCGGGGGCTGGGGCCATACATCCGCACAACGGCTGTATGATGCGAGGCTAGACCATCAGCCTGTTATGGAGATCATCGGACAGCAAAAAGGCACTTCTTTTGAAAGAACTGATTACGATCTTCAAATACTGGAAACAGTGGTCGACACCAGGTTTGCTGATTATCGTACTATCACGGCACATTTGCAGCATAGGCAAAATGTTATTTTACCGGCAGCGATCGAAGCATTAACCTGGATCGCTGCAACTTTAAGGTTCCCCGAAATCTTACAGCGGGTTTATAGCGATTGTAAGCTGACCGGTTAACAAAATCTAACCAGGATACGTCGAATGTCAGGAAGCCTCCTGTTAGTAGATTAAAAATCGTTCCCAAAGGGCTGATCAGTATTGATTTGACGGCCCGGGCATATCATATTTGAGACACAAGGTTTACAGGCTTTTTGCTTTTTTTTGTAAGGATTCCATTAAGCGCCCGACTAAGCAATGTAATATTTGGCTGGCCCTAAATATTGGCGGCAAGTGTAGCATCCAAGCCTCCCATTTTAAACTAAATTTAATGATTATGAGAACACCTTTGATGATAATATTCTTCTTGATCATCGGTTTTTGCAATATTAAAACTGTTAAAGCACAATCTACCAAATATGATTTCCCACCTCAAACAAATTATCGCTACCAGTATGTGAAAGGTTTACGCATGTTTTATAGAGAAGCGGGAGACAAAAACAGACCGACGATTGTTCTGCTACATGGATTTCCATCATCTTCTCATACCTATAGAAATCTTATTCCAATGTTGGCAACTCAGTACCACGTTATAGCGCCCGACAACATAGGGTCAGGATTTAGTGACAGGCTTAATCCCAATAATGTGAAGTATACATTTGATACATTGGCCAACTTTACGAACACACTACTTGACAGCATTGGAGTTAAAGACTATGTAATGTATATGCAAGATTTTGGTGCTCCTGTAGGATACAGAATGTATGCTATGAAGCCTAAGCGTATTACTCATCTTATCGTTCAAAATGCAAATGCTTATTTAGAGGGACTCACGGCTGATAGACAATTGTTCTTCAAATCCGCACATGATGATTCCTCGAAATCTAAAATTGATTTTTTGTTTGGTTTGATGTCAAAAGAAGCCATTATCAACAAGCAATATTTATTTGATATTGACTCCTCAAGGTATGATATACAATCACCCGATGCATGGGTTCATGATTTATACTTTTTGCAGTCGGATGCTGATAAAAAAATTCAAGTGCAATTATTTCAGGACTATTACAATAATTTGCTGAGTTATCCCTATTGGCAAGAGCTGCTAAGAAATAATCAACCAAAAACTTTAATTGCATGGGGTGAAAAGGATATGAAATTTATTTCAGAAGGGGCCAAAGCATATTTAAGAGATCTTCCAAATGCCGAATTACACTTACTGGATGCAGGACATTTTGCTGTTGAAGAAAAAGGAAGAGAGGTTGCCATACTTATCCTGAACTTCTTGAAGAACAACTAAGTAGAGACCAGCATCAATCGGGTAAACGGCTCGATGAAAAACCTCACAGAGCGCCACTCGAGAGTTTAGCACCCACTAAAATTTTCCGATTGCAAAGCGGCGTCAATTCCTTACAAAAAAATACAAAATACTTTGTAAGGATTGACGGGCTGTTACGACTAAGGGGTCAAAAAGAATGCGACAGAAATGTGGGATGAGATGACCAAACAGAACCTTATATTTAGATATGTTACAAAAAGATCCTGAGTTTGATACTATTGACAAAAATGCCATCGACCCGCACAGTTGGGTAAACAAGTATGCCGACTATCTTTTCTCTTATGCGGTCTTCCGCATCAATGATCAGGAGCAGGCGCAGGACCTGGTGCAGGAAACTTTCCTTGCAGCACTGGAACGCCGGGAAAAGTTTGAAGGCAGGAGTTCTGAGAAAACCTGGCTAACGGCTATCTTAAAAAATAAAATCGTTGACGTTTACCGCTCCAGGTCATCGGGACTCAGTAAAGAGATCATTCAAGCGGATATAGAAAGATCGGACGAGGATTTTTTTGACCAGAACGATGGCCATTGGAATGATCAGCACAGACCGGCTAAGCTCGGCATAGAAACCTCCGATGCGCTGGAAAATAAAGAGTTTGAAAGAATATTGAAGGCTTGCATGGATAAGCTGCCTGCGCTCTGGCTATCAGTTTTCTCTATGAAGCATATAGATGAAGAGACCACCGAGCTGATCTGCAGTGAACTCAAGATCAGCTCATCAAATTTTTGGGTCATTATTCACAGGGCTAAAGTAAACCTAAGGTCATGCCTCCAAAAAAACTGGATTTAAGCACGAACAGATGAAAGAACTAACAGAAACAGAAATAAAAAAGATTGCATACAACTGCCGTAAGGCGACCTATTTGATAGAGAAGCAGCAAATAGGCAAAATTACGTTAAGGGAGAAACTGGAACTAAAAATCCACCTGACCGGATGTGCAATTTGTGTCACTTTCATGCGGCAGAGCGCGGTGATCAACCAAATGGCCAGGAAGCTGGTGAATGCGGATTCCAATACGCTGAAGCTGGACGAAAAATTTAAAGAGCGGATGCAAAAACGCATCAATAGCCGCCTGAACAAAAATTGATCAGCAAAATAAAGATTGGCTATGGAATTTTCCCTGCGCAATAGAATACATCCATTATTTGTATTCCTGTTGATAACCATCTTGTCGTTAGTCATTTTACTGTGCTTGGCCGAATCCATTTTCATTTTTTTCATTTTGTCTTTTTCCATCTTGCCCTTTTCCTGGAACGGAGATGCCAGAACGCTAAGGGAAAGGCAGGAAACGATTAAGGCTGAAAACGGTGTTTTAAACAGAAATATATGGGACTTGAAACGCCCAATGGCCAATACTATGTGGGGCTGGAAATGGAGAGCGCCATTCACCCTCAGCCAATACTGGCTTATGAAAAACGGAAAGCCTTTATTAGTCGAGCACGGCGCCCCTTTAAGGCTAATCATACCAGTAAAATATGGAATTAAGAATTTAAAAAGGATTGGAAATAGCCTGTTTAGCAATAAATTTTAAATCTTTTATTTCTAAAACATTTTTGTGATATCCAAGTGTCAGCGTTCGAATTAAAGCACTTACAATTTTATCATATGTTAAGGTTTGATTAGGAAAAACAAAAGGATAAATAAGCTTAAGTCCTTTATAAATCCACCTTACATTTTTTTGTGTTTTCAAAGGAGTAATAAACCCTGGACGAAAGCTGTAAGCCACTTTAAAATGTAGCTTATTTAATGCGTTCTCTGTTTTGCCTTTAATCCTTGCCCACATTATTTTTCCATTTTCCGAACTATCTGCATATACTCCAGATAAGTAAAAGAAAACCATATCTGGATTGAAACCAGCAAGTTGCTTTGCAAACATTATAGTAGTATAAAAAGTGATTTGGTTGTATTTATCCTCGTTCATACCAAAGGAACTAATGCCCGCGCAAAAGAAACAGCCATCATAGCCAGTTAGTTGGTTTTTCTGGGCGGCCATATCTGTAAAATCTTTTACGATCAGTTCAGAGAGTTTGGGATGTTTTAATGAAGAAGCTCTTCTATTTACCATCAATACTGCGGTAATATCGGGATGATCAAGAGAGGCCAGCAAAATTCCTTCCCCGATCATCCCTGTAGCTCCTGTAATTATTATTTTCATTATTCCATTACATATCAGCGTTCAATCATTTTCCAAAACATAGCGAATGTATCTAGAATGATGCTGTGCTGTTCTTTTTTAGTGAATTTGTTTGATGAAAGGTATTGATTTACACCAAACACCTGATTACTGATCAAGGCATACAATAAGTTTACATCAATATCGGCGATCTTTTGCTCCTCTACAGCCGAACTGAAAAGCTGTAATACGGGGGTTATCTGCGCTGAAATTTTATCAGCTCCGACTTTTTTCAGATAGGGGGAATTGGAGAACTGCGCCAGAAACAAAAACTCACTGGGATTACGGAGCGACCATTTAAGCGACTCTTCATAATAGCTCTGGATAATCGCTTTTGTTGATTTAACTTCCGCCAATGCAGCATTTATGCTTTCTGCCGCATGCCCCTTCAATTTTAAGTAAAGTGAAACGATCAAGTCATCTTTAGTCGGGAAAAAATAGAACAAAGTCCCTGTTGCTATCCCTGCCTCTTTTGCAATTTTACTTGTCGGTGTATCATTAAATCCTTGTGAAACAAACAATTCTAACGCTGTTTCAAGTAACTTTTCCCTTTTATCCATAGGTTCCTGGCGATTACTTTATATCATCCATCCGGCCACAGAACAATTCATTAACCATAATGGTATCCAAATATTCATAAAGCCCGCTAATTAAGCCGTCTTTAAAGGTAAGAAGCAACATCACATTGTTTACGTAAATACGGCCATCCTTTCGCGTTCCCCGAATATGAACATAAAGCGCTGCACGCTCTTCGTCTGCTGTAACAGACCGAAGCGTCATTTTCATTCCCGCCGGGAATCGTTCTGCTACGATGCCCCATAATTTTGTCTGGTTTTCTAGTGATTGATAACCTCCATACGGCCAGGATCCCTCTCCGCTCCACCAATAAACATAATCAGGCGTTTTTAATTCGGACATTTCATCGAAGTTACCAGCAACCATTGCATTGAAATACTTTTCTGCGATTTCTTTTGTTTTCATATTTTATCATTGACTGACTGTTTAGTCAGTCAATGTAAATGTACAATAATTTATTTATCTACAAAATCTGTAAAAGACAATAATTAATTAGTCTTCTGACAACCCAGTTAAAGGTCTGGAGTTGCTGCTCTTGCGGAACCGCTTGGTCAAGACCTTTAAAACTTCCCATTATAACTTCGCGTTAAGAATTGGCCGACTTTACGTATCGCGTGTTCCGTCTGATCATATCTATGCCTTCTCGGTAGGACATATAACTCAGTCCGCGCTCCCTGCGGTTTTGTTTACTTACCTGGTATAAGATACTCCAATGACGGATGATCTCTTTCCAGGCAAAAAATATCGAATGTTTAGGATCGTAAATATGAGCCGGCTCGCTGGCAGCACCATTTACCTCCATGATCTTGAATTGACCGGCACAGAGTTCCGGCCAGGTATGGTACTTCACATCTAAGCGACCGTAATAAAAGCCTGGGATCTGTGTGCAAACCGCGTGGACACTTTGTACCAGCTCGTCGGTCAGATGATCGCTAAGGTCAATAAATTTTGCGCCGCGGCTATGATTGCCATAAGGTGCCAGCAGGGCAATTTCGCCTGCGGGAATGATACGTTGTAGTGCCTGGTAATCGTATTTGGCTAATGCTGGCAGTTGCAGCAGATATCTCGGCTCTTTGGCCAACAGCTCCTGTAAAGTGGAGCATCCGTCGCCGGTTACACTCATCAGTTCCTTTCCAACGATACCAGTGATGCTTACAATATCACTGCCCGGCATTCTGTAATAAAATATCCCGGCTTCTTTAGGATAATCAATATATTCCTGCAGTAAAAAATCTACCTTACTGTTAGCTGCATAAGTCTGGAGGTCTTCCTGAGATTTTAACAATTTCACCTGCAAACCACGTTGGCCGATATCAGGCTTGGCAATCAGTGGCAAAGCAACGTTGATGTTTGCCACCGGTGTACCAGCTTTAATCAGAATCGTCTTTGGACAATATTGCGGAATATGGGTGTAAATTTGATACTTGCTATCCATGGCGAACCCGCCATTTTTCATGCCAGGGTTAGCCGTATTAAAGAAAAAAATGGCACGTGACTTAATACTGAGCCAAAACCAATAGAACATTACAGGCGTATAGACAACATAATAAGGCCAATACTCCCAATTAAAAAGCTTTATCAAAAAAATGCGCAGATTCAACCATGAAATTTCCTTCCTAACTATATCCAACTGCTTTGCCTGTGTTGTGTTGGTTTTAAGATCCTCATATGTCATATCCACTTGGGTATAACTTACCTGGATATGTGTGATGCTTACGGTGCTAACAGGGCCCGTTAAGCATTCCGACCGATGAAAATCAATTACAGCTGCACGGTCCTTCTTATTCGCCGATTTAAAACGGCTGAATTTTTCCCTTTGGTTTATTTCATCGTAAAGCGTTGCAGAGCTCCATATTTGCGGCTGTTGCGGATCAAGCTGAACCGAGTATTTATATGCTCCATCCCAGCGGCATTCACAAACCATCCCTTTTGTGCAAAGCACCAGGGTAAAAGGCTCAATATCGTGCAGATCAACGCTTTCAAAATACCGTTCCGGGTGAGTGTTTGCAATGACTTCCAGCAGTAGTAAGCCGCGGCTTTTCTTATAAAACGGCTTTTGGATGTGTTTGGCAAAAGCGCCGTTCAATAGTACCGCCACGTCGCCATTTGTCTTAGCAGCGATCCAGCTACCGCTTTTATCGGGGTCTTTGGGATAAAGCAAGTTGCCATAAGTAGCCGGCGAAATCGCCGTACCGCGATTTTGATGCTCATCCCGGTTTGAAGTCAGATAAAAGCCTTCCTTGGCCGGTATATAAGTTACGGTGCACATCCCTGCCTGTATTTAAGCGTGGATGCCGCGATGCCAAATCCGGCCGGTATCTCTATTGCTGAGATGGCACCAATGCCTATTCTGATCAGTGCCATATGATGTACGGTATGCTCCAGGTTGTAGATAAGTTCCCGGTAGTAATTGGTTTGTATTCGGATTGATTGAGATTCCTCAGCATCATAGTTTACCACCAGCACGAGTTTCCGGTCGGGTTTCCCTAAACTACAGATAATTTCCCGTAGACATTGCTGCGCTACCTCTTTATCGTTTTCTACGGCGTGGTTTCTTTCGCGGCGGTCATAATCAACCTCCCCGATCGCATAACCCTTATTGAGTTCCAAATAAAACTCCAGTATATGACGGCCATGCTGACCTATGGTTGATCCGGATAAGATGGTCAGCGGATGTGTAAATTCGGTATTGGTCAGCCCGCCGATAATACCGTGTAGCTGTTCTAGCAAATTGGTTATAGGTTCTTTAAGCGGCATAGGATCAGCGATTGGTAAATGGTAGATAGTTGAACAATTGTTTTTTTAAGAGCGGCACTAATGCCATGCAGCTGATTAACGTCACTAAAGCCAAAATGAAAAGTTTACCACCATCGTTCTGTACATTGATGCCTAATTGTGTCAGGTGAAAAAAGATAGCCCCCACAATAATGCCTATGCCTAGCAGCGCGCCTAAAATAGTGGTACGGGGAAACAGGATCAATAGGGAGGCGATCAGTTCTAGGCAGCCGATGCCGATGCGTCCATATGGCTCCATCCCTAATTTGGTAAAGATATACACAGATTCCGGCGCGGCTGTAAACTTGAAGAAAAGGGTTTGCAGCATAATGCCGGCTGCTATCAGGCGGAGGCCCCAGGTTAGCATATCAAGGTTTTTTGTCGTCACGATATTGAGATTTTAGTGTAAAAAGATATGTTTTTATGTTTATTCTCTAATTTTGAGTGAACCTGGCCCAACTTATATCAGCTTTGGTTTTCAGCCTGCTCTCGTCTTTATCCCAGGATTTTTTGGTATTGTTAAGGAATTTGTTGTAAAAGAGGTAAAGCTTGCCACTTACGAGCTTAAAAGTCTCCGGGTCAACAGCTACTTTGGTGCCGCTGGCTCCCATGGCATAGGCACACCAACCACCATATTGCGGTAAATATTTAGCGGTGTTGGCCTTAAACAGACTGCGGTGCTGGTTGCTGACAAAACGATAAGTCACGCCATCATGCACCAACGTAATTTCTTTTTTCCCTTCGACCGCTTTTTGCATCGTAAAATACGCTACCGGGTCGTAACCTGCCAACGCAAGGCCCTTATCATCCAGGTTAAGTTGTTTTTTTTGAGCCCGTGCTGAGTTCAGGATCAAGGCTGTAAATACGATAAGCAATAGGTATTTATACATAGTCTTCCGAGTGTTTACCAGCTTTGTCGCAGCTGGGGGCAAAACCTTACAATATTTTTTTTTGTAAGGAAATCAGCAGGTTGCCGACAAACCAGCAAACCACAATCAATTAGCTCATGAAAAAAATCATTTATTTCAGCACCATCATCGCACTTATGGCCAGCTGCAAAAAAGAAAGCACTCCGACCGCAGTGCTCAATGAAAGGGTGGACATGATGATGTCCAAGCCTGAAACCGACAGTAGCGGATTTATTAACGGCCCATATGGTTCAGTAAGCGGCACAGCCCGTATATATATAACCAACGGCAAATATCAACTGGCACTGGAAAATTTTAGCAGCAGCAATGGACCCGACCTTAAAGTGTATATCAGTAAGGAGCAGCGGCCGGTCAATTTTGTGAATTTGGGTTCGCTAAAATCTACAAAAGGGAATCAACTATATGATATCCCGGATAATGTCAAAGTTCAGGATTATGCTTATGCACTGATCTATTGCCAGCAATACAGTCACTTATTCGGTTACACTCAATTTACCTATTAATATGAAAAATATATATTTCTCTTGTATAGCCCTGCTTTGCACAACTTATACTTTTGGTCAGGGCTGCAGCGACGCAGGTTTCTGTAGCCTTGGCGTGCTCAAAAACAATGTGGCTGATTCAGCCAGGCACACCTTAAGTTTCGGCCTGAATTACGGCATCGGCTACGAGCAGACCAACATTACTAATGCTTATATAGAGTATGGAAGTAAACTGAGTGAACGTTTGTCCTTCCGAACTAAACTGACTGCCAATTATGCGACGGGGTTTTTAGGCAGCGCCTTTGACATAGGCGATATTTATGGTACGCTTAATTACGCCCTGAGAACTAAATCAGCCAGTACGATTAATATAATTGGCGGCGTAAAGGTGCCACTTACTGCCGGCAAACATAAAAACAAAGATGGCAAGCCCTTACCGCTGGATTACCAAGCCAGTATCGGTACCTATGATGCCATAGGTGGTATTAATTACATCGTCAACCAAAGCTGGGAGTTTGATGCCGGGATACAGGTACCGGTTATACAGGTGAATAAAAACACCTTCTTTCCCGACGAACACAACGATTTCCGCGCAAACGAATTCGCACCTACAAATAACTTTAAACGAAAAAGTGATGTCCTGGGCCGCATTGGTTACTATATTCAACTGCCGGCATCAGCTATTGTCTTAAAGCCAAGCTTGCTAGGTATTTATCACTTAGGCAGAGATACCTACGAAGACCGTTTTGGACAGCGCAACATCATCGAAGGCTCAGACGGTTTTACGCTGAACGGCAGCATCGTGGGCACTAAAAGATTTAAAAACGGCAATAGCCTGGAACTGCTTCTTGCAACTCCTTTCATCGTGAGTAAAGTGAGACCTGACGGACTTACCCGCAAAGGTGTCATAAACGTCCAGTACACGATCTCGCTGTAGAAACCTATCATTGATAATGACTGACCGGGATCCGGAGCGCGGCAGAGGGGATTTTTTAATGCAACCCGGACATCAAGGCCGCAGGACAATAGGTATTGCTGCAGTTTTTTTACGTTGGAAATGACCATCAAATGCACCAGCAGCTGTAAGGATATGGCGGCCGTTACGACTAACTAAATATGAGAAGGATAAATATATTCGTATTTCCGCTTTTATTCGCAACACTGACCGCTTGTAGTCAGGGCGACATTAAAGCACAAAAGTGCCACATGCGCCAACTGTCGGATCCTTTCCAGCTGCTAAGCCTGACTGTTACTGGAAGAAAATATTATCGTCTGAAGCTTATGATATCATGGTCGGGAAGGGAACCGAAAGGCCTTTTAAGAACCCTTATCACGATAACCATAGGAAAGGGATCTATGTTAGTGCTGCAACTGGAAAGCCTTTGTTCGCATCTTCGGCGAAGTTCGATTCGGGTACAGGTTGGCCCAGCTTTTTTGAACCGATCGATGAAAAAGCGATCATGATCGTTAAAGATACTTCATTTGGAACGGTGCGTGACGAGGTGATCGAGCGTAGCACCGGTTTGCACTTGGGACACGTTTTTGACGATGGTCCGGCGCCGACCGGAAAACGCTATTGTATGAATTTCTACGCTTTGAAATTCATTCCATCCAGACAATAACATCAGACAAAAAAACCGGATTTAAAGAATACTAAAACAAACTCAAATGAACATCAAAAAAACAGGATACGCCATCGGCGTTATCGGAACGATCATCGTTCTATTATGGATAGGCATATTGAAATTTACGCCAACTGAAGCTGCAGCTATCAAACCCTACGTCGAGCATAGCTTTTTAATGGGCTGGATGTACCAGATCGGAAGTGTGCAACAGGTTTCCAATTTTGTGGGAATCTTTGAACTTATAACCGCTATACTTCTTATCGCCTCGTTTTTCAACAGGCGGATGGGATTGATCGGGGGCTACCTGGGGGTGCTTATTTTCCTGACCACGCTTACCTTTATTTTCACGACACCCGGCATCTGGAAAGAGATGGACGGTTTACCCGTAACTGATTTTTTTGTTGTTAAGGACATTGCGTTCCTGGCTATTGTTCTCCAAGTGATCGGAATGCATCGAAAAGATGCCGATGCTGCATAAAGTCTTATAGGCTAAAAATAATGAGCGCCCCGAATCTCAAAATCCGGGGTGCTCATACATCCGATTGTTGGCAGGATAATTATTTAGGGATCGTGGCCAGAAAATTTAGGGTATCTGCGCCGATTTCCTTCACATTTGTTTCCAGTGCAAAATGACCGGTGTCATAAAACTTCAAAATTGCCTTTGGAAGATACCTTTTGTACACTTCCGTCCCGGCGGACAGGAAGAAAGGAGCTTTAGTAATCCAAAAAAGCAACATTTCGGGCTGGCACGACATTTCAGACAGTTGCAGTTTGCCAGGATATTTGAGCCAAACTGACAAATGGATGTTATTTTGAATTGAACGTTCTTACCATGTGCCTTTCTGGGAAGTTATTTCCGCAAAATTCGATTCGAACCATTAACCAATTAGCCGCAAGCAACCGATAGAAAATATGGCATGAGTCCATTTATTTTTTATTTTTTTTGCCCTCATGTATACCAGTTTAAACAGATATTATCAAAAACTAACAAACTTCAGGCTTGAGATTGCCTGAAGTTTGCTAAAAGTGTTCTACATAGACCGATGGCTTTTTGTTCTTGTCCTTAGTGCCTCAAAACTAGCGGCTGCAATCTGATCAACTTTTTCTGGCTCCAGGAAATTCACTTTTATCTGGTCGTCTTTTTCTTCGCCGCCCATAACGACATTCATTTGTTTCTGCATTAAGCCTGTGATGGTTGCGATAGCAACATCTTCAGCGGTGTCCATTTTATCGACTAAGGCTGTCTTCATCATATCGGTGTCAGTTGCTGAAGGATAAACAGTCATAACATGAAGTGGATACTGGTAAAGCTCCCTTCTCATTGCATCAGAAAACTGTCTTACGGCCGCTTTTGTTGCTGCATATACACTATAAAAAGGCATAGCAATGTAACCGTAGCCGGATGAAATATTTATTATGGCTCCTTCACTGCTTTTTTGCAAAAGAGGTAAGGTCTTTTTCGTTAATAATATCAAGCCCGTCAGGTTGATATTGATCTGCCCAATAATATCTTCATCGCTCAACTCAGTGACCAACCCTGCACTAACCACACCAGCGCTATTAATGAGGATGTCGAGTTCTCCCCATGCCTGTGATATAGCGGCAACTACTCTGTCCAGATCTTCAGCTTCTGCAACATTGGCCTGCATAGCAACTATATTCACGTCGCTGAACTCGGCTTGTAGCGTCTCTAAAGGTTTCTTTTTTCTTCCAATAACTGCAATATCCCGCACTCCATGCAACACGAGCTGAGTGATAATTGCTTTACCTATCCCTGCACTTCCGCCAGTAATTAATACTTTTTTGTCTTTTAATTCCATGTTTGTCCAAATTAATATGTTTAGCCTATCTATGACCGGCAGCCGCCGCTTCACCTGCTGTCCAAAAAGATGTGGCAGGTAGGGCTATATTTTTTACAAGGAATTGACCGGGTGAGCTTGATATAAAAGAAAAAGACAATCCTTGTTGTATAACTCCGGGAGTTGACAACATAAACGTCAGGATTATTTAAAAAGTCACTCGGCCATTTCACATAATTAAGCGGTGCTTTAAGTCTATTGAATTTTCTGGTAGATCAATTCTGACCTGTATTGATCCAATTTCACAGCGGATACTTCTAGGGACATCAAAAAACGTAGAATTTTGTCCCTGCAAATGCTTAAGCTACATTTTTTTTAAAGCCTTTTTACCGAAAGCAATCAGTTGTTTGGCATCCAGGTAACCTATTGAACGATGCAGTACTTTTCCATCATAGTCAAGAATCAAAAGTGTAGGATATTCTTGTACTTCCCATTTTGCAGCTAAATTAGATCCTTCCCCTTTTTCCATATCAACAGCAAGATTAACAAAGTTTTGATTGAAATAATCAGCCGTCTCTCTGTCTTTAAATGTTGTTTTTTTTAACTGCTTGCATGGACCGCACCAGCTTGTATAAGCATCGACAAAAATGTATTTATGTTCGGCTTTTGCTTTTTTTAATGCGGTTGAATAGGCATTTTCGATAAATTTTATCGGTAATCTTTCTATTGTTGAATCGTATGTTTTATCAACTGGCGAGAATGAACTCAGGGATAAAAGGATTGTAAATAAAAGTAATGGATGTTTTAAATTTTTCATTTGATTG
>CAMLDJ010000009.1 GCA_946478755.1 uncultured Pedobacter sp. | reverse complement strand
CTTGCGGTGTACTTTTGGCTTGCCTGGTAAACCCCATCCTCCGTAAACGGCATTTCCGTAATCTACTTCGTTAAACAGGTTGCCATCCGTTTTTGGCAAGGGGTCTGCGTGTTTCAGGTAGTGCTGGATCACCGTACCAGCTATGCTTTGTGTGAGTCGAGGAAACAAGCCATATGCGCAGCGCAGTAAAATGGAGGTGCTGCCGATCATGATCTCCCGTTTTGGCTTATTGGCCAGTTTTACTACAGCCATTGCTACCCGTTTAGGGTCGTACACTGGTGGCGCTGGCCGCAATTGCTTGCCGGTATAATTGGCTGCGTGCTGTATACCAGGGGTGTCCAGGAAGGCCGGGAAAGCATCACAAACGTGGATGTCAGGAAAGCCGGCGAGCTCCGCTTTCAAAGCTGCAGAAAAGCCGCGTAGCCCGAATTTGCTGGCCGAGTAACCTGCACCGAAAGGTACGGGAAGAAAACCGCCGATAGAGATATTGTTGATGATGATCCCATGTCCCTGCATTTTGAAATAGGGCAGAACCGCGTGTGCGCCATGCATAAAGCCAAGCAGGTTAGTCCTGATCACCTGTGCCGCAACTTCCATAGGGGTTTCATCAAATCGACCTATGGCCAATACTCCTGCATTGTTTACCCAGACATCAATTCCGCCCATGTCATCGGCCTGAGACGCCAGGTTCAGCATGTCCTGGTAATTGGTCACATCTGTGGTAACCACTTTTACTTCAGCGCCCAGTTCCTCGCATTCCGTTGCCAGTTCGTTTAATGCTGCCGTATTTCGGGCGGCGAGTACAAGTCTGTTGTCGTTTTGAATAGCAAACTCCAATGCTATAGCCCTTCCCACACCGCTGGAAGCGCCTGTGATGACGATGGTCTTTTTCATGACGGTATATCTTTTAAGTTTACCCTTTTATATAAGCAGAGCGGTGGAGAAATTGTTTTATTTTAACATCAGGACTGGTGCTTTTGAATGTAATGGAAGACCGCAACTGGCGACCTTGATATTTATTTAAAAGACACAAGGGAAAACCGGGTAAATTTAATTTCAGCGCTTGCAGATATGGGATACGGTCAGTTTGATATGTTGATCGATACACCAATCATTGCTGGATACTGTGAAATTATGATGGATGATGGTATGTATGCCGATTTAATGACAGATATACCTGGTCTCAATAAAGAAAACTTTGATGAATACTTTTCAATGGCTACAGTTGATGTGATTGAAGGTACAAGCATTCGCTTTTTGAACTACAATCATTTAATAGATAATAAAGAAGCAACAGGTCCCCCAAAAGATCAACTTGATGTTCAGGAACTTAATCGAATAATCGAAACACACGTAATATTTGATCAATTCTGAAAGTTAAAGGCCGGTTTGTCTGTGCTTTGAAGGGGGTAGGGGCATCAATTGTGGTGCCTATTGGTCATAAAATCCCATTGTGACTGTTTCTGATCACCTGTTATACGGCCTTTCACTGATCCAGTGAAAGCCCCTGTCAGTAAGTTCAAATGTTTTTCTTTTCAGAATGAGGGTCGCTGGTGCACCAAAAAAATCACCTTTCAGCACCATCCGGTCCCAATTTGAATTCGTGTAATTTAGCGTATGGCTTACATTCGGATCATCCATAAAGGTGATCTGAACAGATTTAGCACGGCTATCGAGCTTATATTTGTACCAGGCTGTTTCATTATTTACAGATCTGACACTTCCGATATGATTATTTTCAAATGTAACTACCGTCCATTTAGGTCGTAAGCTGTTGCTGTCGGCAGTTGGGTCTTCTTTTAACCAGGTTACCTCTTCAATGTCGAAAACCCCATTAACGGCCTCGCTGTTAGTGGAGTTTGAATCAAACCATTCTAACTTTAACGCCATAAATATAGGCAGTCCGGCATACAGCAATAGAACAGCATATTTTAAAACCAGTTTGGAAATGCGCGTCCCTCTGGCTTTAAGTGCCGGTGCTTTAAGGAAATTTAGCTGAACCTTTTCGCCCTTAAAAAAGAACCTGAACAGTTGAATGATATTTGGGGAAAGTAAGGTGAGACACATCAGGACCAATGCGGCACTTAAAATTTTCACAGGGACATCAAAAAAATAATTGATAGCCATAATGTTGGCCGTGGTCATCAGACAAAGAAACGCACCAATGGTAGCCGTTCTTCTAAAAAACAGTAAAATCCCGATTAGCTCGGCAAAGCACATAAACCACTTATAACCCTTAGAATAGCTCAGGAAGCTCCATGCAAGTCCCATGGGAGATGAATCCCCATAAGTAGACAACAAGCGATAGGAATTTAAGGCAGGGAACTGCCCGTTATTCAGTTTTGCTAATCCATAATGTAACAACGTAAAACCAACATAAAACCTGAGCACTACCGTAAGCCAGTAAAAAAGCTGTTCATGACTTTTCCTTTTGTAGTCTGCCGCTGACCAGATCAGTGTAGCTAAAACTGAAAATATGAATATACAAAGCAGCCATATATAATGAAAAGTAGTATCCCCACTGCCGCTCATTACTATGTTAAGCGGGTCAGTAAGATTTAAAACCCTGGCGGCAAACCATTGCACAAAAGCGTGTAATACCGGAACCGTAAATTTTTGTGTAAAGTGTAAAAGGGGAATGGCGCCGCTGTTGAAGGAGAAAGAAAAAAGTATCCAGAATAAGAAGGCAAATCGAATTGCTATCAGGGTGACTGTTCTTTTCATATTTTTTTATCGAAAGCTTAATCAATTTCATAAAGATATTATTAATTGATGAAAATGATAGTCGTCAACTCCGTTCCTCTTCATGCTATGGTAAATTGGATTGGATAGCTTGGGTTAAAATGTTAAATTAGCCATCATTTTTGCATTTAACGCTTTTAAATTGAAACTACGTCTGTTATTGATATTTGTGCTGCTATGTCAAAGCTATATTGCTTTTTCGGACACTTTTACCGTAACCAGCAAGGCTGATCATGGGATCGGTGCGCTCCATTTTAATTAAATTTTATGCTTCAAATCAACTTACCTCAGCTTCCCGATATCGAAACCAGCAGGCTCCTGCTCCGTGAACAGAAGCTTTCAGATGCGGAGGCATTATACCAATTGCGGACCAACACTGAAGTGATGCGCTATATCGACCGGCCGCGACCAAAAACTGTAAAGGATTCTGAATCGGTTATTCAAACCATCCTTGAAGAATTTTTCAAAGGAATGAACCTGATCTGGGCCATTACCCTTAAGGAAAACCCTGATCAGATGATAGGTAATCTGGGTTATTGGCGAACAGATCTTGCCAACCACAGGGCTGAGATTGGCTATATGCTACACCCGGATTACTGGAGGCAGGGCATTCTTTCAGAAAGTCTTAAGGCAGTTATTGATTTTGGGTTTAATACCGTAGGATTACACTCCATTTCTGCAAATATCAACCCTGGAAATGATGCCTCAAGGCAGCTCTTGCTCAAACACGGCTTCATAAAGGAAGCTTATTTTAGAGAAGATTATTATTTTGACGGAAAATTCCTGGATAGCGAAATTTACAGTTTACTGGGATCACATGATGTGAGCATACGTTAAGCCATAAGAATTCGAAAACATATGATGAACGAAGACGTACAAAACTACAATGACTCGCAGTCCACTACAGATCGGGAAATCTGTCATGTGTTATCAGTCGGAATTAACCGTAACCTCACAGAGGCAGAAAGTAAAATCTGGCATGCGCATCCTGTTTGGTTTCTAGAAGGGAATCCCATTGTTGGCTATAGCAAGCTCAAAGCTGGTATCCGTTTGATGTTTTGGAGCGGTGCTGATTTTGATGAAGTGAAACTGAAGATCAATACCGGCAAATTTAAGGATGCATCTATTACCTATACCGGAGTTGAGGAGATCAACCTGGACGACCTTGTCCGCTGGATTCAGAAATCCAGGATGATCCAATGGGATTATAAAAATATAGTGAAGAGAAAGGGAGTTTTGCTCCGTCTGAAATGAAATTCACTTACCGTTGTTAAAACGTCAGACTTAATTTGAACTGTACATTTTTGGCCTGAATTTTTTCCTTTCCAGCCGTATTGCCGCTGCCTGGATCATAAGCATTATAGTCGGTTTTTACTTTACCCGATATGTAGTCCGCCGACAGTCCCAGTGAGTTGTGCCGTACAGTAATTCCATATCCGGTAGCCAAACCAAACCCCAACCGTTCTTTAAACTTGTTTTCCTCAAAGTCTCCCTCATAAGACTGCCCTTCTCTTCCGAGATAAACGTAACGTCCGTTCTGACCAGGGCCGGTTTCTGAATATCCAAAATCGAAATAGCGAAGGGTAGGCACAACCTGAAAGCGCAGGTCAATGACCATTTTTCCGATCAGATTGATGGAAAGATTTGGTCCAAGTTTAGAAGAAACAGCCGCTGAAAATATCTGTCCGTGTAAATTGACCTTCGAAGCTCCGGATGCTGCTGCATAATCGTCCCAACTATCGATTTTATTATAGCTGAAGGATAGGATGGTCCAGTCCAGGCCGATATTGGCTGCAGTTTTACTTTCTTTGGGTGCGAAATAATAGATGTTTCCAAATTCAAAAACATAGCCCCTGTTGGCCCCGAACCTGTTGTTAAATATGTTTTCTTTAGGGGACAGCCGACTGTCGAGATCCTCTCCGAGCTTATTGATACCTAGCCTCATATAACCCGAGCGAAATGCCGAACGCTCCTGGGCCAGCACATTCAAACTAATGCATACAGCAATAGCCGAAACTAAAAATTTAATTCTCATAATTTCTAAGTTTTGTTATGATTAATACTTTAGGGGGATCACATTAAATTTAGCCTTTTTATCGGGTGCTGGCAATACGTATTTTGCCTGTTTTTTGAGATAAAGTATCGCTAAATGTAGCATAAACTATAGGATATACCTGGCCTGGCTCAGTAGATATCTCCGTTAAAAAGGGAGGACGACGTGTTTTCCCGGTATGAATACAGGTGAAATTGGAAACTGCCTCACCTGGCGGGCCATTATATGGCCTGACGCACAAACTGGATATAATCAGTATTTACCGGGTTAAGCCCATTATTCTTCATTTCCTTCGCAATCTGCGCACGGTGGTAGGTGCCATGGTTAAACACATGCAGTAAAATGTCAGCGACCACATTTTCAAAAGGGTCACCGGCAAACGTTTTGTAGGTGATAACACGGTCTAACGAAGCATCTTGCTCAACAATCTCTTTCAGCCCCTCCGCACTTTGCTGGAGCATCACCCTGCAGGTATCCAGATCATGCACTTGCCATACAGTTACCGGGGGGATGCTGCCGCCAATACGGCTGGTCCAAATGACTTGCGCATTGGCGATATGGCTCAGCAGCGTCATACAGTAGCCGGGAATTGGGGAAGATTCGATTGCCGACGCATTTGTTAGTGCCTCAAGCACTACGGAATTTGCCCAGGTATTGTATGCACAGAGTTTTTGTAACATGGCTTATGAGGTCTATGAGCAGTAAATTTAAGAGAAATCTCCTGATTTCTTTTATGCATACCATGAATTTACGTATTACCAGCCATGTGCAGGTGCCCCTTACATTTGCCGCAATGAGCCATTCCGGGTCATGAAGAATCTGCGTATGTTTGATCAGCAAATACGATAGGATCGTAAAGCCTAACAAATAAACACCCATTTATGAGAAAATTAGTTTTATTGATGCATGTATCCCTTGACGGTTATGTAGCGGGACCGAACGGTGAGATGGACTGGATCAAGGTTGATGAAGAGCTCTTTGACTACACGCAGCAGCAAACAGATCTGGCTGATGCCGCTTTATACGGAAGGGTTACTTATGAAATGATGGAGAGTTACTGGCCTGGTGCTGCCGATCAGCCTGGCGCCAGCAAGCACGATATTGAACATAGCAGATGGTACCAAAATGCACAAAAGTTCGTGGCATCAGGTACCATGACCAATGCAGGAAGTGATACAACCTTTATTGCTGAGGACCTTACCGGGGCAATTGCGAAGCTTAAACAAAGTTCGGGTAAGCACATCCTGTTAATTGGCAGCCCTTCGGTTGCCCGTACCCTGATTCAGGCGGGTCTGATAGACATTTATCAATTGTTTATCAATCCTGTACTGCTTGGCCGCGGTATCCGTTTATTTCCGGACCTTAATGAAAAAATAGGGCTTGAACTAAAGGAAAGCAGGCCGTTTGCCAATGGTGTTTGCGGACAGTGTTATGTGAAACCGGACTAAATTTGTCACCAAACGCCAGGATTCATTGGTGTTTGGCGTTAAACGGCATAGCGGCACTAACTTTCCTGTACATCCAGTATACTCCAATTAAAAACACGATAAGGCCTGTGTAGATCCACAGGTCTGGCGGCATGGTTTTCCTGGTCACAACCTCTTTTTTTGCCGTGTCCTGCTCGGTGGTTTTCAACCCAGCTAGTGTTGACTCGTCCGTTTGCTCTAGTATTAGTTGATGCTGATAAATCCTTCCACTGTCCCACAGGGTAAAAATGCTGGTCTGCTTGTTAGCGCTCTTTAATTCCAGCATATTGAAATTGCTTTTCTTTTCAAGCTGCCGGGTGTCAGCTGTGGTCGTGTTGCTGGTTTTTTTGAGCAGGTTACAGCCAGTCAGCAGCATCAGCAGAATTGAGCAGGAGGGGATCAGCCTATTCATGGCAAACCTCCTTTCTTGTTGCCCCTTATCCAGTTCGCATAGCGATGAACGGTCTTGACATGTCTGAGCTTCCTGTACACCCCATCGCCATCTCTCGATCCGCTAACATTGGTGTTTCCCTCAATGCCGCTAATCCAGTTCCCTTTAACCTGTTCAATGAGACCGCAATGTGCAATTCGATTTAAAGCTGGAAAGTAGATACTGAATACCAAGCCGGGCGAAGGAATTTTCACTTGTCTGCCAACGGGAAACAGGGCAGGAGACCAGCCGGTTCGTGGCTGATCATAACCTGCCTGTTTAAATACCCATGTGAGGAAAGCAGCACACCAGGGTTGGCCTTTGCTGAGCCCTGCAGCAGCTAAGTAAGCCTCCACCTGTAAGCCGTCGTTGTTGTCTGTCGCTTCTTTAACACCGATCTGTGCTTGTGCTATCACAACAATATGGTCGTAATCATTCGTGTTTACAGTACTGCTGCCAGGCAGGCCACGCCAGCCAGCAAAAGCAAAGCAAAACAGGCAAAGTAAAATCCTAGCTGTTTCCATGACTCTAAAAATTTAAACTGTGAAACCATCAGCCCTAAAGGGGGCAAACCCAAGGACATCCAGAAATGTCTTAACAGCCACCAGCACAAGGCCAGCAGCATCAAAAAACTAATCAGCGCCAGCAGGATTAGCAACCAGATGGATGGATCGATAGATCCTGCAGTGCTGTCGCCCCATTGCATCAGCTTAGGCGCTGTGAACCATAACAAGATCAGTACACTAAACAGCAGATATTTTGTAAGGTGCTTAAGCTCATGCAAAAGCACTGGTCTTACTAAAGTTATTGGTTTCATAAAATAGGTTTTAATTGGTTAAATCCCTTATCGGGAAAGAGCCGGCAATAAATGCCTTGCTCTTCCCCTAAAAGGACGAGGTTGATTATAACACGGTCACACCCGGATAGTGAACACTATTGCTTACCGTTTTGCCATCCTCACTTACGAAGCTCATGTAGCATTCTACAAGGTCTCCGCTAAAAGGAGGTGGCAATTGCATTTCGTACGCTAAGTCGGCCCGCGTCACTGTACCGATCAGCGTAACAAACTTGCCTTTCGCAGGACTATACGCTACGAAAATAGCCTTGTCTGTCAGCTTGAAATTACCACCAGCAAAATTTGCCTGCCATTTAAAATTCAGCTTAGCTGCCGCAAGTGCTTCAATTTCAAATTGATTTGGTTCTTCCAGCTTACCCTGGCTAAACATCAGCTTTGAAAAGTCTACGGTGTAATCTGGCGAGATGCCGGTAATGGCATTGGCGAGATTGTACGATACCGCGGCATTCATGGCCGACTGACCTGCAGGAGCCACATTCTTAAAGCCGATCGTAATGACCCTGCTTAAACCGCCGAGCAGCGAAGTCATTAATGACCAGCGCAGCTGTACTGGCAATTGCGCCGCTGTCGGCGGGCGTTTAACTTTGCGAGGCATCGCCTTAATTAAGTCCATCAGCCTCCAGAAACAGCCGTATGCTGTTCCTACTTGTCCCTGGAATCCACCCAGGAATCCTCTTGATAATTTTCCCATGATTATAGGTTTTTAAAAATTAATGAATCTGTTAATTACGTTGTTCCTTGCAAGTCAACAGGACAAACGTATTCAGCTAGAAATCAAAAACCTAGCAGTCGGGCAGCGCTTGCCGGATATTGCCGGCACTTTGCCGGAGGTATGGAAAAGGAGGGGAGCTAATTGATGAAATATTGCCTGGAAATTTTATATTTGGGATATGACTTTAGCCGATTTCGAAACCTCATTAGCGAATGACCAGCCATCTGCTGATCTGCCATTGCATCTGCAGGCTTTGTGGTACGATAGGAATGGCAACTGGAAAGCGGCCCATGACTTGATTGATCAATTGACAGATCCCCAGTCGGCCCATATTCATGCTTACCTGCACCGTAAGGAAGGTGATCTATGGAACGCAGATTACTGGTACAACAGGGCAGGGAGGAAGCGACCGCAGGTTTCGCTGGATGAGGAATGGCAAATGCTGCTGAAGGAATACTTACCATAAAAATAAACGCTCAATTTTTCTTTATATTCACACTATGAATTTACGCTTTATTGTTTCAACATTACCACTGTTCCTTGCCTGCAGTGCTTTTGGCCAAAAGATTGACACCACTTATCTTGGTTCAGACTGGAAACCTTCTACAAAAGAACTAAGCTCATATTTTCGTGTTACAAGGAGAATCAATGAAGCAAAAGGATTTGAGGTTGCTGACTACTACAAATCCGGGGAAGTTCAAATGACCGGTACTTATTCCTCACTTGATCCTCAGGTTCGGGAGGGAGAGTTTAACTGGTATTACCGGGACGGTAAGAAAAAAGTTCAGCATTTTTATAAAAAGAATGAACTGCAATCAGAAGCGAATTGGAATGAAAATGGTGACCAAACTTTAAAAAAGGAGTATCAGAAACTTAACACTACCAGGGATGGTAAGGGGACTTATGATTACGTAAGTTTAGAAAAGTTTCCCCAGTATCCGGGAGGAATGCCGGAACTTTACAAGTTCTTAAGTGCAAATTTCGTAATGCCGGCAAATGTTAGCTATTCTCCGGGCAGGATCGTTGTGAAATTTGTTGTTGAAAAGAATGGCAGTATAGCAGATGCTGAAATCGAGAAAAGTGTTCATCCTTTGATTGACCAGGAAGCCTTAAGAGTAATTAAATCTTTACCTAAGTGGGAACCTGGAGTTCAGGATGGGAAGAACATCCGTGTAACAATGAGCATCCCTATTAGTATTAACTAACTGCAACAAAATTTAACGCTTCAGGAGATGTAGCGAAAATCACATTATGGACATTTAATATGAAACGATTTTTGATATTCTTCCTATTATTTGCTTTTTTGTTAACAGGTTGTTCTATCCTAACCACTTCAAAAGGAAGACCTCCGTCACTGAAAGAAGCCCGCAAGCTACTAAAAAACTATGCACTATGCAGTTGTATTAAATATATAACGGATGATAAAAAGTTGAAGAATGATATAAGCCGCGGTATTTATTCAGACATCAGTAATTATTCAGATTCAAAGGTATTTAATGAAATTGACAGCCTCGCCAAAATTGCCGCATTGACGATAGAACCCTCGCAAATTGCAGATTACGGATACCAAAAACCTTTATTGTTGGGCTGTATTAGCTTTTTTCAGAGCAAAAAGCTTGATTCATTAGTGAGAATCTTTGACAAGATATATACTAAATAAAATATCTCAATCGTGTGTTTGAGCGTATCCAAGACGAACAAAAAAGTAACTTGATCGATCAAAAATCGGGCGAGCTTCCAGATTACCTGGAAAAATTTATACAGCTTGACGACAATCGGTTTGTTCGATCAATTGCGCATTCCTTATTTTTAGCTACAGAAGTGACACTATTGGCCTTTCAACCTTTGTTCGATGGTGCAGATATCTTTAGAAAGAAGCATATCGAAAATCTACTCCTTGGCAATAGGGAAAAAGCAGAAGAATATGAAAAAGAGCTTAATGAAACTTTGCGCTCACGAATAGCTAAAAATGGAAAGCAAAGATTCCGGGGACGATTTTAAAAAAGACGATTTTAATCTTTCTACAATCCATAATTATGTTGTCGGTGATATTATGGGATTTAACTAAGGTGGAAAAGAAAGGTCTTTTATAAAGATCGAGTACATTCCTGTTATTTCTTCGGTTTTGGTTTAAAAAAGTGTGCGCCAATGTTGCCAGGATTCTGTTGCTTCAGCCCCTTATAAACAATTTCAGCCATTTGTCTTGCACCCAGCTCACTGAAATGGGTATTATCAACCTTACCCTCTGGATAATTGGGATGCTCACCTGGTTTTAAATGATTAAAAAGCCATGCTGAATTTTCCGGTCCTAAACTTTTTAGTACCTCCTGACTTTGGGTGTCCAGATCAATAAATACCACATGGTCTTCAGCGGCAACTTGCCGAACCAATGCAGAGTACACCTTATGTGTATCTTCTAGGTTTCCTGCTTTATCAAAGCTTCTTCTGGCCGGAGGCGTAATCAGGACAGGAATCGCCTGATGTGCTTTCGTCTCAGCAATATACTGGTGCAGATTCTTTTCAAACTCTTTTTCTGTTGTGGCCTGTGCCTTAGTCTTAACCTCATCGTTATGGCCAAACTGAATCAACACCAGATCCCCCTTCTTCAGCTCAGCAACAATCGGCTTCCATAAATTATCTGCCATGAATGTCTTGGTGCTTCTGCCATTTTGGGCACGGTTGACCACAACAGTAGTGGCAGTATCAAAGAATTTCGAAAATGGCATTCCCCATCCAGTTTCCGGATAAGCCGCCAACTGCTTTTCAGAAACGGTAGAATCGCCAATCAAATAAATGTGCATTTTTTCCTCCTGGGGAAGCGTAAATCCCATGCAGAAAAGTAGGCCTATGGAAAGGGCTATTTTACTAAAATGTATCTTCATAATGTTGAATTATTTTTTGACTGCTATCCTCGATTCAAGTTCTAAGTGCTTGCTTTTTATTTCAGAAAGCACAATCTCTGCCAGCAGTCTGGCGCCATACTCGCTGAAATGCGTGTTGTCGTTTATTCCATCTGGAAACTGGGGATTTGTGCCGGGCTTGGATATATTGAAAAGCAAAGCGGAGTGTTCTGGTCCGTACGATTGATAGAGCGCTCTGCTTTTAGTATCCAGGTCTATCACCGGCACATTAAGTTCCTTTCCTAGCGACACAACCACTGCAGAATATTCAATGTGCGTTTCCAGTGCTTTTCCATCCTTATCGAACTTTCGTCTCGAAACTGGTGTAACCAAAATTGGCTTGCCACCTTTCTCGCGTGTCTCTGTAATAAACCTGGTCAGGTTTTTCCGGTAATCTTCAGGAGCGGTATACCTATCTTTAAAGATCTCTTCCTTGGCTTCGTCATTGTGCCCGAATTGCATGATCACATAATCACCCTGATTAATATGGCTGGCAATCGGGGTCCATCTGCCTTCGCTTATAAACGTGCGTGTGCTCCTTCCCCCTTTAGCATGATTTTCAACTCTTACGGTCGGGTTAAAGAAAACCGCAAACGGCGTTCCCCAGCCAGTTACCGGCGCCTGAGAATCCGGTTGGGTGCAAACTGTTGAATCGCCGATCAAATAAACGACTATATTCTTTGGACTTTTAACGGTGAAGGAGGAAAGCGTTAGCAGCACTCCGGACAGGGCTATTTTTTGTGAAATTTTCATCTTTAACTGTCTAAAATTTTACTTAAAAACCTTTTTCATAAACGTATCAATATTTGCGACCATGGGATCAAACCAGGGTCTGTACAGACAGAATGAATGCGGCGCATCGGGAAAGCTAATAATTTCCGTATATACCCCTTTCTGATCCATCAGTTTCTTAAAATCATCCCTGCCAGCATGCATCCGCTCAACAGCGCTGTTCAGAAACAGAAAGGGCACCTTATTTTGCTCGGCATAGCTAAAGGGACTAGCTTCTTTCCATACATCAGGTCGTTGTTCTTTGGTATAACCTATCCACCACAACGAGGCTCCTCCGGAAGCATTCTGGAACTCCCATGATTCGCGGTGTACAAAGGAAAGTGTGCCATCAATATCTATTACCGCTTTGGCTGAACCTGCAGAAGTCTTATTGCAGTCGCCATTAAATAATGGCAATCCTGAAGTTACTCCTGCAAGCGCAGCAAGCTGCCCTCCTGCCGAGAACCCCATTACCGTAAACTTAGCAGTGTCTATATTGAATTTCTCTGCGTTCGTTCCCATCCATCTTAAAGCAGATTTCAAATCAATGATCGCTGCAGGGTATAATGCCTCGGTTGATAAACGGTACTCCACCGTAAAACAGGCATAACCTAAGGCTGCAAGATGTTGCGCCAGCGGAATATGCTGTGTACGGTTTCCCGAACGCCATCCACCCCCATGCACAATTAATATTGCAGGAGTTGCCTTCATCTGCTTTTTAGTGGGCCGGAATGCATCAATATGCAAATCACGGTTTCCAATTTTGCAATAAACCAGGTTACGCGCTTCTTTTACATCTGATGTAATGCTGTCAGGAACGATCCTGATGAAAGGATAGCGCTTCACATTTAGCCGGTAATCCTTCATCGTATTATAGCTCGTGTCGGGAATACCAGTGCGCCACTCCAGATTTTGAGCGGCGGCACTTAAAGAGATCAGCATTAAAAATAGCAGGATGGTGTTTTTCATGGGGTTAAATCAGATTATTGTTGAGCCAGTCCATAACCATTGGTCACTTTCCCTTTCGAGCCCCTAACGGTTTCTGAAGGAATTGGCCAGAAGTATCGTGGCGGCTCGCCGGCGCTGGTTATGCCCGAAAGCAGGTTTCTTTTGTAAACAGCTTCATTATTTACGATATCGATCCCCCAGTTTGTTTTTATATAGCCATTGGCCTGCAAGCTAAGCGCCTCTGCACTCGTTGGATCAATATACCTGAATAAACCTTTAATATCCACATTATGGTTGGTGCCAATTACTTTACTGCTTACAGCAGACAATGTACTGTAGTCGTATTGTCCTCTCCAGGCAGGATAAGTCGCTGTATTTGTTGTGTCTGTACAATCAAAAGTTAAGGGATTAGTTAGATGTACCATTTTTATCCAGATGTAATTTGATATGGTGTTTCCATTGGCAAACTGGTAAAATCCTTGTGAGCGCAGTCCACTAACCATCACGGTGAATTGCTGCTGTGCAGCCACGGCGCTTTCAGAAAATACTCCCGAACGGATCATGTCGAACCTTCGGGTACCTTCACCTAATAATTCCAGTTTGCGTTCTTTCCATACAGCATCTTTTAAAGCCTGACCGGATAAGCCACTCAGGTTATATTTTGTGCTGCCAAAAGCTCTGGCTCTGATTTGGTTGATGATATCCAATGCATCGTTCTCCTTAAGTTCCGCTTTAGCTTCAGCAAGCATCAGCATCACATCAGCCAATCGCATTACCGGCCAGTTTAAGCCAGAACTTCTTTGCGAGGCTACATAAGGAGGATTCATTCGGTTATCATCCCATTTATTGGTCGCAATTCCACCGGCTACTTTATTCCCCGGAACAAAAGAGCCAATTTTTTCGTTTCCGTCACCGTTACTTCCCGTAACAGCAACACTCACATCCCTGCGCTTATCGGCATTGATATAATCTCCATAATATACCGCAGGGTTGATTCTGAGTGCTCCAAACACTTTATTAGGCGCTGCGTTAGCGCTTCCTCCGTCTGATGTTCTGCCAAAGGCATAGCTGTATTCACTTGTGGTGGTGATCGATCCCCCTTGAATGTTTCCTACTTCGAAGATTGACTCCGGACTGATCTGAAAATCGTGTGTGTATTGGAAGTGGCGTTGAAAAGGGTTATTTGCAAAACCTCTTGGATCTGTAGTAACCAGCGCCGCCGTTCCTCTATTGTCCAATGCTTTCTGGAAGTAGGTTTTGGCAGTTTCGTAATAAGTCAGATAGTCGGTGCGACGGGCATACACTGATTTAAAAACTTCATTACCTTTTCTGGTAAAAGATACTGATCCATACAGGTCAGGCACATCCGTGCGGATAGTCTGATAGCCACCTGATGAAAGCGCTACAAGGCCTATCAGTGAATTACAGAAGGTGCGCGACATGCGTTCTGCGGTAATTCCGCCTTCTCCTATTTTATACATTAATGGCTCCACCTGTTTCAGATCTGCAATCAGATTGTCGTAAATGGTAAAGCGCGATGTCAATTGGTAATCTGTTGCTTTTTGATTTTCATAGCCGTAAGGCACATCGCCAAAGTGCTTAACCAGTTCGAAATAAAAATAGGCCCTCATGGTGATGGCTTCTCCATAAAGATGTGTCCATTCTGATGTTCTTCCCGCAGCTACATCAGCTTTGTATGCTTCTTTATCGGCAATCAGGGCGGCGACTTTTGCTGCGCGACCTAATGCAGCATAAAATCCGTCAAAGCCCCCTTTTACGGCATCAATTGGTAGCAACTCGGGTTTAAGGATGGCGTTCAGGTTGTTACTGGAATTGTCTTCAGGATACATTTCAGCGTCAGAGCCTATCGGATCGTTCCAACGGTAAATCCCCATGATAGAATTCTGTCTGTAAATGGCGTAAGCTGAAGAAAGTGACTTAAAGGTCTCAGCTGGTGTTGAGGTAACAAATTCATCGTCGACACTGGATGGAGACTTGGCATCCAGAAAATCCCGTTTGCATTGACTAAATGTAAGGCAAAGTACGAGTGCTGTTGCTGTATATTTTATAAAAGTTTTCATTTTTGATCTTTTAATAGTTAGAAATTAAGGTTCATTCCGAAAACAAATGACCTTGCACGCGGGTAAGAACCGAAGTCAAGCCCGGTTGTGGGATATTTTGAACTGTTAAAATTGTCGTTTGTACCCACTTCAGGGTCCAGGCCGCTGTAATTCGTAACGGTAAACACGTTGTACACGCTGCCGTACAGATAAATGTTTGTGATTTTTGCTCTGGCCAGCCAGGTTTTAGGCAAGCGGTAACCCAGGGTAGCGGTGTTTAAGCGAAGAAAGGAACCGTTTTCAATGCCCAGTGTAGAAGTAATACCTCCTTCATTATAAGCTAAAGGTAAATTCGAAGCACCATTGGCTGCATTGAGCTGATCTGGCGTCGACAAGCGTACCAGCTGTCCGTTCACTACGTCATAAATTTTATAGGCACCATTCAGGATAGCCAGTTTATTCTCATAAACCCCTGCTTCTTTAGGCCCGTATAATGATGCCAGTTTGTTTACATTGTAAACATCATTGCCAACGCTCCAGTTGAAGAAAAGTCCCAGATCGAAATTCTTGTACGCCACATTCAGGTTCAAACCGCCTGTATGTTTAGGGTTAGTGTTACCGATAACGGATACATCATTCTCGTCAATTTTACCATCGCCATTCAGGTCCTGGTATTTAGCAACGCCCGGGTAAGCATTCTGACCGGCAGGACGATTCGCCGTCGTTAGCCCATGTACAACACCAATAAAGGTTCCGACATCCGGCACACCAGATTTAAGGGTATACAGGCCATTGTTATAGTTAAAATCAGCCGGGGTATAAAAACCAGCATAGGTTAATCCGCGGACAAGGCCAACAGGGCTTCCTTCCTTCAGGATATAATCTGAAGTTGGGTAAGATGCAGAACTTGCCCAGTTTGTACCGTATAATCCAGTAATGTTTGGCGCAAGCGCATCGATATTGCTTTTGTTGAAGTTAATGTTTCCACCTGCAGTGATATTCCAATCTTCAGTTTTGAATACTGTTGCAGAAAGAGAAAGTTCTAATCCTTTGTTGCTGGTTTGGCCGATATTGTCGAACGTGCTGGTAAAGGCGGTGATGCCCGGGATTGGTGTTTCTAACAACAGGTCCTTTGTCGTATTCCAGTAACCCTCAATTGTACCTGTTAAGCGGTTTCCAAACAAACCAAAGTCCAGACCCAGGTTACGGGTAATGGTAGTTTCCCATTTCAGATCCGGATTAGCTAATATGCTTGTAGTTTGGTAGCCTGATATGCGCTGGTGGTTGATGGCGTATTGTAAGCGTTGATCAGTGACGGAGCCCCAGGCCTGTGTAAACGAATTGGTTGGAATGGCATCATTGCCTACTGCACCATAGGATGCCCGGAGTTTTAAGTTATCCAGCCATTTCAGGTCTTTGATAAAGGCTTCATCAGAGATTCTCCAGGCAACTGCCGCTCCAGGAAAATATCCCCAGCGTTTGTTAGGTGCAAAACGTGAAGATCCATCAGCACGTAGCGTCAGCGTAACCAAATAACGGTCTGACAGAGAATAGTTTGCCCTTCCAAAGAACGACTGCAACCGGTTTGGGATCTCCACATTTGAGGAAAATGAAGCCGCACCAACAGTTGCGTCGTATTGGTTGATCTGCGCAAAGGCTGTTTCCTTGTCAAAGTTTGAAGGGAAACGGTTGGCCTGCGCAGCCAGTGAGGTTCCTCCAGTATTGGATACTTCCTGACCTGCCAGTACAGTTAACTTATTGGCATCATTTATTTTGAAGTCATAAGCTAACGTATTTGTCCAGCGCAAGCCCCAGCTGTCTGTTTTGCGGTAATCTGCTGCACCGGCAAATAATTTCTTATTGGTGGCATCTTCTACGTAGTTGTTATAGATTGCGCCCGACCAGTACTTGCGTTCTCCGAAATTCGAGTTTAAACTGAAATCGGTATGGTAGGTAAGGCCTTCGATGATCTTCCAGGTTAATGAAGAGATCGCTACCATATTCTGGCTTTTTGAATAAGGCTCGTAATCTGTGATACGTGCTACTGCACTGTAATTATCCCACATTGATGCTTTTCCGTATTGCTCAATATTACCAGCCCTGAGGGCAGCTAAATCACCCAAAACATGATTTGTTGCAATCGGGCGGAAACGATAAGCGGCAGACAGCATTGATCCACTTCCGCTGGTTACGCCTTCATCACCCAAAGCCGGGCTGCGTGTATAACGCGTATTTAGATCGAACGTAACGTTGTCGAAGATCTTTTGAGAGATTTTCAAAGTCGCATTTGCACGTTTCAGGTAAGAGTTGATCTTCATCCCCTGATCATCGGTATAGTTGGCCGAGAACAGAATTTTAGTTTTGTCTGTACCGCCGGTTACGGTTAGGGCATGGTTCCAGGAGGTGGATTCATTATATACCTGACGCTGAATATCATCTGTAGCCAGATTTCTATAGTTTTCGATACCGCCGGCATTTGTCCCTGCATTTGCGCCTAATCCATAGTATTTCTCAAACGGAGTTTGGTAAGCCGTTCCATTTGCTGCTGCATTGGCCCATACATATTTCAGATAATCATAAGGATTAAGCTGCTCCAGGTATTTGGTTGGTGTATTGATCTTCACATAGCTATTGATGCTTACCTGGGTTACACCGGCTTTAGCACCCTTGGTGGTAACCAGCACTACGCCGTTGGCGCCGCGTGCACCATAGATTGCTGTTGACGATGCATCTTTCAATACGTCGATACTTTCTACCTGATCACTGGCAATATCATTCAGGTTTCCTGGAATGCCGTCGATCAGGATCAAAGGCTGATTGCTTTGTGAGATTGAACCTCCACCACGTACACGGATAGCAACCCCGGCACCCGGACGGCCATCCTGAGATGTAATTCTTACGCCCGGCAATTTACCCTGCATGGCTTGCGCCACATTGGGAACAGGTGTTGCGACAATGTCTTTTCCGCTGACAGAAGAAACTGAACCGGTTAAATCCCGTCTTTTAACGGTACCGTAGCCGATTACAACCACCTCATTCATGGTGTTCAGCATCTCTGATAAGGATACGTTGATGATGTTGTTGCTGCCTATGGGAATTTCGCGAACCGTGTACCCTATAAAAGAGAACTCAAGCGTACCGGTAGCAGCACTGATTTTTAATGTGTATTGGCCCCGGGCATCTGTAACTGTACCTTGCGTAGTACCTTTAAGCTTTACACTGGCGCCGGGAATAGTCTGCCCCTTATCGTCTTTCACTGTTCCGCTAAGCGTTCTGCCTGCCTGCTGAGCAAAAACCGGCACGCCGATGGTCAGCATGAAAAGAATGCTTAAGCAAATCCCTCTAGTGGCGAATCGGAAATTTTGCCTGAAATGTTTGTCGCCGACAAACAGCTGATTAAATATGATCATACAAGTTGATTTACATTGATTATAGTAAACAAATGTACTTTCTGTGGCAGAAACGAAGGTTTAAATTTTGTTTGATTTGGTTAACTTTTTGTGTTTACCGAATTTTTATCTTCCCGCTATGCGGAAAAAAGGGTTATTTTTGGGTAATGCAACCACGTATAAGCCTATTTCCTATTATTTTCCTGACGCTGTTTCTTGGGATCGGGCAGGCCCATGCGCAGCCAAAGTGTTCTGTAAAACACTACTCCACTGGAGATGGATTGTCACATCACCGCGTCATGACCATGATTAAGGATCGCGATGGATTTATGTGGTTTGGCACCTGGGCGGGTATCAACCGGTTCGACGGACATAGCTTCGTGACTTTCAAAACCAGGCCTGGTGATGATTCTCCACTCAAAACAAACCGTATTGAAGAAATTATTGAAGATGCACAGGGCTTCCTTTGGATCAGATGTTACGACAACCGAGTCTACCGCTTTGACAAACGTCAGGAGAAATTCGAAAAGATCAGCACGGTTACGGGTGGTTTGGCATCTGGTAGCCTGCTTACCGAGCGCATGCTGCCGCTTAAAAAAGGGGGAATGTTGCTGGTTAAAAAGGATGGGGGATTAGTGGTGATGCTGCCAATAAATGATGATCGGCTCAGCGTTGTTGAGTTTGGAACCGGCAAAGAATCCGGCTTTCGCCTGCGCGATGGAGCAGTGACGACTGTAAATGAGGATAATTTTGGTAATATCTGGGTAGGTACAACTAAAGGATTGTCCGCAATAAGCATAAATTCAGCTGGCGGATTAACTGTCAGGCAACTTCCCGGTGCAGATGGCCACCATGTTACTGCCTGTGTGATAGATCATAGTAACGTATATGTTGGTACTGAAAACGGCAGCGTGCTCAGCGTAAAAAATTTTAAGGTAATCGCTGCGCGGAAGTTATCTGCAGGCCGCATTAACGCTTTTCTTACATCCGCAGATAAAGGGAAGTATTATTGTACTGCTCAAAACGGCGATCTGATAGTCTTCCGACGAGATCTTGATGTAATCAGCCAGAAAAACTTCAGCCAGCAGCCCCTCTTTTCCATGTACGAAGATAGCGCTCGCCGGCTCTGGGTTGAGCCCGAAAAGTCAGGCGTTGTGCTGTTCCAGCCTGACAAACAACAGTTCAGATCTTTTGCTCAGGTCAACTATTCCAGCGTATATCAGACGGGATCTTCTTATAAAGTATTCCAGGATACGCATCAACGGGTTTGGATCAATATGAAAGGGGGAGGTTTCGGCTATTATGAGCCCGAGACTAACCAGGTGCGTTATTTTTATAATAGTCCCGAAAAGACCAACCATTTCTTTTCTAATAAGGTAATGGCGCAGTACTATGATAAAAATGGAATTTTGTGGCTGGCCACAGATGATGGTGGTGTAGATAAAGTGGTTTTTCACATTAACGATTTTAAGGCTGAACTGATCCGTAAGGAGGTAAACCAGCGTCCAACAAATAACGTCCGCGGGATCATGGCAGATCGTATGAACCGCCTCTGGATTGGTACCAAGGATGGAAGTCTTTCGGTAACATCGAATGGCGTCCCCATAAACAACATCTTTGTGAATGCCAATCAGCATTCACTCGGACAGGTTTATGCTATCCTTGAAGACAGCAAAGGCAACATCTGGATGGGCACCAAGGCGGAGGGATTGTATCGGGCGGAGCCAACAGACGAAACGCGCAAACAGTATCGTTTATCAAATTACCGACACAATATGGATCCAAATTCCATCAGTCACAATGCGGTTTATGCCATCATTGAAGATAAAAACGAACGGATATGGCTGGGCACCTATGGCGGCGGACTCAATTTGCTGATCTCCGAAAAAGGAAAGACACGCTTTGCGCATCCCGGTAATGAATTTCAGAATTACCCCGGTGAAGATTTTATGCGGATAAGATCGCTTAATGTTGGCCGCAATGGACTCTTATGGATTGCAACAACTAATGGTCTGCTGATTTCTGATGCGCCAGCTAAAATCGGCCTAAATGCCAGTTTTAAGACTTATCAAAAGATTTCGGGCGACTTGCAGAGTCTCGGTGATAATGACGTGCAATTTATATTAAAGGATAAGAAAAATGTGATGTGGCTCGGGACCGTTGCAGGAGGACTGAACAGGGCCATCGGCAATCAGCCGCTGAATGCGCTCCGCTTCAAAAATTTTTCCATCAGAGACGGACTGCCCAGTGATTATCTCCTGAGTGCCATTGAAGACCAGCACCACAACCTTTGGATCGGCACCCAGAATGGGCTTTCTAAATTCAACCTTGAAACCCAGAAGTTTAGTAATCTGGATGCGAACGATGGTTTTCCGGTGGTGACTTTCGAAGAGTCCTCCGTTACTGAAGATAGGAATGAGCAGATCATCTTCGGAACGCTGAAAGGCATTGTTTCCTTTTACCCTGCGCGGTTACACAACTCTAAAATCGATGCTAAGATGACGCTGACCAGTCTGCAGGTGAACTCTCAGGTGGTGATGGCTGGCGAACAGAATTCCCCCATACAGACTTCCATTGATCAGAGTACCGAAATTGAGCTCCCCTACGATCAGAATTTCTTCAGCATCTCATTCGCTGTGCTGGATTACAGGTCTACCGGTAAAGAAGCCTACGCATATAGACTGGATGGTTTTGATTCTGAATGGCGGAACAATGGCAACGAGCGCCGGGCAACCTATACCAAAGTGCCTCCCGGCCATTATACTTTTGAGGTAAAAAGTACAGCCTACGATATTTATAATAACATTCCGAGTCATACTTTGAAAATCACCATCCTCCCTCCGCCCTGGAGAACCTGGTGGGCCTACGTGATCTATCTGGTCTTTGCCATTGGGGTTTTATTTGTGGTGCGGCGAATTGTTATTACCATTCTTGGCCTGCGTGCTGGCATTGTGATTGAACGAAAGCTGACGGAACTCAAATTGAATTTCTTTACTAATGTTTCTCATGAACTGAGAACGCCTTTAACCTTGATTGTAAATCCATTGGAAGATATCGCAAAAAGCGAAAAGATCTCTAAGGAAGGCATGCGGAATCTGGATATCGCCCGAAAAAATGCCGGTCGTATGGTTCGATTTGTAAACCAGCTGCTCGATTTACGAAAGGTTCAAAGTGGCAAGGCAATACTAAAAATTAAGGAAGTGGACATGAACCTTTTTGTTGAAAGGATTACTACCTTTTTCGGGGAAGAGTTGAAACGGAAACGCATAGGTATTGAAATTCATAGAAGTGGCGAGCCACCAATCTTGTGGATTGATCCCGAGAAAATTGAAATCGTACTGTATAACTTGTTGTCGAATGCTATTAAAGTAAATGAGAACCACAACATTACCATCTCCATAGAAGAAGTAGCTGATGAGCTTGTCATTTCTGTGGCCGATCAGGGTACAGGCGTACCTCCTGACCAACTTGAGGCCATCTTTGGATTGTATTTTGAAGGGGCTCAGTCCTCAGATCACGCAGTTAAAGGCACAGGGATTGGCCTGGCGCTGGCACGCGAGATGGTGGAGCTACATCACGGAAAGATCTATGCAGAAAATAATGATTTCGGGGGCTTAACCGTCACTGTAAGGCTCAAGAAAGGACTTGAACTTTTAGCTGAAGGAAATGAGCTGATTGAGGTCTATGAGCAGATCGATGAGCGAAGTAACAGCAGTGTGGCGACTGCCGGTTTAGAGAAAGTTGAATCCACTATTACCAAAAGCTATATTGCTAAAGTCTTGCTGGTCGAAGACAATGAAGAACTCCGCACCTTCCTCTATTATCAGTTATCAAAGATTTACGATGTGGAAACCGCCGAAGACGGTTTAATCGGATTGGAAAGGGCTAAAAAGCTAATGCCCGACCTGATTATCAGTGATGTGATGATGCCCAATATGGATGGCATTCAGATGCTGGATCAATTGAAAAATCATCCAATCACCAGTCATATCCCGGTAATTCTGCTATCGGCAAAATTTTCTGTAGAAAGTCAGATCCAAGGATTGTCTTATGGTGCCGATTTTTACATGCCTAAACCTTTCAATAATGAATTGCTGCTGATCTCGATAGAAAATCTGATCAGGCAGCGGCAAAGGGTATTTGAAGCATTGAAAAATAAAATGAATCTGGATTTGGAGCCTTCAGCGATTTCGATCACTTCCGATGATGAAAAATTCCTGACTAGAATTATTGAGATCGTTGAACAGCATATTCAGGATTCTCAGTTCAATATTGAAAACATAGCAACTAACATGAATATGGGTCGCAGTGCATTTTATGCCAAGTTTACCAGCTTAACCAATAGTACCCCTGTTGATTTTGTACGCGAAATCAGATTGAAGCGCGCACGACAGTACTTCGATGCGGGTAGGCACAACATTACCGAAGTTGGATATCAGGTTGGCTTTACCAATCAGAAATATTTCAGCACCTGCTTTCGTCAGTATTTCAGAATAACGCCTACGGAATATCTGAAAAAGAAATCCAACAGATTTTAGAAAGTGGCGATGTGCCCTTTAAACTACTATCAGAGCCTATAAAAATGTATGTGAAAATAAAAACCCTCTCTACAGACTGTAAAGAGGGGGTTGTGGGCCATGATGGGCTCGAACCATCGACCAAAAGATTATGAGTTTTCTACACTAACCAACTAATGAGCGCGGTTTACTTTTCCCAGCCACACAGCGTTTTGCCATTTTTTTCCGCTTCCGCAATTGTAGTTGAAACAAAATTGTTCTTGCAATTTTTTAAAGCGGGACATTTAGCGCTAAGATGGTACTTTTTAGCGGTGCCACGATCACAAATATAAGCTACGGTCCAATAATTTGTAAATGAATAAAATCCACTAATTAACAAAAGAGGTATTATAATTAAAACGAGGACCTTTTTAGATATTGGCCTTGCTTTATCTTTCCTATTAAAATTTGTTTTAGGATCCTCTATTTGGACTTTTTTTGTTTTCTCAACTATTGGCCATTTGCCGTTTTCTTTCGTTGCGTCACAATTGTCATGAGTTATTGATTCTTGAGTCGGGTTAATATCCGCTACATACTCTACCCCAAACTTGTATGGTCTTGGCTCAAAACCTATCAGCCAGGCTAGAAGTTCTACGTTTCTAGGTTCCGGATCCTCAGTTAAACCTTTTAAGAAGTTAACTAAGGGCCTTAGTTTATCTGCGTCAAACCTTTCAATACTATGGCTATAATCCTCTGATTTGATTCCGAGATTGAAAAAGTCTTTTATAAAGATTTCATCATCCTTCTGAGTTCTTGACTTTAGCGCAAGAAGACATTCATCCCTTAATTTCTTAGGAGTAGGATGTGTCAAATTCGAAGAAAGAATACCTCTTTCCCTTTTGTTGTGATAGTTAAAAATCACTGCTTTTTTATAATCATCAAGCATTTTCCCTAAAAATTTATAAGTAAAAGTAAATGGAATTTTCGGAATTTCTTACGGTTTTCCGGAATTCTATCGGATTTATTGGAATCATCGGAACAGCATGACGTTCGGTGTTTTCGACTGCTATACATTTGCTCTCGAAATCGGTTGGAGCCGCAATCAGCTAGTGTGGCCCAGGTACAAACAGATTTTAAACGAGAGAAAGTTGCGGTAGGTAATGACTGGTTTGGGAAGCAGTTACTGCCTCCCGCAATCGAATCTCACTCTTCCCAAAAGTTTCAGAAGCGCTTCTGAAATGCAGTTGTAGCAACCCCCGCGATTGGATTCGCGGGGAACTACCAAGTATTTCATTTCTAAATTTTTGAATCATGTTTGGATTAATTTTCTACATTTTAATAGGCTTGGTAAGCCCTTCACATTCGAGTACCACATCAAAAACGGACTGCAAAACGGATACAACGTATGGTACATATGGTGATGGCCCCGGAGGGGAAGCTGGGGATAACCCACCGAAACCATAATATTAGAAATACGGGCATTTTTGCCCGTATTTTTTTTATTTTAGAGAAAATATAAAAAAATCTTGAAAAGATATATTACCGCTCTTATTTTGCTATTTACGCTTTCCTGTCATCAAGACAGGATTAAAACTAAACTGTTTCCTGAAAATTCATACTACGATCGGGCTTGGGATTTTTTAAGGGAAAGCCGCTCCGATAGCAGCTTCATTTATTTCAATAAGGCTAAAGAAAAGTTTTTAAAAGATGGGGATAGTGCCAAGGTTGCTAAGTGTCTTATCAATATGGCGATCATTAGTGGTGGTAGGGGCGACTTTTTTGGGAGTCAGGAAATTTCTCTTTCTGCTATCAAATATTTAGACTCAAGTATACAGGAGCAAAGAGAAATAGCATCTTCAAACTTTAACAATTTGGGAAAGATGGCCAATCGATTAAAAAATTATGAGGTGGCAGCTCAATTCTATCTCAAGGCAATCGAGCTAACAAAAGATGAAAGTTCCAAAAATATATATCTGAATAACCTTGCAATCAATTCAACTGATCAACTCAAGTATGGTGCAGCACTCAAATATTTTAGACAGCTGATCGCCACGAAAAGTATAAAGGAAAATCCAGTTACTTTCTCAAGAATATTATCCAATAGTGCGAAAACTAAATGGCTTCATGAGCCTAACTATGATCCGGTACCAGATTTTTTAAAGGCCTTACATATTCGCCGGAATGAAAATGACCTTTGGGGACAAAATGCAAGCTTTGCACATCTTACTGATTTTTATTTAGACCGAAGACCAGACTCTGCATTATTCTATGCTCATAAAATGTATGAAGTAGCAGAGAAGATAAAAAGTGCTGATGATCAGATGTATGCTCTGGAACGGTTGATAAAACTTAGCCCGTCAAATCAGTCAAGAGAATATTTCGAAACCTACAAAAGGTTAAAAGATAGTCTGGAAACTGATCGCAATGCTGCGAAGAATCAGTTTGCGGTGATCCGGTATGAAACTGAAAAAAACAAGACTGAGAATTTGAATCTGCAAAAAGATAATGCGGAAAAGCAATATCAGATCACAAAACAAAAGTTATTGCTTACTGTGGCAGCGGTGCTTATTGTTGCCGGAGCTATCATTTCTTCCCTTTGGTTCAAGAAGAGAAAGCAAAAACTAGAATTGGAAGCGAAAGCTGCAGTTCGGGAGAATGAACTGAAAATTCATAAAAAGGTTCATGATGTTGTTGCAAACGGCCTGTATACAATGATGTCTGAAATTGAGAATACGGAAGATTTAGATAGGGAGCGGATTTTGGATAGGATTGAAATACTTTATGAAAAGTCGCGGGACATTACTTATGAAGGAAGCTTTCTTGTTGAGTCAAATTTCACAGCGCAACTCAATAGCCTAATGGTGTCGTTCAGCGCTCATGATAGAAGAGTCTCGTTAGTGGGCAGTGACGACGACTTGTGGGCTCAGGTAAGTGCCCAGGTAAAGCATGAATTAGCGTATATCCTGCAAGAGCTGATGGTAAATATGAAAAAGCATAGTGCTGCAAGCAATGTGGTATTGAAGTTTGAGCAGATAGGAAATCAACTAAACATCTATTATACAGACGACGGAATTGGTTTCAAGGGAGTGCCATATTTTAAAAATGGGCTAACCAATACGGGAAACCGTATTCAAAGTATCGATGGTGAGATTACTTTTGATACAAATAACGAAAAGGGATTGAGAGTTCATATTTCGTTGCCAACTACCTAATAAGATATGATGTTCGAACGCGTACTAATTGCAGAGGATCACGAAAATACCAGCCTTTCGGTGAAACGGGCTCTAGAGGAACTGGGAGTTAAGGATGCGAAATATGTAGCCTATTGTGACCATGCTTTGGCTTGGATTACAAAGGGCTTAAAGACTGCGCAACCATATGATTTGTTTATTACTGATCTTTCATTTGAGGAAGACCATACCATTCAAGAAATCACTGATGGTATAGCACTCATCAAGGCTGTCAAAGATATGCAGCCAGATTTGAGGATACTTGTATTTTCTGCAGAAGGTAGACCTGATGTCATTGGTTCTTTGATTAGGGATCAAGGAATCGATGCTTATGTGCGCAAAGCCCGTCAGGATGTCAAAGAACTTAGAGCTGCTCTGGAAGCAATAGCTAATGGGAAACAATATTTTCCTGCTCAACCTAGACAAGCTGTCCGGGAAAGCAATTCATTTACTTTTACGAAGTACGATATAACGATAATTGGATTGCTGGCAAGTGGCACAAAACAAAAGGAAATTCCACAATACCTTCAGAAAAATCACATTAAACCAGCCGGTTTAAGCAGCATTGAAAAACGACTCAATCTCATCAAAGATATTTTTGGTTTTTCAACCAATGAACAGCTTATCGCTTATTGTAAAGATTTCCAGATTATTTAATGACTATAAATCCGTTTTACGGTTTCCCGTAAGGAAAGCTTTGTCTGCCTGCCTACTTTTGAATCTTTACCAAGACGAAATTTAAAGTATGAAAAAGAACTACTACGTAACTATGCATACACAATTCAACGGTGATCACGAAGTTCATGATGAAACCTGCCGTTATATGTTTGGGATAACTAACAGATTGTATTTAGGCGAATTTTATTCCTGTACAGAGGCAGTTGTAGAAGCAAAGAAGTCATATGCAAGAGCTGACGGTTGTAAGTTCTGTTCTCCCACATGCCACACTCGTTAGCGGGATTTCAAAATAACATTTTTAAATGCCTTTACAGTGGCGATCAAACTGAGGTGATTCTGTTGTGAATGAAGCAGGCTTTTTTATTATTTCTCCAACTATTGAATAATTAGATAAATTATTTGCAATTATTTTGGTATACTGAAATAAATTATTAAACTTTGAATTAACCAACCAACCAAAACGCTAACTCAACATGAGAAATCTTTCTTTATTAATACTCTTATGCAGTATTCTTTCTTTTTCTAATGTTTCTGGATTTAAAGATACGGCGAAGGCTAATCCACATGTCGCAACCTGTACAGGGAGCAGGAGTTGTTATGCTTGCAGTAGCTGCAGATATTGTAAACATTGTAACGCAGGCGGTACATGTAGTGTTTGTACTTCAGGCCCCACTACAGTTCCAAAAAAAACACCAGTCTCCAAATCTCCAGTTAAAAGCAGCAGTTCCAGCAGTTCACAATGCAAGGGTACCACAAAGAAAGGAGCCCGATGTAAAAGAATGGTTAAGGGTGGGGAATATTGTTACCAGCATAAATGATATGGATCAACTTATAAAGCTAAAGTTCTTAGCAAAAAGATCTCAAGTGAGTGTTGGTCCTTACCACCGTAATAGACATTTAAACATATTATAAAACAACATCACATAAGGTAATCATCATGAAGAATATCTTAACCTACTTAAAGATCTGGATTGTTAATCTACTTAATTTTTCAAAGCCTGAATTTTCCGGTTTTGATTGTGTTGACTGCGTGATAGAAAACAAAGCATATTTTCTGTTAGCCTGGAAAACAAAAACTGCATGTATCCTTAAAATAAAATCAGCGTCATACATTTCTTTTAAAAAAAGTGCTTCTGCTTATGTTGGTCTACCCCATGGATTAAGCCAGGTTGAAATAGTGCTTTCTAACCTCTGGTGTTCAAAAAAGCATATCGTCATTTTAGAAAGACTTGACATGGCCGGACAAACTGACTTTAATATCAAGACTAATTTTCAGGAAATATACAATAGTAAAGTAGTTGTTGGCAGTCCTGCCTTAGTAGCAATGCCTTTATCATTAAACCATTTGACTGTCAATATCTTAAATATTAGTAATCTAAAAGAAATAATAAATATTACTTACCCTTAAATTATCATTATGGACAGTGAACTTTACCAATCCCCAAAGTCAAGTAAATTTATGCGTCTTTTTTGGAAGGCCGCTGGTGCTGACAGATTTATCTTAGAAAGAAGTACCTATGGAGATCAGATCAAGTACGTTTGTTTAGGCGGCATCATTATTGCCACCGGGGTAATGGCGGCCATAGCTGGCGGATATGCATTTTATACCATTTTCGCTCCTAAAGGTAATGCTATCGACTCTTTTAAGACGGTTGAAGGAGTTGTTGGCGATTATGATCCTACTGATATGCCAACCGCTTTAATATCAGTTGTTTTTGGTCTTATCTGGGGAGCGATTATTTTCAATATCGATAGATTTATTGTAACCAGCACAGGAAAAGGAGATGGTACTGAAGCAATCACTAGAAAGGAATTAATCGGCGCACTACCAAGAATAATCATGGGAGCAATAATAGCGCTTACCATTTCAAAACCGGTTGAGATCCGAATGTTTAAAACTGAAATTGATGTAGCGCTACACGAAAAGCAAATCCAGCAACAGCAAACATATAAAGCCAATATTGACAAAGTATTTGATTCAGAAATACAGAAAAAGGAAAGCTTAATTAAAAAAACACTTGATAAAATTGCTGCCCTGGAGCTAATAAGTACTGAACGTAAAGCCAATATAGCTTATGAAACGTCTAATGGTGATTGTAAGACTAAATGTGAGGAATTCAAACGGCAATTGGCAGCCAATGAAGCCGAAATTGCCTCCATTAAAAATGATCCGGAATACACTAAGATAAAAAAAGAGCTTGACGGGTTGGAAATTGATAGGAATCTGAAGCTCAAAGAGGCAGACAAAGTTTCTGCAGGTCTTGATGGGCTTTTAGAACGCATTAAGCTGGCTCACGAACAAGCAGGTTGGGTAATTTCTTTATTTGTCACGTTGTTATTTATGACTATAGAACTCACCCCAATTTTCTTTAAGCTTATGTTGATCAAGAGTCCTTATGACTATATGGAGGAAAATATAAAGGAATTGGTAAAAGCAGATAAAGGCATCGAGATCCAGTATAACTTTTATCCTGACGGTGAGGGACATGAACGAGATAATGTAATAAATCACCAGGTTATTAGAGTTTTAAAGGAAAAGATTAGACTTCTTGAAGCACAAAGTGAGCTCAGTGGAACTGCGATAGATCAATGGAAAGAGAAAAAGCTGGAAGATATCACGCAAAATCCAGAGGATTATTTGAAAGAAGCGTAGATGACAGGGCGGCCGTATATCAAATTTTTTAGTATCAGATCAATTGTTAGCTTAATTGGTATAGATTACCCTATTCTCCAAAAAACAGGTAATGATAACATAATGAAATTCTTCCTTTCCGGATTTCTGGTTATCATGATCATGGTAATAAGTTTTCTATCGATCTTTTACGCCTTCGAGTTGATGTTTCAGATGTGGCACGCAGAACTCTTATTATCTTGTTTTTTTTCGTTGATGTTCTTCAATATCTACATATTTCTAATTCAAACCTTCTCAAAAGAAGTTTTCCCGGTGCCAAAACAGTTTAAATTTTTCAATCTTTCTAATTTATCGAGAATGGGATTTGTTTTGCTGATCGGTTTTTTAATCGCTCAACCAGTAAAGATATTTTTCGTTCGCCACAAATTAGATAGAGATATTGCTACCTATAAAACGGAACTTTACAATAACTTTTGCCGGGTCAACACCAGTCTTTATAAGGCTGATTTAGATAAGTTAAATAAGCAGCGGGATCACTATACTGCGTTAGGTAAAACTGAAATACTAACAGCGCAAATAATTAAGATTGATAGCCAGCTTGGAAACATTGACAACGCGATTTCCAGTGCCAATTCCAGGGCCCATGACAAAATCAATCGATCTAATTTCTTTATCAAAAGGGTCGAGTTTGCGGGTAAGTACCCGATACCAAAGTTCATTATGTTCATCGTTCTGGCAATATTTTTTGCCCCTGTGGCCTTAATTTATTCAATTTCAGGAAACAGTAAATATTATCAACTTAAAAAGCATAGTGACAGGAACCTAGTTATTCAAGATTATAACAGATTTAAAAAACATTACTCAATTTTATTTAGTATCAAGCATGGAGTAAATACCAGATTCTATGAACACTTTGTTGATCCGCCTTTTAATACAACAAAGAAACCAGAGCCTATATATTTCAACCAGGAAGATTTTTTCAATAATCTTTTAAACAGATGATTGATTTCTCAAAGGATTATTATAAAAGATTGGAACTGGATCGACATGTTTCCGGGGAAGAGATAAAGCTAGCCTATAGAAAACAGGTTAAGCGATTTCACCCAGACCTTCATCCGGGAAATGTTGCTTTCGAAGCAAAAATAAGAGAGATTAACGAGGCTTATGACGTTTTGAGTAATCCTGAAGATAGATCTGTTTACGATAATTATATTGACAAAGGAGATGCCCGGGAAGCACGGGCAAAAACAAATTACAAAAACCATAGAACCTATACACGAACAACCACCGTAGAAGTAGAAGTCAGAACCTATTTAAAGGGCACAATTCATATGAAGTATCGTGGTTATCATGTGGATGAACAAGCAGAAAATATCTTAAGGGAAACATTATATAAACTTAATGTTACTCAAGTAAATGTGGCTGTCCGGGCTGCCAATATACATAAACAACAGGAACCGCCTGTTAAATTTAAAAAAGTTTTTGATGAACACAAGCCGATTAGACTACATGTCAAACAGCCTGTCAATTGTAATCTTCATTTTGGAAATGAAATTGAGCATTATCAGCTCGAAATCGAGCGGCTTACAATTCCTGACCCGAAAATTATTGATGTTACCAAGCATGAAGGCGAGAGCTTTGGTACAATAGCCGGGCAATTTTATGGGTATGTAAAAAAAATTGAAGAACATGAACTCGTTACTGAGGTAACTGAATGTTTCGGAGAGACGGGGAATCGGGAAGAACGGGCAGAAAATGGTACCAAATCCTATAGAAAGGAATATTTTAATAAAGATTGCACTACTTATTGGGGCAGCTGGATTGCCGAGGTGCTTCGGGAAACTTATGTGCCGACCGGGGAAACTGAAACAAAAGGAAATTATTATAGGGCCAAATATTATCGCGCTGATTATAAATCTTCTTACTGGGGTAATTGGGTTTATAAGCAGCCGATTGTTGCCAGTAACCAAGGTTGTTTAAGTCCTGTAGTTAGTGTCCTGGGAATTATTTTGGCTGTACTTGTTTGCCTGCTTATTTTTCCAAATCTTGTTTTTATATTGCCATTTATCCTATTTGCATTTCTCCTAAATTTATTGCCTGTCAGATTGGGGAAATGGTTTGCCAGCATTTTTTTATGGTTAATAGGTGGGCTTTATATTTTTGTTATTATTAATGCCATTGTATCTCATAATCGAGATAAAGTAGCTGAAACCGTCGCCACGCCGAAGCCGCGCCCGGTAGAATCTAAATTGACCCCGGTTGTTAAAAAAGATCCGTCGAATCTTAAGGCTGATACTTTAATTACCCATACAATGAGTTGGGACGATTATAATGGCGAAACCTATAGTGGTAGTTTTTGGGTGAGTAAAAATGCTTTTCATCAAGCAAATGCTTACAAAAATCAGCTGCCTATAGAGGCAGCTGATGAAAGAAGCTATGATGAGGTCATCTTCTCTTTAAAGGAATATGATAAAGGTCATTTGAATGGGATATACAAGATGTTTGATTCTTTGCGGGTTAGTCATAACTTATCCTCTGCAGGGTTCGCGGAACTAATTGTTTCTTTTATACAGTCAGTTCCTTATGCTATAGTTCTTCCAAATTCCTGCGATTCAAAATTCTATCAGGATGAATTTATAACAAAGTATCTGGCTTCGAAGGATGCCAAATGTGAGGGTAATCAGCGTTTTGGTATCAATACACCTGTAGAATTCTTAGGCTCGTTAAATGGAGATTGCGACACCCGAACACTATTGCTTTACACTGTCTTTGATCATTATAGCTATGACGTTGTCCTTTTAAGCAGTGATCATTACAGCCACTCAATACTTGGAATAAACCTTCCTTACGATGGGCTCGCATTTAATTTCAATAACCAACGATATTTATTTTGGGAAACTACCGTGCCAGGCGCCAGGCCGGGAATATTGCCAAATGAAATTTCCAACGCCAATTATTGGCGTATATCTCTAAAATCAAGATAAAATGAATATACATAAACTATTTACACCGCCCATTACAATTTTAATATCATTTACATTATTGCTTTTTATTATTCATTTATTGCTGAAACATTTCAAGGCTAAAATCGATGAAGAAGGTAAAATCAAAATTTCCTATGGTATTTGGTTCGCTGCATTATTCCTTTCTGGATCAAACATTATTACCAGCATTGCTGCAATTGGGCTTGAAGCAACTGATAATATCTATAAAATGCAGCCAACGGGAATAATTATGGAGTTAATCAGGGTGACGGCTTGTATTATAGGACTGGGTTTTGTTTGGTTTTTGATCTGGTATTTCATTGTTAAGTTTCTAATTAAAATGGTGTACAAGACTGATGACGAGCAGGAGATGGCCAATGACAACTATACCTATTTTTTGATGAAAGGAGTTGTATTGCTAGGTACTACATTCAGCCTCTCTGCTATTTTCGAGTTGATGCTAAGGATGACTATCCCTACAATTGATCTCCCATTTTACCATTAATATTATATCTTATGAAAAGAAATCTAACACTGTTGTCTTGCTTGTTGGTGATGTCTATTTTTTTGGCCTGCGTGGGTAATTCTGACCAAAACTCTGACGAGAAGCGACCCAAAGAGGGCGAACTGGCCACCGAATTCTCACCGGCTCCTGATACATTGGCTTCGCCGGTAGCCGAACCAACTATTTCCCCAGAAGATAGCCTGCGGCAAAACGGATGGGAGAAGGATAACATGTCTAATGGTGCAATGCCTAATTGCTATAATTATAAGCCGGGGTATGGTGAGTTAAATAATAAATTGATAGTGACAGTAGGAGGTGGAACTGATGTTGTGATTAAAATGATGTCCATGTCAACAGGAAGATGTGTAAGATATTTTTTTGTCAATAGTGGAAGCACATATTCGATTAATAACTTGCCCGAAGATCAATATTATTTAAAAATTGCCTACGGTAAAGATTGGATTTCTAAAACTGAGGATGGGATGTGCCTAGGAAAGTTCCTGTCTAACGCACTATATGAGAAGGGAGAGGATGTTTTGGATTTTAACAAGAAAATTACAGCCAAGGGCTATAGTATTCCGAGCTTTAGTCTGGAGTTGGATGTAATTTCGAATTCATCTGTTGATAGTTTTAATTCATCAAACATTTCAGAAGACGATTTTAATACTTAATTGATGATATATATATTAGACCGAATTATTAAACTTAAATGTCCGCTATATTATGATAAGAAACCTCAACAATCTTGATGGTGCCATACTTATTCATATTGATAAGCTAATAGCGCAGTGGTTAAATAAGCTTAAAGACATCATATGTGCAGAAATCCAGTTAGACCATAGATGGAAATTTAACAAGGACGGCATGCAATGGTAAGCAAGGGCGGTTGTCAGCAACTTCGAGACCAAGAAGTACAGAACATCGGTAATGATTGACCACTTGCAGAACACCACCAACAGTCTTATTAAAGAGTACCTCTCGTATTTCTTTAATGTCACACTTACCCGTAACAAAAACTCGCTACTGGTCATCTACATTGGTTTCGATACAGAAGCGGTAACACGCTTTGGGTCAATGTTACACAATATGTTTCTACGTGAAGTCATGAAGCATACCATGCAGGATAATACCAATATAAATATAGAATCTTGCATCAGAGTTGATGCCACGTCTAAAGATGTACGATACTTCTTTTATAAACGAATAACAGAAGGAGAAAACGAGTACGTGACCATCACAGTCGATGAGCCTGTGCCTGCTACGGAATAAATGCAACTGGTGGTTACACCACTTTCGTTAAACTTTCATTAGCTTTGTGTAATTCACACTAAAAGCGTGAGGAACGCAACAGACAGTACCCATATAGATAGAATTACATTATTAAGATATAAGCGTTAGCTTAAATGTCCTGCTTTAGGAATCGGCAAAATTCAATACACAGGGACAGATAAGACCAACGTCTGCGCTATAAGCGTAGGCACTGTCTTGTTTGTTGTGTAAGGGTTTTTTGCCGAACCTCTAAAGCGCATTCAAGTTCAGCTCCCTACGCTTATTGTATTTATTGACCCGCCGAGTTGGGACTGTCGGTATAAACAAACTGCATGTCTAAATTACACAAACCTCTATTATTCCTATTGTTGTTAAGCTTAACAGCATGTCTGCCTACTACTGACGGACAGTACCTTATATATAAGGCTGAAACAGTCCCCACTTATGGATTAGGCGGAAACATTGATTACAAGGCTTCTGATAAAATGATCGGACAGTTCAAAGGTAAGAAGTTTAACATCCAGTTCAATCCTAAGTACGCTACAGTCCGGGAAGAGAACAGTGATGAAGATTTGATACTGAACAATGTATCTGATGATACCAAAGCTCTAGAATACGAACTTACCTATACTAAGAACAAAGAGAAAGTGAAACTGACCTTGTACGATAAGGCCGAGGATGAATCCAAAGACATACTTATGTTTATCACCATCCAAGAGCAGTTATTAGACTCCATTGGACAAACTGTAGATGGTCGATACGGACTTATCAAATGCCACTTAACCAAGCCAACCAATTAGATTTTATATGAACAAACAACTATTATCAATGCTATCAGCACTGTGCTTGCTGATCGTAGTTTCATGCTCAAAAAGTAAAAATGAATCGGAACAAGAAACCAACTGGATAAATGCTACATTTGAACAGTGGCAGTTGTCCACGACCTTGAAATACTGCTCTAATCAGCATATAGCACCCGGAAAAGCATAAAAAAAGCCTTCCAGATGTCTGGAAGGCTTCGTGGGCCATGATGGGCTCGAACCATCGACCAAAAGATTATGAGTCTTCTAGTCTGACCGTCCTATTATGAGGCAAAATATGCTTTTCTGACTTACAGAAGCAATTTACGAACTATTTTTGGAACTGCGAAATTTTGCTCCGTTACGTATTTGTTACGGTTTTTTCAAGCGAATGGATTTCATGGGTTATTGAAACTATTTCGAAATCTGTAGTTCTGATTGGTGGATAATAGATAGTTATCTATTGTTTAAAACGCTCCTAGGTTTCCAACATCCCCACAGTTCCAACAACAATAATTATAATTTTGAATTAAATAAGTCTACTAATCACCAGTCCGAACTAAGGGAAGGTTACAAGTTCAAATTAATTTCCATCTCGTAATCAGCCAATTAGATATTTTATGTAACTATGAGTTACTTTTCCAAATCGATAGATTTGACAGCTTAGATTGCATTGTTGAATACATCACCTCCTCTAAATAGTTATTAAATAAACATTAGTTGCCAATAATTCTTATGTCACTTTTCTAGAACGACATTCCCGCCATCAACGATGAAAGATCTATCATTGGCTTTCATGTATTCTGGTGCAGGTTTGCTGAAAGGGTCCAGTGCTTTTTGGCGTGCAAGCAGAATCTTTGCAAAATCTGTCATTCCATTCACTATGTTTGTGCAGTACACTTCATAACCTGTATCGTAAAACGCCTTTAAAACCGTAATAGAAGGATGTCCATAACCTTTTCCGGCTGATGCAATGGCATTCTGAATTTTAAAGTTTCCAATGTTTGTCCAGAAATCAGGCGCATGATTTTTTTTTGAACCATGGTGTGGAATTTGACATACGTGGAAATTTACACCAGAAAAATGATGGGGCTCATTATCAAAAGCCCGAAGAAAACTGACCTTTTCTGTATCACTTGTCAGAAGGTAGTTATAACTCTGATAGGTCACTTTTAAAAGTGTCGACAGTAAATTTGCTGCGCGACTTGCTTCTTTGACGTTAACTTTTGCATCAAGCTTCACTATTTTCTGGTAATCTCTGACATCCTGCATTGATGGCGCAATTGACACAATCGTAACTTCCTTATCAATTTGCATTTGTTTCCCGTCGAGCAAGGTCTCCTCTCGGCCAATCAGACCTTTTTTTATCATATTAACCCATTTTACACGTATCGAAGTCAACAGCTCGGTGTCAGTGGGGGTTATTTCGAAATATTTGAAATAATCTTTAAGGTCCCCCAACATGAATGTACTGGCTATTCTCCTGATCTCAACTTTATTCTGCTCGCTGTAATTAAGCAAATCAAGAATACCGGAATAATGATCAGAGTGAGGATGGGAAATAATCAAAAACTCGATCACTTTGTAGTTGCTGTTCTGTAAATATGACACAACCGGGTTATCCGTTTTGCCTCTTATGTTGCAATCTACTATCCCTATTTTATCTATTCCGTCGCTGTTCCATTCAAGAATAATGGAATCACCTTGTCCTACGTCTTTAAAGGTTACCTTCATTGTCCGAAATGTTTGGCCAGTCCATATCATCAAGACCGATTGGGTCTGTTTTAATAAATTTTTCACTCAGGTCGGCATTCTCTTCGAGAAAGTCAATGGTACTCGATCCGGGTTTATTTGTGATCTTAATTCTGATAAATTGTTCCGGTGTGGGTTTCAAGAAATTGTCAAACAGATGAAGGTCAAATCTTCTGACCTCGAAAACGTTCTTGTCCTCATCCATAAGGCAATTAATAAGTACTTCCTGATAGATTTCGTCAACCTCAAGTATCTGACCAAAATAATCGTAACTGCCCGTCGGGATTTCTTTCAATCTTGCGCCAACGTCATCAAGCAACCTTGGTACATCAAATGAATTGTCTTTATTTCTGTATCGTTGTTTGCTTCTTGAATCAGTGAAATATGGCATAGTAATATCGATTCTTGCCATTGCAGCGAGCAGTTCATCTGTGTAATCGTCTGCATCCCTTGACCAAACTACAAGTATGTACTTTTGTCCATAAGGAACTATTCTTCTCAACCATTCCGTGCAAGCAAAAGGATCAAACTGCACGCCAAAATCAGTGACAAAGTACAGATCCATAAATACCATCTCAACATCTTTTAATGGTTGCGCAGGATAGTGGGGATCAAATATGTCAACATTGTAGTAATGATTGCTTATCGACAATTTGTTCAGCTCTACTTCAAGAGGAGTCGCATCGTCATCGTTGTCATCTACAATGGCAATCTTAGTTCCAAGTGCAAGTACAGGGGCTTCCAATAATAATTCAGACATAATGCTTATTGATTTTTATTAAATATTAATTCGACGGCTGCGCCGGAGTATATTTCAGGAACTTCTCTTCCGGAAAGTTCTTCGCGGTCTGTTATAATGTTAAGACGGCCATAATTGATCATGATCGTATCTACCAGATACATACCTATACCTATGCCATTACGCTTTCGCGTGTAATAAGGTGTTACGATATCTCCGACTGTCTCTTTAAAACCAGGACCGTTGTCAACGACCAGAATTGAAACCCCGTTTTCAATTTTAGTGATCTTGATGAAAATTCCTTTGAAATCTTTATAAACGGTGTCGAGCCAGTAAAGGCTGTTGTCGATAAGGTTCATCAAAACAGTGACGATAAGTCTTCTGTCGGCTTTGAGCATAATCGTGTCATCTCCCCCGGGGGTAATTGCTACGTCGATCTTCCACGATTGTAATCTGGAATTGTAATTGCCGACGGCCGTCTTTACAACCTGAACCGCCGACATATTCACGGCTCCGCCTTTTCTCAGTACAGACAGTAATCCTTCCGAGTAGTCCTTCAATTCGGAAACCTGTGAGGTTATTCTGAACTTGTTTACGGGATCTTCTGCGACAGATTCCTGCATACGTGGAATAAGCTTTTCTATTTCGTGCATTGCAAATGAGGCTGTCATTCCAACACCAGCAGGAATAAGTAAGGCATCTCTGTCTTCATTATATTTTTCACCAACGCGATTGGCTTCTTCAAGCAAAAGGGCCTGATTGGTTGCATCAAGGCCTGATCCCGATATCAATCCCCGGAAGTTCTGAAGTCTGTCAGCAAATGTGTTTCCACCGGTTCCTTTCTGGTTGAACTTCAACCAGCGCTGGCGATCATGAAATCTTTCAGCTTTGAAGGCGGTAAGGATATACTCAAGAACAACAACGAAATTCGCGTAAGCAGCGTTATGTATAAATCCTTCACGATTTGTTTTTTCGATTAAAGGTCCGGATGTTTCTGGATCCAGGTAGACATACCCAATGATCTGGTTGTTAGAAAACCATTCTTTATTATTAACCCTTTTGATATCAAGCCCGAGCCAGTCATTTCCCGGATCACCGTAATCATAGACCCTCAGGTCGCCTTTGAAAACCTTAATGCCATGATGGTCGCGCAGGAGATCCCTGATATTTTTCGGACTATTTGTGACGTCTCTCAGCGACATGGAATCGAGATCATATGAATACATCTCTAGCATGAGATTACCGAATGGTAATTCTGCCGCGTCAAATTCTGCAACTATATTTTCTATGACAGGGTTTTCATATTCCAGTTCTTCTAAAGATTCGCGCAGGTAGGGAATAACTTCACCGCGTATATTATGTTCGTAATGTTCCAATTCAGATGACGGCAATTTATTGTCTATAATCCGGCTTCCGATTTCATTATTATTAGCGAGACGAAACTCATAATCGAAGGTCATATTATAGTCTTTGTCGACAAATGCTGTAACCTTGTATGGGGCAAGTTCAAGAAGACTGGAGGTTTCCGGAATATTATTGAGCCACCAGTTTCCAAAATCCAGATCGATACGGAATTTACTGGGATCATTTTTTGGCGACACCATCGAAAGCGTTTGCTTTTTTAACTGCCTCGCCATTCCGCGCGTCCATTCTTCTTTCAGGCTTGCGACCTGAATGAACGTTCCATGCGTATCTTTAAACAAAAACGTAGCAGGATCGCCATTCATCGTCCACTCAATACCAACATCATCGAGATAGCGGCTTTGAGAGAATCTTCTCCAGTCTATACTAACAGTAATTTCGTAATCAAGGAGTTCAGTTCGTACAAATTTACCGTCAGCATCCTGAATAACCCGGGCTGGTCTAGAAACGAGTTTTATACGGTTACCTAGTTTGTGAACCGCGAAACGACCAACACCTTTCTCACCCATAGGTATGCGATTGAACAGGGGGCTGCGTTTGATCGTTCGTACACCATCAATGTTTACCGGCTTTCTGAAATCCGTCCCCGGCTCAAACCATACGTTTTCAAGAACGTCCGCCGTGATCCCCGTCCCTGAATCGGTGATTTCTATAACAGCGTCGTCGATCCTGTCGATATTATGAAATGTTACATGAATGCTTTTCGCATCAGCATCATATCCGTTTTTTATAAGCTCATAAATGGCCATTACCGGGCTTTTGATAAGTTCTTCGCCGAGCAGGATGAGAATATGAGCCTTAGGCCGGAAGTTAATAGAATGATTTTGTGTTAGTTCATTATTAAACTGCGGGACTAAAGTACTTGTATCGGTCGCAGGTGGGGCAAGTTCCTGTGGCTCAATCGGCAATGACCCAACGAATAATGACTTGTCAATTAGTTTGTTGGTATCGTCATCTGACATTTGAAACTGATTCAGAAAAATGGATTTATCCTGGGCGCTTGTGAGCATGAAGCCGAGATAGTTTTCTTCATCCTCCTTTACTAACACAACAAGGTCATCGACGTTGAAACTTCTCCCAAGTCGTGTAACACGGTATTCATCTCTTGTTCCCTGCCCGTAGTATATGAACCTGCATCGGGATGTAATGTTATCAGACCACACAATGGTTGCAAACTTTTCCTTGTTCTGCCCGTGGATTCCAGGCTGGTTGAATACCAGAGAAATGGAATTTTTTGGTATATAAAGTCCGGCCTGATGTGCGCCAGTGGTTCCTGCGTCATTTGGAGATATAAATTTGCAAAAACTATAAACATTGGCATTTACAGCTGATACAGCAGCCGAAACTTCGTTTGTCATATGCGGTTCATTAGAATTGATTAAACGATAAATATATTAAAACAATAGCGGAGTTGCGCTATATCTGTTTTGGCGGTCGTTTACCAGTTCGATAAAACTTCTTACGTCAATAAGGTCTTGTTGCTGAATCTGAGTGAAAGTACCGAAAAGGGGCCGTGGAATTACCAGTTGAAGGTTGTTCGCCTTCATATCTTCAGTTTGATTTCTGCTGATCGACGGCTCAAGTGTAATAAGGTGTTTAGATTGGATCTTTGCTGCTTCGGAAAGCACCTGACGCCAGCGATCCTTGGCAGTGGTTTTTACGCCGAGCATCGTAAGCATAGCACTATCATATTGTTTATCGTGATAATATCGTGACCCTGGGAAAATAAAATCAGGTTTATTGTTACGTTCGGTTACAGCTCCGTGTGAAAAGTGCACTTTATTCAGGCTGAATAAGACTTCCAGATTGTTTTCAAAGGAAAAGCCTGCACGGGCCTTTCTCCGGTTCTGAATACTCAATGATAGTTTTATAAATTCTTCAACGTCGCTGCCGTCTTCGCCGAATCCTTTTTTTAGTTGCTCTTTTACAATTACTTTCTCAAGTGTTTTGAAAAGCAGTTCCTCCCGTTCCAGCCAGGCCATAAGAGTTTGGTCAGGTTCCTCTACCGGTGAAACACCCTTTACCGTTGATCTGGCATAGGCAGAAAACTCCTTAGTTGAAGGGAACCTTCTGCCGAACAAACGCAGCAGGTCATCAAGAAAATCCGGGGCAGTTTCTTCAGTTTCCATGCCCAGAGAAGAAAGAATGTAGCGGCCTGCGTAGCCGATGTCTTTTTTATCTTCCGTTAAATCCAAGACTGAAAATCTGTTACCGGCTTCTTCCATTCCGAAGAGCCAGAGCAGCTGCTTTTCAGCGGTAGAATTCTGTGGCGCAATGATTACCGCAAGTTTGTCCTCACCGGTTCTACCAACCACTACCAGATCACCTGTATTAGATCCGGAAAGTACTTCGTTGGAAGAATAGTAAAACCTAAACTCAGTCCGGGTCGGATGGTTTTCCCGTGCATCATACCAGGTCATAAAGCCATCCGTTTCCAGTAGTTTTTCTTCGTCGTCTGTCAGGTACATAAATTTGGCACCGAATTTTCTCTTTTCAGACCCAAAAATACTACGGAACTCATTTATCCCGTTAAATTCATGCTGATTTGAAGCATCAGGTGCTACTTCCACCTGGCTCAACCGCTTGACACCAACGCCTGTGAAAAACCGGGATAACGGACTCGCCATTATTTCTGAAGCTGTAATAAATTAACAACCTGTTCTCCTACAGCCTTAATAAGCGGCATGACTACCGAATTGCCAAACTGACGATAAGCCTGAGTATCAGAAACCGGGATCCGGAGTGATCTGGTTTTGCTTTTGGTATTGATCGGCCATATCGGGTACCCCTGAAGCGCAGCTGCCTCATGCGGTGTCAGGCGTCTCGGGTTCTTGCCATCTTGTGGTATCAGAATTTCCGCTCCGTCCTTGTGGTAGCGTGCGCTGATCGTGCGAGTTACACCATCAAGATTAACCAAGCCGTAGCCAAAGCCATTACCTTTTTCCTTATGTTTCTGGGCGTAGTCTTTCAGATATTTCCAGAGATGATCGGTCAGCGTGTATTTGGGTTCAACTTCGGACTGAATGATACTCCTGACTGCTTGCTTCTTATCAGGATAAATAACAGAGTCGAAACTGAACTTAATGTCGTTGCCGAATACCCTTTTATCAAAGCCAATCATGAAAGTTCTTTCACGGTGCTGCGGCACGAACGCCGCGCCGTCAATAACTTTGGGATCAAATGAATAATCGAGATCCAGCAAAGTTTGCCTTATTACTTTAAAGGTATTCCCCTTGTCATGGCTTACCAGATTTTTAACATTCTCCAGAAAAAAAGCTTTTGGCCGGTGCGTACGGAGGATGTCTTCTATATGAAAGAACAGATTACCCTGTTTCTCGTCATCAAAGCCGTGTAATCTGCCCAGACTGTTCTTTTTAGAAACCCCTGCGAGTGAAAATGGCTGGCAGGGAAAACCACCGCAAAGTATATCAAATTCAGCAGGTATGTGCGCTTTGACTTCATCGCTCGTGATATCACCGAACGGATAATCACCGTAGTTCGCAAAATAGGTTTGTTTGCTGTATTTGTCCCATTCTGATGTAAACACACATTTTCCACCAAGATCCTGCAGTGCCATTCTGAAACCACCTATACCTGCAAAGAGATCAATAAATGTGAATGTTTCCGTGCCCGGTTCAGGAGATGGAAAGGGAATGACGTTACTCCTGGTTAAACTTAACTGTGCCTGCGTATAAAGGTCATCAACGGTCACTTTTTTTGTAAGATGTGCGTATTTATCCAGTAATTCTACGGCATCACCATATATAACATTTCCGGTAGAATGGTAGTGACTGAGCAACGCCAGGTCAAAATCATCCGGTACGGAAAGTAGTCTCTTGATTCTTTTTGTTTTGATCTTCAGGTCTTTGACGACCGCTTTTTCGTCCATTTCGTATACACAGTTTACAAATGCAAACTAACGAAATTTTTCCTTAAATAACGGGTCTGATTTTAGCTGACAGGCCTGCAAGGGTATTTTCGACTGAATTTTTCCTTAATTCACACTCCCACAACTCAATTACTTTCCAACCCGCTTCCTGAAGTTTACTGACCGATTTTTTGTCGTTGGCTCTGTTGTTCGATATTTTATTCATCCACCATTCGGTTCTGGTTTTCGGAACAACAAAATACCGGCAACCGTCATGCCCGTGCCAGAAACAACCGTGGACAAAAATAACCGTAAGATACCTGGGAAGGACGATATCTGGTTTTCCGGGTAATTTTTTATCATGAAGCCTGTAACGGAAACCTTGGGAAAACAAAAATTTCCTGACCAGCATCTCCGGCTTTGTATCTTTGCCCCTGATACGGGACATATTAAAACTTCGTACAGCAGGAGAATGCACATCGGCCATATGAACGTCCCGACAAATCAGGTGCCAGAATTGGAGGTTACCGCAGATGGCAGAGGAATGAATTTATCCAGCCCGGTCTCTTTCAAAAAGATTTCGTGCATAAAACTGTAGATATTCTCGTCGTTGCGTTTACAAATTTCAAAAGCCTGTTCCATTAACCGGTTTCTTAAAGCGGCCTCTTCAGGTTTGTAAGTTGGCTCTCCGGTTTGCATATGAACATAATCATTGAAATCCGTGTCGGGATGTACGTTTGCGCTTTCTTCAATGAGGGAATGCATAAAAGCTGCCACATCTTCCAAGCATTTAATTTCGGTTAACATGATGTTTGATTTTATATGAGCACCCGATTGTCTTCGGCCTGACGAATCATAATCTCCAGCGCTTCATCACGGGTCATAATATTACCTACTCTTTAAATGAGTGTTCATCGCAGTAGATTCCGTTAGGATCATTCCGTTTCAGCCATTGCTGGATATCTTCCCTCGTCATTGCATTAACAAGCAACAGTAGATTTGCTTCGGATATCTCTGTAATATCCTGATAGCAGTAGCCAGTGTTTTTCCAGAAGCTCATGACTTAATAATTAATTATATGTTCCAAATCAGTGATCATTCCATGATTTAATACAATTCTCCAGATCTTCACTGATCACTACCATTTCATCTTTACGAACGGACTCTCGCGCTGCGGCACTCGGATCTTTCACATTACGCTGTAACTCTTTCAGATTTACAACCAGTATCTCGTCGTTATGAGCAAAATCAGCAGGATCTTCGGCTATTATGTAAATTTGATCTGGCTCCGCATCAGAATAGAAGAAATAATTCTATGTATCTGTCTGAGGCCGGCTTGGTTTTATTGAAAGATCCATTTACAAATTTAATTAAAGTGAACGATTAATACCAAGGCCGCCCCGGCTAAAATAAAGGCGGCTCCCGGTATGTTATTTAATTTTCGGGGCACGGGACCAACAGTGCCAATCCGTAAGAAGAAAAATATTGCATCATTGCCATTCCCTAAGTTAAACCTCCTTCTGCCGATATGGTAAAGGAGTATTAAACCAATGCTTATTAATCTTAAACCGAAGGGATGGGTATAATTACAGTGCGCTTTCTTGTTCACCGAATAAGGATCAATGGCCGTTTTAAATTTCGGGTCGGCCTGAGTGCGAACAGCGAACGAAAATGGGATTTTATGCGCAACCGCTGAGGTTTGCGGTAATGCGCTATATTTGAGCATACAAAATTTAAAATGAACCGCCTGATCCTGATCGGCAATGGCTTCGACCTTGCCCACGGCCTGAAAACAGGCTATAACTACTTTGTGAAATGGTACCTGCACCAAGCCTTGGTAACGGCAGGAGAATCTTTTCTATATGAAGACAAATTACTTAAGGTAGAGAAATTGAACCTTGCGGATGAAATTTATTTTAGTGGAAAACCACGCAGTGAAATGGAACTATTGGATTGTTCTATGAAAGGGGGATTACAGAACTTATTAAAAATTAAAGTTACAAGACCAAAGGCTGGCACATAATTGGGAAACTACATTTAAGATATCGCTAAAATAACTTCTGCTCGAAATCTTCTCTTTAATTATTCAGCCGCCCGTTGAGTGGATATTGAAAACGAATTCTATCTTTTGCTTAAAGGCGTCCTGAGTTCTAGCGACGATAAACGTACATATTTAGTCAACACAGGATAACTGAACATTATCTTTGAGTCCCAATATTTTTGCTGATATATCTCAACTATGGTTTATGGTGATAGCTGGTACTTACTAAAAATTTAAGATAATCCGAAATGAGCTCAGATGGTGTAGAAGATAGGAGTCAAAGATTCTAAGTCTTCTAGCGCACTATCCTTGATTATTTGATTTATGACATTTAGCAGCACTTTACGAACAATTTTTGAAAACGTAAGATTTACTCCGTGACGTATTTGTTACGGTGTTTATCTAGAAATTGAATAGTGTCTACGAAGATTGTAATGCCATAGGAGCAAAAAAAGACTACAAGACAGTCGACCAATTGCGTTCGAGTACTATAATATTCCTAGATCTAACAGTATTATAAATAGTACTGGTTCTATGAATACAGATTTTATGACATTTTTTGAAAGACTGTCTTCTGAAGATCGCGATACATTAATCAGTAATTTTCAAAGAATCTGACGGGAGAATCCACTGAACAATCCTGAATCGGAAGACTTTTAAGATTTCAAACCAAGGTACTGAAGAAGAAATAAGGCGAAAAATAGCTGATGTGTATGGTGTCTCTGTGGATTAACTTCTATCGATCATCGAACTTCAGAATACTGAAAAGCGGCTAGGTTGTTATTGATGAAACCGAAAAAATATATTTCACCATATAAAATTTTGTTTTGCCCCCCGAATTCTGCGTTTTCCGCCGAATTTCACTTACTGATAAATATTCTGCAGAAATGTTCTTTTATTTGACAAGAAATGCCAAACGCTTACAATCTAAACAAGTTTTAACAGTTTGGTGCAAAAAATGGAGAATTACAATGAAAGATGAATTATCTGAGATTAGACAAATAATGAGCGAACTGGAGGTTTTAAATGATGACTATAGCGACTATACACTTCCAGAGAAGCTCGAAGAAAAGCTTCTAAAAGTTCAAGACAACTTACTACAAACATGGGCAGCCAAACCGGCTAATCTTGAGGAAATACTTGATTTTCATTATAGGCAAGCCAGAACATTGATGTCCTTGCTCTCACCATTTAATCTGGACAAGAGCAACCCTAAAAGCTACGTGAAGGGGGAGGATGGCTTCAGAGACGCCGTTAATGTTGTCCTTATGGAGGGGCTGTTAAGCGTCATTAGACTGGTAATGTATATTAGAGACTGTGAAAATCCTGGTCTTATCTAACAGTTAGCCGATTTATAGAAATGCCAGCGGGAGATATAAAAGACATCGCACTGCGCTGATCCAGAATATTGTGATATGTCGCAAAACTGGAGATATAATTACAAATATTAATTTATGAGAAATATTTGGTTGTTATAATTTAATTCACGACGTTTGATTAAAATTAAATGTATGTAACAAGCTAATATTATAAATTTGCCGAATCTTCAAAATATTTGAAGCATTTAGCACTTAAGAATCTCGTCTTAGAAACCTGAGAACTTCGCATGACTACGAGAGGATAAGTGAAAAGTGCTCACGCCAAAAAGCGTGGGCCTTGCTTATTCGTAGTCAGGTCTCTCAGGACCTCTAAGACGGTAAGTAGGGTATCACGCTTTTTGCGTTTAAGTACCTGCACACTGCAGAGAAATGTTGGATAAAATCCAAGAATCTTGTAAATAACCCCACTTATTCCGATTCCACTAATAGCAGCTCATTAAATAAAAGCTAAATGGTAAGATCTAACGGAGTATCCTCGCACATGCTAATCAATGCCAGAACCAATAGCCATTGGGATAGGGTAGACTTTGCTGTTATTCATTTAACTGAATCGTTTAAGACCGCACTGCACCATCGTTTATCAACAGTTCAGCAATTTGTCGCAGATGAATCTTTCTATAACCTTATTTATTGGGAATCTCCACTCGGCTATTATTGGCACCAAAAAAATAAGACCTTCACAAAAAACATTATCGGGGCAGGTCACGGCTGGGCTTTTATAGATCTGGATGATCAGGAAGAGCAAACTTTTACTGTTCCGCAAAATGCGTTGGAAGCCCATCAGCTCATCATCAGCAAACATGGCTACGCCAGTTTCAACGCACTTAGTAAATTCACCAATGAAGAATACCTGACCGAGTGGTTTTCAATTCCTCAGATCCTTGACTATACTGGTGTTCTTTTAATCAACTCTTCCTGATGATCACCCAAAACCTAAATTCCATCAATAACTAACTAACGAACTAACTAACTAACATAAACTAATTCATGAAAAAAACGATACTAACCATCGTAATGGCTGTGCTTTGCTTAATTTTTGACGCAACTGCCCAGCAGACCCAGCCTTTGAAGGGCAAGGTAATGGCATCCGATCAGCAACCCTTACCCGGCGCAACGATTAAATATGGTAAAACCGTAACGCTTACTGATCAAAACGGACAGTTCGAAATAGACCCCGGCAACCAGGAAGGAACAATAACAATTTCTTATACCGGTTATAAAACAAAAGAAGTATCATTCAATAAAAGTACCTCCGGACTTTTAACGGTTACGCTTGAAGAAGACAATGGCAAATTAAAAGAAATAGAGATCAACGCTGGGTACTACACGGTAAAAGATAAAGAAAGAACCGGCTCTATCTCAAGAATCACTTCAGAGACCATCGCTAAACAACCTGTAAACAATCCACTTGCTGCTCTGATTGGTCGAATGCCGGGAGTCTCCATTGAGCAGAATACAGGTGTATCCGGCGGAGGCTTTACGATTGAGATACGGGGAAGGAACAGCTTACGATCTGATGCTAGGGAGCCTTTATACCTGGTGGATGGAGTTCCATATCCCTCCGGAAAAGTAGCCAGTACAAGCATAGGGGTGACCAGTATGGGTACGTTTAGCAGTCCGTTAAACTACTTAAGTCCGGCCGATGTCGAAAGCATAGAGGTTCTGAAAGATGCGGACGCTACCGCAATCTATGGTTCAAGAGGCGCAAATGGGGTAGTGCTAATTAAAACGAAGCGCTCAAAGGCAGAGAAGACTGCCCTGGATATTGACTTCAGTACAGGTTTCTCAAAAGTCGGTTCAGAAATGGAATTGCTAAACACCGCACAGTACCTTGAGATGAGAAATGAAGCTTTTAAAAACGACGGTGTTGCTCCGACGGCTACAGCATATGATGTAAATGGGACCTGGGATCAGGGACGCTATACCAACTGGCAGAAGGTGTTGATTGGCGGAACTGCCCATTCAACAAACCTGCATACCGGCATCAGTGGAGGAAACACCCATTCCCAATTTTCATTTAGTGGAAATTATAGCAAGAACACAACGGTATTCCCAGGCGATTTTTCTGATCAAAAAGGTTCTGGTACGTTGACTGTTAGCCATTCATCACTAAACAATAAATTTAAGGTGAATTTTTCCTCTTCCTACCTGCTGGATGTAAACAAGCTGCCAAGAGAAGATCTTACAAAATATATTCTCCTTGCTCCGAATGCACCGGAACTGTATGACAGCAACGGGAACCTGAATTGGGCGCTAACATCTGCGGGAAGTGCTACCTGGACCAATCCGTTAGCTGTTGCCAACCAAAATTATACGGGAAATTCCAATAGTTTTCTTTCCAGCGCTTTGTTGAATTATGAAGTCATCAAAGGACTTTACATACGAAGTAGCCTGGGCTATACCAATATTAGTTTGAGAGAAAGCCTCTTGAACTCTATCACATCAGTAGCTCCATCACCTACAGCTACTGGAAGCAATACCAATCATAATAATGTGATCGAGACCTGGATCATTGAACCCCAGCTGAACTATCAGAAACAGATCGGAAGAGGAAAACTGGACGCACTTATTGGCAGTACTTTTCAAAGCGATTCACAGAAAGCAGTGATCATTAATGCAACCGGCTACACGAGTGATCTGTTACTGGAAAGCATTTCTGCGGCACCTGCAAGAAATGCAAGCTCCAATACAAGCCAGTATAAGTACAACGCCTTATTTGGAAGGATCAATTATGCCTGGGATGAACAATATTTTATTAACCTGACCGGCAGGAGAGATGGCTCAAGCCGATTCGGACCGGATAAACAGTTTGCCAATTTTGGTGCCATAGGCCTGGCTTGGATATTTACGGAAGCAAATTTTGTGAAGAAGAAGTTTTCATGGCTTTCTTTTGGTAAGCTTCGCGCCAGCTATGGAATTACCGGCAGCGATCAGATTCCCAATTACGGATACCTCGACACTTACTCGGCTGCACCGGCTTACCAGGGAGGAGCAGCCCTTTATCCGACAAGACTTGCAAATGCTGATTATTCATGGGAGAGCAACAAAAAACTGGAGCTTGCAGTAGATCTGGGACTCTTTAAGGACAATATATTTCTTTCTGCAGCCTGGTACCGCAATCGCTCTTCAAACCAGCTGGTAGGGTATTCGCTTCCCGACCTTGCCGGATTTTCAAGCGTCCAGTACAACCTGCCAGCCACTGTTCAGAATAGGGGTTTCGAGTTTGAATTGAATACCCTAAACATCCATACGCGAAATTTCAATTGGAAAACCAGTTTTAACATCACCATTCCGGAGAATAAGCTACTGGCTTATCCCAATATTGCAGCTTCCAGTTACGCCAATCTGTATACCGTTGGCGAATCGTTATACACCCCAAAAGGTTTGCACTATATCGGTGTGGATCCCAAAACAGGCATTTACACATTCAAAGATGTGAATAGCAATGGCAGTGATCTGGATCAGGCTGATCAGCAGGCAACTTCAAAGTCCCTTACCAGCCATGCATTTGGGGGATTACTCAACAGCTTTTCATTTAAGAATTTCCAGCTGGATGTTTTCTTCCAGTTTGCAGACAAAACGGTGCGCTTGCCTGATTTTAATATACCAGGAATGATGGGGAATCAACCGGTAGGCGTAATGGACCGCTGGAGAAATGAAGGTGATATAAAGTCAGTTCAGCAATTCTCTCAATCCTTTCTTCCCAATGGGGCTTCAATCAGATACAGTGGTTTAACAGGCGCTTCTGATCGCTTTGAAGATGCATCTTTTATCAGGCTGAAGAATGTTGCATTATCGTGGAAGGCTCCCGATACCTGGACAAACAAGTTAAGGATGAGTGGTTTGAGGTTTTACGTTCAGGCACAGAATGTTTTCACCATTACCGATTACATCAGGGACCCCGAAGTCCCCTCAGTACTTTCCTTACCATCCCTGCGCACCATTGCTGCAGGCATAACCTTGAGTTTATAGTTAATCCATACAAACTTTATCCATAACCATATGAAGCAGATAGTTTTAAAACAAATCGGCCTTGCGATGATCATGCTCAGCACTGCCTGTAAAGGCTTTGTAGAAATTGATGCGCCTAAAGATCAGATTCCCAGTGAGAAAATATACCTGAATGATGAGTTGGCGACCTCGGCGATAAGGGGGATTTATTCCCAGATGATGACCAGCATTTCCTTTGCCAGTGGAGGTGTAGGTAGTGTTACGGTGTTGGCAGGACGGTCGGCCGATGACTATACAGATTATACAACCGCTGGCGGACTACAGTTTTCTACGAACAACCTGTCTCCCACGAATTCCGAATTGCAGAACGGATTGTGGCAGTCCCCATATAAGATTATCTACTATGCCAATTCAGCCTTGGAAGGGCTGGAGGTATCAACCCATGTGACGGCAGCGGTAAAAACACAGCTTGCAGCAGAAGCGAAGTTTATACGTGCGTTTTGCTATTTCTACTTAACAAACCTGTTTGGAAATATACCACTGTTACTAACTACCGATTACCGGGTGAACGCTGCTGCCTCATCTACAGCAAAAGAAATCGTTTATCAGCAGATCATTAAAGACCTTACAGAAGCGAGCCAGGAACTTTCTGAATCCTACCCGACAACGGAACGGGTTCGTCCTAACAAATTTGCAGCAATGGCTTTACTGGCCCGTACTTATTTGTATAGAGAAGATTGGCTCAATGCTGAAAAATTTTCCACTGCAGTAATAGAACAGGATAAGGTCTATAAAATTCTGGACGACCTGAACCAGGTTTTTTTAAAGAACAGCTTTGAAGCGATCTTCCAAATGCCATCCGGGTCTAACAACATCAATACCAGAGAGGGACAGTTATTTATACTGAATACAGCTCCTGGGGCGGCGACCAATGTAATCTTGAATGAGCAGCTGGTAAATGATTTTGAAACCAGCGATCGGCGACTGGCCAGCTGGGTTGGTAAATTCAGTAATTCATCAGGTACCTGGCATTATCCCTTTAAGTATAAGGTGAAAACGAATACCACAGTTACCGAGTATTCAATGGTGCTCAGGCTTGCAGAGCAGTATCTGATCCGTGCAGAAGCAAGAGCAATGCTGGGTAAATATGAAGACGCAGGGGACGATTTGGATGTCATCAGAAAGCGGGCAGGTTTAGGTAAGCTCTCTTTCGATAAGGCGCCAGATCTGCTGATGGCAATTGAAAAAGAAAGAAGACACGAGTTCTTTGCAGAATGGGCGCATCGGTGGCTGGACCTAAAGCGCACAAAAAGGGCGGCCGCAGTTTTGGGTCCTGTAAAGACACCAAACTGGCAGGATACAGATGTGCTTTATCCAATACCTGCATCTGAAAGATCTAAGAACACAAACCTCGAACAGAATAAAGACTATTAACATAATTTTTTAAAATGAAAACAAAGACAATTGTAACACTAGCATTACTGATATGCGCAACGATCACGGGTTTTGGGCAACAAACGCCAGCGGTAAAACGGTTAAAAATAGGTGACCCGGTTCCCGGATATACGCTGTCAAAACTCCTGAACTATCCTGAGCAGACGCTCAAACTGAATGATTTCAAAGGAAAAATACTGATCCTTGACTACTGGAACACCGCCTGCGTGTCCTGTATAGAATCATGGCCCAAATTGCTCAAGCTTCAGGAGGAATACAAAGACAAGATCCAGATCGTTCTTGTAAATAGTTTACAGGATGAGAAAGTGATACTTCCTTTGCTAAAAAAGTGGGAAAAGAACTTCAGCCGCAAAATGACATTGCCGATCGCATATGGTGAAAAAATGGTAGATAGCCTATTCCCGCACGCTGCAGTCCCGCATGTAGCATGGATCGACCAGAATGTGGCCGTAAAATATATAACAAGTGGGAGCTATTTGAATGCAGAAACCATACAACACGTGCTGGATGGAAAGTCAATGCAGATTTATGAAAAAACCGATAGTTATATAGAAGATATAAACTATAGCAAACCGCTGTTTGTAGATGGCAACGGTGGAACAAGCGATAATATAATTTACAGTACGGTAATATCAAAATTTGTACCTGGAATTACGGGAACAGCTATGTATTACAGCAAGAAAGCCTACTCGGTTGGCGTGCTTACCAACGCCTCTCTGGTAAGGATGTTCAGGGAGTTATATGGAAAAGGTATCGATAAATTTGGTTCACAACAATTATTGCCTTATGCACGCGTAGTTTTAAAAACAGCAGATACGGCATCGATCGTTAGTTATTTAAATAAGATCTTTAGATATGAGAACCTATTTAATATCCAGGTTACTGTCCAGAAAGAAATTTCTAAAGAAAAAATCAAGAGAAAAATGATTACCGATCTCGAGTTATATTTTCAGGTAAAAACTGCCTGGACGAAACAGAAGACGCCTTGTTTAGTTGTTTCCCGATCATCATCTCCGATAACAACCTATAGAGACGGCGCGCGTGCACTGACCTATAGAGATTCGAAAATAACGGTTAATAAGGTCACTTTACAAGAATTGATTAATCAATTCCTATCAAATATTAGCTCTTGGTACGAATTTCCATATCCTGTAGTTGATGAGACAAACTATGGAGGGGAGCTGGGCAACATTTCCTTTGAAACGGATCTGGGCAATTATAGGTTAGTTGGGAGGGAATTGGAAAAACATGGGCTTAAATTTTCAATTGAAGAACGTGAAGTGGATGTTCTCGTCGTCACGGACGATAAGTAAGTATAAACCGCATCGGATCATTCCGGTGCGGTTGTTATTCATTCTTTTGGCAGCTTGATCGAATACCTGATGAGGTATTGATCAGATAGGGTAAAAATGTAATTGCCAATCACCTGGAACTGCCTTGTTTTTTGACTTTCATAGTTTCTTATATAAAAAGAATACAGGTAGCGCTGTTTAATCAAATCATAAACATCTATGGTCATTGAATTTTTAAACCTGACCTCCTGATCATTCTTCGCCTGTATTTTAGATTCAACAAACATTAGATTTCCATAGTTGGAACTGTTTGCATTAACCATTAAAGGTGGAGATGAAAAGGTAATGCGTTGATCAGATTCAATTTTCGAAACTTTGAATTTAGCAGTATCAACAGGATCTATAGTTTTTATTTTTTTGATCAGATTAAGATTGGTGTCCATCAGCAGAATCTCATTTCTGTAAAAATACAGGTAGCTGAGCAGGTTCAGCTGTTTATGGTATTGCAAGAGCCCATCTGTACAAAATATTCCGTCAACCTGCTTTTTTAGTAGTGTTCCATTTGTAATAGGCGGAAGGGTATAAGACACTTTTCTAAGGCTGTTGGTATGCGTTTTGAAACTCACAAACCTGCAGATCATGGTGTGATCATTGACTGGGATGTTTTGAGAAAAGTATGGAACACCTATAAGATCCCGCTTGCCCCTCCATTCACCGGTTCTTCCCTTAATAATGGTGCGGGTGTTTCCATCCATCAGGTAAAAGTTTGTTGAATCGACTGTGACTTTATAAGTGCCTTTTTTTAGGTCTTGTTTATGGATCTGCAGGTGAATACTTTGTGTGTCGGTTAGTGGAGTATTTACCCTAAGGAGATACTTAGACGCGGTCTTATTGCCCAGATATAGATGCACTCCGGTAAAACCAGCAAAATAAAACGAGTTGTAACGAATATCCATCACTTTAACCCCCTTTATCACACTTATCAAATTTCTTTCAAAATGATAAGTTTTAGCGTTTTGTTTAAAGTAGTAAATGCCAGCCAATACAGACATGATGACAACTGGAAAGAGAATCGCCATTAGTATGCGTTTATAGATTTTTTTCATAATGATCAATGGAGATAGCCCGCAATTACATTACTGTAACTGCGGGTATTCGATTAATTAACCGAATTGATTATTGTCTGTACAATGGTGTGGTACAGGATTCTGTTTCTGGATTGTAGATATACGCATTTCCGCCGATCTGAAGTGTACATTGTATAAGGCTTGGCGTAATCTCACAAGTTTGAAACGGCGATACCGCAGTAGGGGTTTCACAATCGCCATTCTCATTGAAAGGTGATCCCTGATCAATTGAGGAAGAATTCACTTTTGCACCTCCTGCAAATGCCCCGCCTACGGCTACTGTAGCCAGTATAGCGAGTGTTAAAAATTGTTTTTTCATTGTTTTTGTTTTTAGTTTAATGCCTACTCTGTTACAGGTTTTGGGCATCGCCTGATTCTATTGCAATAAAATATCTTATAGCTCTTCATAACTGAGGTTGTGGTAGTCAGACTTGGTTTCTATGATGACGCCTGTTAAAGCCAGCAGCACGAAGCAGCTGTTAAATACCAGGTGTTCGGTCCAGCCCATCTTTTCAAGTATTCCCCCACAGGAACAGGGTATACTTTCCGAAAAGCCGAGTATAATGACAATGTAGGCCGTAAACATGGTCATGAGACCAAAGGATGCATAAAGACCTGCCAACCGTGTAGTTTCAAACACCAGGACAATGGCGATCAGAATTTCCAGACCGGGTATGATCCAGGCAATAGGCACAGCATAATCGGTAAGTATTGGCGATTGTCCGATCTGTACTTTAAATTTTTGAAAGTCCATCAGCTTATTTGCCGCGGCATATAGCCAGAGCAGTATGAAGAGATAAGTAATGAGTTTAGCAATTTTCATAACCAGCCATTTTTTTGATTTCGTAATCAAATTTAGGATGCTTATCCTCTGCTAGCTATGCAGGTTTGCATACTCTTAACATGCAAATCTGAATAGCGATCACTTCAGTTTATTGATCTGGTCGATATAGGAACGTAGTGACATATTCAAATGCATCGCCTGAACTTCCTGGCTGCTGCAGTTTAAAAATGCCTGATTTTCGGCGCGAAACTGCCTTACCCGTTCCAGTGGACGTTGATTCAGTAGTAAATTCCGCCTGTGACTATAATATTCCCGTTTTAAAACATGAGACTGAATAGCAGCATCGATGTTTGGATATCTGTTCATCAGATCCAGCAGTTCAGCGTAAACTATGGACAGTGTTTCGCTTTGTTCAAGCATGGCAATATAGGTGGTCCGGGGCTCATCCGCTAACAAACTGGAAGGGCAGAAAATAACCTGCCCTTTTTGCCAGATCTCCGTTCCGCATTTTAATCCATTTTCCTCCTGGTAATAATAGCAGTGCGCCATAGCCTGCACAGCAATCCACAATCGGCCTTCAATAGCTGGCCCCGGTACTTCCAGTTCCTGATAT
>CAMLDJ010000008.1 GCA_946478755.1 uncultured Pedobacter sp. | reverse complement strand
GCTGGGCCGAACCCCAGTCGGTTATAAAGGGATAGGCTGCAGCCGAGCTAAAGCTTACTGAAACATTATCTGTGCCCTGGAACAGGAAGGACAGATCGAACCCTTTCCAGCTCAATCCGCCAGAAACGCTATAGGTGATTTCAGGCCAGTCTGAATGACCAATAGGCCCCATATCGTCGGTAGTGATCTTACCATCTCCATTCAGATCCTTATACTTCATATCGCCAGGCTGTAAACCACCTTCCTCCCATTGGGATATTGGACGGTTGGGATCATTTATCTCATCCATGCTATTATAAAAGCCTTCGAATGTTAAGCCAAAACGCTGATTAATAGGCAGGCCTGTTTTTTGCAGGTAAGGATATGCCCTTTGCGCCTCATCCTGAAAAATGATCTTATTTTTGGCGAAAGCATAACCACCTTTAAGCCAATAGCCAAACGCTCCGGCTTTATCTTTAAACCCAAGTTCCAGTTCATAGCCATGGTTTTCAACTTTACCGATGTTGGCAGCCGGTAAGGTTGCAGCAACCAGTTCCGGAACGGTAGAGAGTGTCCAGAGAATATTATCCCTTTTCTCTTCAAAATAATCCCCCGTCAAAGACAGGCGGTCAGAAAGAAACCTGAGCTCAGCACCGACATCTAATTTCTTTGCCCTTTCCCAGGTTACATCAGGGTTACCGATCTTGCCTTCCCTATACATGTTATAGCGGGTCATATTGGTGCCTGCTTCACCAAAAACTACCGCCTGGTATCCCCCATTGGTTGTGGAGTATGGCCCGTTCAGGTAAAGGTAGCGACTGAAGCCAATCTTATCATTTCCAACTTCACCATAGGAGCCCCTGAATTTCAGGAAGGTAATCCAGTTACTTTTAGGAAAAAAGGGTTCTTCACTGGCTACCCAACCAAGGGAAACAGAAGGGAAAAATCCAAAACGCTTTCCTTCGGGAAAGTTCTCCGAACCATTATAGCCCATATTGAACTCACTTAAATAGCGGTTTTTATAATCGTAAGTTATCCTGGATACCAGCCCTAAATAACCGGTCGGCAATTTATATTCCAGGGAAGGATCATACTCTTTTTGCATATTGGCCAGCACCAAAGCCGTTACATTATGTTTGCCTCCAAAACTCCGCTTATAATCTATTGCAGCCTCAGCATACATCTTCCTCCATTTATTATTGTCGGCAACCGTTTCCGACAGACTGGAAAACGGTCCCTCATTAGCACTTTGATACATGATATAACCACCCGGGCTTGCCGCATCTTTAATGATCGTATAAGCTGCAAAATTGCTGGTCCGTGAACTGTGCTTTAAATAGTAACTGTCATACGCACCCATCGCCCTGATGGATAATCCAGGGGTTAGTTTATCCAGGTTATATTTTACCAGGATATTGGTATTCACTGTACTCGAATAATCCTCTGTCACAAATGCCCCACCGGTACTGGTTGGACCCGCTTGCCCCCATGGGTTAAAATTTAGAACACCAGTTGGCAGTCCGATTATCTTTTCAATATATTTCCCATCCACAAAACCCGGGCTCGTCATGGGCGATGTACTGCCCGCTTTGTCGAACGCACCCCATGCACCACCATTTGGAATAGAATTGTCTGTGATCTGGTTTCCTAATTTCAGGGAGATGGTCAGGTCCTTAACCGGATTAAAATCAAAGTTCATCCGTACATTATACTTATCATAATTTTGCTTAAAAGGAAAGCCCAGATCCTGTTCAGGCTGATGATATCCTCCGCTTTGGTTAAAATACCCTATTGAGGTGAAATACTTTAATTTTTCAGTACCTCCGGAGATATTTGTATTATAAGATTGCTGAAAGGAAAAAGGCTTGATCAGTTCATCCATCCAGTTTTTACTTGGATGAAAGATTGGATCTTCTCCGGTTTGATAAAGCCTGATATCTTCGTCTGTAAAACTGGGGGTTTTACCCATATTCCGTTCTGCTTCATTACGAAGCAGCGCATACTCGTAAGACTGGAGCAATTTAGGCAATACAGAAGGCTGTATGGCTGCCACATTGCTGGTAAAATTCAGCTTAGGTTTACCTATTTTTCCTTGCTTAGTAGTGATGAGGATTACGCCATTTGCACCCCGCACACCAAATACAGCAGTAGAAGAGGCATCCTTCAGGATATTGACAGACTCAATTTCATTGGGGTCCAGGTTATTATAGGTATCCCTTTCCACACCATCTATCATAATCAGCGGGTCCCTTCCTGTCGAATTCAGTGTAGCCATCCCGCGGATATAAATCGTCGCTTTATCACTGCCAAATTCACCTGAATTCTGAACGGCCTGCAAGCCGGGTGCCATGCCTATCAAGGCATTACTGATGCCCGCAACCGGTGCCCTTACCAGGTCCTCACCAGACACAGAAGAAATGGCCCCCGTAGTGGTGATCTTTTTCTGTTCACCATAACCAACCACCACAACTTCATTCAGCTGCTGCTTGCCGACTTCCATAACCTCAGCAATAAAACTACGGCCGTTTATGGGTACTTCCTTTGTTTTATAACCCACAAAGGTGAGCACCAAAATATCTGTCCCGGAAGCCTGGATTGAGAATTCCCCATTCGAATTTGTTGATGTAGACACCTTGGAGTTTTTCACTTTAATACCTACGCCAGGCAAAGGCATACCTTCTTCAGTGATTTTTCCCCGGATATTTACAGTCTGCGCCATTGCTTTGTGGAAAAGCAGAAGGGAGAATACCCATGTAAAAATGAGTATAGCTTTTTTCATATCTGTTTAGTTGAGATTGGTTTAAATATTTGGTTATATTATTGACGATACAATATTGTAGATATAAAGGCGCTAAAAAAATAGACCTTTTTAGGGAAATAATGGACAATTTTCTTCTACTACCTATAAGCCTTGTTGCAGTGGGCAATGTTTCAACAAACCACTACCCAATCTTTTTAAAGCCGATAACGCGTCCCATACAGCGAAATCAGCTATATTAATAGGCTGAAAGATTTCAAAACAACCACTTTTTCAGCAAGTAAATTTGTATCAAATAAACCAAAAATGGATAATATTACAATTTTAGCTACCGAAGTGCAACTCGATGCATTATGAATCAGTAAGCGGTCGGATATGATAGATCGCGTTACAAAGAAGCCCTCAGTGTCAAATGAAAGGGCACTTCAAGATGTTCCTTGGAATTCTCGAGTATAAGCTTAGCCGTCATCTCCCCCATTTGCCTGAAGTCTGTGGATATGGTTGTAATTCCATTTAAAATGATCTTCTTTAAAGGCGTTTCATTATAAGAGATCACCCCAACATCTTTTCCCAGCTTTAGTTTGAGGTTAATGATCCTTTCAATAAGCACCACCAGATCATCTTCCATCAGGTTGATGTACACTTCGCCCTCCAGGATTTCTTCTGTCATCACCTGATTTACGACCTTTGGTGTAAAGGCATATTGCTGGCAAAAGCGATAAAACCCTTTCAGGATTTCAATTGGATAGTAACTCCGCTTTGGCATAATGATCTTAATGGTATGGTATTTCCCTAAATGATCCCGGGCCTGGTCCAGGGCATTATAAATGTCATTTTCGAAGTTCTCATAAACCGCAGCATACTCCCCGCTTACACCTGGAACCAGCTTATCCAATATCACCAGTTTTTCTTTGGGGATCAGATTGATCACTTCATGCACATGATCGTGCCCTTCCATGAAATGCGGAATGATCACATAATGAGAATAGTCTTCCTTTTTATTAGAAAGGAGTTTTTTGAAGAGGTTAAAATCGTTATTATAGATATAAAAATCTACAGCCACATGATCCCCTAGAGCCTTTATAAAAGCATCGTAAATAATCTTTTTATGAGCGCTGAGCTTATTGAAAAGCAGGAAGATCTTTAGCGTCCGTCGGAAATCAGTACTGATGATGTAATATCCCTTACCTGGCACTGAACCCACGACACCAATTTTTTTCAGGTATTTATAGCCCTTTTCGGCCGTATCTCTGGATATTTCCAGCTCATAACTTAGCTCATTGATCGAGGGCAGCAAATAATCCTTTTGAATTTTACCGGATTCTATGGCGCTCAGAATGGAATTCGTCAGCTGTAAGTATTTGGGCGTTGAGGAATATTCATCAACCTGGATATATTCAGAAAATGGCACTGGCTTCATTCGTTCTATTATGCGCTAGGTTTTATTTTAAACCAATAGAGCCGGCGGCATACCGGCTCTAAAGATTAATATAGCACTAATTTAGTATAAAACGGTTCCCCCGGCATAATATTTCAATTCAATGATATCATTAGGTAAAGCTTTTGTGTTCCAGGATTTATGGATCGCCAGCGCTGCACCAACCGCTGTGGCCTGCGCCATGTATGCAGCAAACACCTCCAACTCCGGGAAAGCAGTGGCGAGTAAGTTCATAAATATCGAGTTCTTGCTAAAGCCGCCATCTACAAATATCCGTTTTACTTCTGTCCCATTAAGCACCCTGCTCGTTGAAATGAATTGCTGATTTACCAGATCCAAGATCAGCTGATGATAAGCCATTATAGCTGAAGGATAAGCATGGAGATCCCTTTTTGCAAAAGGAGATTCTTTCAGACCTTTGGAGATCTCTTCGGTAAGCTCAGTTCCTTTATTCATCAGCTTGATCTGCTCGATCAGCTTAGGATCGAATGGAACGGAGCGATACGCAATTACATCTGTACCAAAGTGTGCCGCAATTCTTTTCACCTGCTGCTCATGTTCATATCCAGCAAAAAGCCGCGAGGCTTTCACGGGCTTACCTTCGTACTGCAGATAACAAAGGCAGTCGTTCTCGAGTTCTTCAGCAGTAAGCGGAGTGGAATTGAATGGATTTAAGCTGATGCACCATGTACCGGTAGAAAGCAGCACAAAAGGTTCATGGAAATTAACCAGGTAAGGAACCAATGCGGCCGAACTATCATGAAAACCAGGTCCCACTGCATAATTATTGCCTGGGAAGGCAGCCGGTATCACACTGTCAGAAGCCACAATGGGTGCCAGCTTATCGATAATACCTTCTTTTCTAACCCATTCATGGTAATCATTTTTTGTAAAATCCCACAAGTTGGTGTGGCATCCTATACTCGTAATATCAGAATAGGCCTCTCCGGAAATCAGATAACTTAAGTACTGCGGAAGGTGAAGCGCATACTTTATTTGCTTAAACAGCTCAGGCTTTTCATACTTTATGCGGTAGAGCTGCATTCCCGAGTTCAGGCTTCCAAGAACCGGGGAGGCCGTGCGGTTGGAAAACTCAGCTGTTCCACCATAAGTATTGTAAAACTGATCCAGCAAAGCCTGCGGATATTCCTTGAGGTAATTGTAAAGTGGCGCCAGCGGTTTGCCATCCTCATCGATGTACACAAAGCTGGCCCCATAGGTCGCAAAATTGATGGACTTTACCTCAAAGGCAGGATTTTTAAACACTTCCCTAAGGGAATCAAAAATTGACAGCCTTAAGCTTTCCAGGTTCTCGCAAGGGTCTCCATCCTCATCAACTGTCTCCAGGAACCTGGCCGATCTTTCGAAAACAATCTTATACTGTTCATCAAAGAGAAACAGTTTCTTATTTGTTTTACCTACATCAAACACAGCTATTACAGGAGTCGGCTTCATCTTTAATCCCATTAATTATAATCCAGTTGCTACAGTTTTTAAACCACGGCTTTTTATCAATTCTTGTCTTACATTACTATTCCTGAACAGCTCAAGCGGCGCTAAGGCTGCACCTGCGCGCAAACGAGCTTCCGCTACCAGTGGGCGCAAATCTGTACGAAATGCCTGCTGAAGGACTTCTTGTGCACGGGCAACATCGTTTTCGGCCTGTGCCTGTTGCAATGCTGCACGATCTACTGATAATGCCTGTGCATAAGCGAGCATAATGGCTTCAACAGATTGCAAAAGGTCTTCCAGGGGATCCTTAACATTATGAGATGCATCGATCATCCAGCCCAGATCTTCGCGATGGTTCATACCACGTGCGTCCATTCCTTCAACCAGTTCATTGAAGATCAGGAACAGCTGGTAAGGTTTCATGCTGCCTGCGGTTAAATCATCATCACCGTATTTAGAATCGTTAAAATGGAAACCGCCCAGTTTTCCTTCCATCAGCAACAAGGAAACGATCTGCTCGATATTTGCATTTGGCAAATGGTGACCAAGATCTACCAAGGTAAAGGCTTTAGGCCCCAGTTTAGTAGCATACAATAAAGATTGTCCCCAGTCGCCAACTGTTGTAGAATAGAAGTTTGGCTCGAAAGCTTTGTACTCAACAAATACTTTCCAGTCGGCCGGCAAAGCCGCATATATTTCCTGCAGACTTTCCAACGTGTTTTGGAAGGCTTTTCTGAAGTTCAGTTGTCCCGGAAAGCACGAACCATCGGCCAACCACACGGTAAGTGCTTTAGAACCCAGTTCCACCCCCTGGCGGATCACCTCAATATTGTGTTCAATTGCCTGCTTTCTTACGGCTTTATCTACATGCTGCAAAGAGCCAAATTTATAGCTGTATGGCTGGTTGGCCTGATCCTGAAACGTATTAGAGTTCATGGCATCAAAACTTAAGCCGTGCTGTGCAACCAGTGCCTTAATGGCAGGTACATTATCTGCGGTATCCCAGGGAATATGCAGCGAGATTGATCCACTTGCTGCATTCAGTTTATGCAGCAGGCCTATATCTTCAATTTTCTCTTCGATATTGCGGGGTTCACCACCTGAAGAAAAGCGTCCGAAACGTGTTCCTCCAGTACCCAGTGCCCAACTTGGAATTCCAATCTGGAAATCAACCAGCTTTTGAATGATTTCCTGTGCATTTGCAACTTCGTCTGTAACAAAAGCCAGCTTACGCTGATGTTTAGGCAAAAGTTCGCTATTGTGTGATTCTATCTGATGATTTTCTAGTTTCATTTCTTATTTTTTTAACGGACAAAGGCATTAGCTACACCACCGTCCACATTTAATACATTACCGGTTGATTTGTTTAGCAGTCCACCCACAAAAGCGAAGCAAGCATTGGCAATATCATCCGGCAAAATTATTTCATTCAGCAAGGTACGCTTTGCGTAATAAGCAGGCAACTCAGCAACGGTAATTCCGTAAGCTTTTGCACGACCTTCAGCCCAGCCACCGGCCCAGATGTTGCTATCACTGATCACTGCATCTGGGTTAACCACATTTACACGTATACCGTCTGCACCCAGTTCAGCAGCATTCAATCTGCTTAGGTGCAGCTGAGCAGCCTTAGCACTACCATAACCTGCATTATTTGGCCCGCTAACCAGCGCATTTTTGCTCACAATGTTTAGGATATCGCCACCTATTTCCTGTTTCTGCATGACTGCCGCAGCGGCCTGGGTGATAAAGAACTGACCTTTTACCAGTACATCATATAGCAGGTCCCAATCTTTTTCAGTATGGTCTGCTATGGTTTTTGAGATCGAAAGACCAGCATTGTTCACCACAATGTCTACACCGCCAAAAGCAAGCGCAGCAACATCAAAGGCGGCAGCAATATCTTCAGCACTGGTTACGTTCAGCACCGCAGTCGCATAGCTGTCCTTACCAAATTTAGCGGTAAACTCCTCTCCGGCACCTTGCAAACGTTCGGCATTCATATCGTTCAGCACCACTACGGCGCCTTCTTCTACAAACTTACGGGCAATAGCCTTTCCAATACCACCAGCACTTCCGGTAATCAGGGCAATCTTTCCTGAAAGCGGTTTCGGCTTAGGCATTCTTTGCAGCTTCGCTTCTTCCAGCAACCAATATTCAATGTTAAACGCTTCCTGTCTCGGTAAAGAAGTGTATTCAGAAATGGCTTCTGCGCCTTTCATTACGTTGATGGCATTGGTGTAGAATTCCGCTGCTACCCTGGCAGTTTGTTTGTCTTTCGAAAAAGAGAACATTCCGATACCTGGATAAAGAATAATTACGGGATTGGCATCGCGTATTGCAGGGCTATTGCTGTGTTTGCATGAATTGTAATATTCAGCATACATTTTTCTGTAAGCTTCAAATTCAGGCGCTAATCTTTCCTTTAATGATTTAATGTCAGTAAGATCTTCATTAGGCTCCAGTTTCAATACCAGCGGACTGATCTTGGTGCGTAAAAAGTGGTCAGGACAGCTTGTACCTAATGGTGCAAGGCGATCAAGATCATTAGAATTGATAAATTCCAATACCCTGGCATCATCGGTAAAATGACCAACCATATGTCTTTCGCTTGAGCAGAAACCTCTCAATACCGGAGCGATAGCCGCAGCCTGTTTGTTCCGTTGTTCCTTTTCTGCGCTTTCTATTTTCCGGCCACCAAATACGGGACCTTTTTTGCCATAGTTTTCTTCCAGGTATTCTGCACACTTCTCGATAACCTCAAGCGTATTGATATAACTCTCGTAAGCGGTATTGCCCCAGGTAAACAAGCCATGGGAACCTAACATAATACCTCTGATACCAGGATTTTCATCCAGGCACTGGCGAAGCATCAGACCCAGCTCAAAACCAGGTTTTTGCCATGGCACCCAGCCAATTGTTCCGTTAAACAATTCTTTAGTAATACGTTCCCCATCTTTAGCTGCGGCAATAGCGATTGCTGCATCCGGGTGCAGGTGATCAATATGTGCAAATGGCAAAAAGCCATGCAAAGGTGTGTCAATAGATGGCGCTTTAGACTGCAGGTCGTATATGCAATGGTTAAAAAGTTCCACCATTTCATCTTCATGGGACAGGCCTCTGTAGATATTTTTAAGGTTACGCAGGCGGTCTACATATAAAGCTGCAAGTCCGCTTCTTTTTAAAGTTCCCAGATCTCCACCAGATCCTTTTACCCACATAATTTCTGCATCTTCTCCCGTAAGCGGATCTTTAGCGATCGCCTTACATGAAGTATTGCCTCCCCCATAATTGGTTAAACGCAAATCAGCACCTAATAAATTTGAACGGTAGATTAACAGTGCCACTTCATCACCGGCCATTTCCGCAGCCTTTGCTTCATCCCACAAATAGCTTACATGTTTAAAATCAGTTGTCCGAGTACTCATAAAAGTATTTAAATTAATTGTTTTTGTTTTATTTAATTGAATTTCCATACCCCACTATGAGTATAGATAAGATAAGAATTATAATTCCTGAAATAACGGTACCAAAAGTCTTTTTCTTTACGCCACTCCATTCCTTAAAGAACAGCCCCCAGCCATTGGCAACCAGAATGATACAAGCCATGTGCAGGATCCATCCACTTGCGCCGTTACCCAGTTTACTTTCTCCCATTCCATAAAAGAAGAATTGCAAAAACCAGGTGGTACCTGCCAGTGCAGAGAAGATATAGTTTTTAAGTAATGGCGCTTTTTTGTCCGAATAATCACCAAAGGATTTATTGCGGAAATTTAACAGCATACACCAAAATAAATTGGTGGTTAAGCCACCCCATAAAATCACCACATAGGTTACGTTGTTCTGAAAAAGAAACTCTCCCTGTTCCGGATTGATTGCTTTCCATGCTTCATTGGCATGATGGGCCATATCCTTACCCGCGTCGATACCAAAGGCAAAGCATGCGCTTAAAACACCTGATACAATGGACACGATCAATCCAATACCGAGCTTATATTCTTTATTGGAAGGATCTGCTTTTCCTGCAGCCACCAGGTCTTTCTCTTTCATACTTCCTGCCAGTCCGCATATGACAATGCCAATTACGCATACCAGTAAGCCAAGCAATACCATTTGTCCCCATTGGCTGGCGGCCATATCGGACAGACTGTCTTTACCTGCTGTCGGGTTAAAATCATAATACAAAGAAGGGATCAAAGCACCAAATACCGAGCAAAGGCCCAGGATAATGGTACTACCCAACGAGATACCGAGGTAACGTACACCCAAACCGTAGGTTAATCCCCCTATTCCCCATAACAAACCGAAGAAATACGTTAGCAGTAATATTTTACCATCAGTCTGGAAAATGATGTCCATGAAACCAGGAATCGTTAACCAGGCAGCCAAAGGCGGAACGATCAGCCAGGAGAACAGTCCCCCAACGATCCAATAGGTTTCCCAGGACCAGCTTCTAACTTTTTTAAAAGGGATATAAAAACTACCGGAGGCAAAGCCGCCGATGAAATGGAAAATAACTCCTAAAAGAATCTGCATGTTTAAGGTTTTTAATTTGGTCCGACTAAAATAGAGCAATCACAGTACACTTCTGTCATGTACTGTCATGCCCGAATTTACTGAATTACACCTATTTTTCATCAGTATATAATTTGTTCTTTATCGGTGATGAAGCTTGAAAAGCTTACTCGTTGTGTTCTGTAAGCGGTAAGCTTATTCAGGTTTCTATTTTAATAACCACAGGCCCCAATAGCCCTGATGGCAATAGCGGCGCGTCTTTCTTAAAACTGATATTTGTATTGGTGACGCGCTGTGCCTGAGGCAAAGCGGCATCTCCGATCAGCCGGTTCGGCCAAAGATTGATCACTTCTATTTCCAGCCGATTGTCTTTTTGTTTCAATGCTTTGGTGATCTCTATCCTCCAGGGGCTTGTCCATAGCACACCCAGCGTTTTACCGTTAAGCTTCAGCTCTGCTATATTTTTAACGACCCCCAGGTCCAGGTAAACCGGCTTATTTAAAAGTCCATCATAATCAAAGGTTTTGGTATAGCTGGCTTTCCCTGAAAAATATTTGATCCGGTTATCGGTGTGTCGGCTCCAATCCTCAAGGTGGTCAAAAACTACTGATTCCGGCCCGCCCCATTGGGTATCGAACGCAACATTCCAGGAACCTTCCAGCTCCTTGACAGGCATTAGGTCGGGGAAATTGGGGCTTGTTTTCCTGGCAACTGCCGACTGCTTAGGGAACACCACAAACCAGGACTGGAAGGCCTCAAATTGCAAAAGAATTTCAACCCTTCCATTTACATCACGAAAATTTACTTCTTTTTTAATTGTTCCCAAAACCGGATCCCAGATTTCAGGATTACGATTTTTAACCCTGAACCTACAATTTGAAAGCACCGGCTTACCATGTCTGTTGGAAACAAAGTAAATTTCTGCTTCAGGAGTACTGCGGTGAATGAAATCGATAAGATCTCCGTCCCCACCTGTATATTCAAAATCTGGCTGGATGCCGTCATTTATTAATATCTCCCGGATTGATCCTTTGGCAAAAACCCTCCCCTTGCCATAATTATTCAGCCTCACACTATTTTGATCCGTTTTACCCCATAGTTGCCTGGCAGTAACTTTCACTGCATCATCACATTTCGGATAATTTTTGAGCCCAGAGTCCATCACCGGTCTGCTCCCGATCACGGTTGCACCCTGTTTAACAAGGCCGCTAATTTTGGTAATCACAGCAAGCGGCATTCTTTCCGTATCTGGCAAAACCAAAACCCGGTAACTCATGCCATCTGGTAAAGTTAACCTGCCGTTTTTCACGCTTACCCGTGTAAGCAGCACTTCCTCGTTGCATACGTCATAGTCGTAACCTTTACCCAACGCTGGATCTACATGTTTTTGTTCCACCAGATTGGGTGCCCAATCTCCATTATAAAAAAGCACATCTGCTACAAATTTACCCGACCGGAGCAAATACTGTGATCGCCCGATATAGTCGAAGAACGGCCCTGATTTTTCCCACCAGGTCACATTCGGATTGAAATGCGTACCTGCACCATATTCATAACCTGGCTTACCGTCCTGTGGACGCGTAGCCGTAGAAGTATGGATCGCGATGCGGTTTATGCCTTCGCAGAATGCCCGGTCCAGCGACTGCTTCAAAGAACCTGGGTAATCCGTCCAATGCCTCATGGTCGTAAAAGCCTCAGCAGAGGCGGTTGCCTTACCATAAATATGTGATGCCGAAGCCACCATTTTCGTTACTTTGTTATGGCCATAATCCAGTCTCGAGACCCCGTAGGTCTTATCATCTGTCAATGTACTTTCATCCTGATGATTTGGTCCAAGCCAGAATTCGCCCATAGGAAAATCGCTGCGCCCGAGATTTTTAAGTCCATCCAGACAAATGGTCCCCGAACGGCTTGGTCCTGCCGACTCGTTCTGCACCAACATGCTCTGCTCGTGACAAAGTTCTGCAAAACGCTTATAGTGCTCATCGGCCATGCAGTCTCCCAGCGTTTTCCTGTAATCATGCAAAAAGCGATCAGATATTTCTGCACTTCCGATCAAATAACCCGACAGGACAGGCAGATACGGTTTGGGATCATAACCGCGGTAATTTTGGAAGTGCTCAATAATCTTTGCGGTCCAATTGGGAAAACCGTCCTCAAAACTGTCATCGCAGAAATATTTTGGTTTGTTCCCTACTTTTGCCGCTTCTTCAATAAACATTTTACCCAGGTGCTGAAACTGAATTTCCACCCCTTTGCGGTCAAACCAATCCACGGAAAGTCCGTCTGCCTCCGGTTGTGCAATCATCAGTCTGGAGCCTGTCATCCGGTGTCCCGTACGAATGATTTTCCAGTTACCGGCAGGCACTTCCCAGTCCAGGTAACCGTCTTTTACCTTATCTGTAAGGTCAATGACTTGCTCCGTTGGAATCGGCCTATCGGCTGATGAGTTGTTCCAGGGCTGCTTTACCGGATTCATCACCTCCTTTGCCTTCGCAAAATTACTCAGATCCCTATGATTGGTCTTTGCGGCCAGGACTTCTGCGCGATCGCCAGTGATCCGGTTATTTTGCCCTCCGGTATCCGGTATAGCCACAATCGCTGTATCACGATAGTCCAGTTTTTCCAATGGAAGATCAATGTAGTCTTTAAATCCTGGCGGATTGAAAACTTTATCGTAGCCCGTCCTGTTTCCCGGTAATGGCAAGTTGCCTGAAAATTTGCGTGGACCGCTTAAGCTCATTTCCGACTGAAGATACCAGCGTCCGGAGTTTTCCGGCTCAATCCATGGACCACCCATGCACCAGCCCGAGCTCATATTGATGCCCACTTCAATCCCCACGCGTTTTGCTTCTTTCATGGCATGCCGGTAAAGTTCCTTCCAGTCCTCGGACATAAATTTAGCTCCCTGCGGAAAAGGCACACCACCGAGGCCACCAGCTGAGTTTACCAACAACACCTCTCCCATTCCCTTTGACTTGAATTCATCCATATCCCGGGTAATGCCTTCCTTGTCTACCAAGCCGTTAAACCACCACCAATAGCAGGAAGATTTGGACGCATCTGGAGGCGTAGCAAAGTTTTTTGCCAGATCTTCCCTGGCTGCAGATGATATCTCTGGTAAATCATCATTTGGTATGGCAGCAGATCCCTTTGGCCCTAGTAGCGCAAAACTTGCTGTGGCAAAGGAGCTGATCTTTATAAAATTTCTTCTTTTTAGGTTCATACCCGAATGTTTGGTTAGTATTCAAAATGATAAGTACCAGATCCCGCTGTCAGCTCGGTATTGTTTGCTACACTTTTAATGTGGTCTAAGGACTTGACCTTGTTGATAGCAGTACCTGACTCTGTTACTGTTTTATTTGCAGTTGCCGGCAAAACAACCTTCGCCGTGGTATTTGGGGGAATAATAATATCAAGCTTTGTTTTGTCCCCGTCAATTGTCCATGCAGATCTCACTTTACCATAAATGGTTTCCAGCTCTGCAGAAGCATTGCTAAGGTTCCCACCTGGTTTGGGTGCGATCAGGATCTGCTTATAGCCAGGTGCAGCTTCCGAAATGCCGGTTATCGTCCGGTACATCCAATCGCCAATGGCACCATAAGCATAATGGTTGAAAGAATTCATGCTAACGGCCTGAAAAGACCCGTCGGGCTTGATGCCATCCCAACGTTCCCATATTGTTGTAGCGCCTTTTTTTACCGGATAAAGCCAGGAAGGATAGGTTTCCTGCAGCAGCAGTTTATAGGCCACATCGTTATAACCGAAGCGGGTAAGCACATGGCACAGATATGGAGTTCCTAAAAACCCTGTGGTTAAATGGTTACCATAAGCCGCTACGTTATCTGCCAGCCTTTTGGCCGCCTGCTCCCTTAAATTTTCAGGTAAAAGATCAAAGTTTAAAGCCAGTACATAGGCGGTCTGTGAACTGGAAACCAATCTTCCAGATGGCGTTACATACTCTTCCATAAAGGCCTTTTTAATAGCTGCAAGCAGATCAGTATAGCTGCTTACATCGGCTTCCTTATGAAGTACTTTAGCGGCATTGATCAGGTTTTGTGTAGAATGTGCATAAAACGCCTGGGCAATGAAGAATTTATCCGTGATAGCAGCTTTGCCATCCCGATCATCAGCCATGGTATAGAATAACCAGTCGCCATAATGCGGACCGCTGTTCCATAGATTATTTTTGCTGATGCTGCGGATATACTCTACCCAGGCTTTCATGCTGCTGTACTGCCGGGCAAGCAACGCTTCGTCTCCATACGCGTTATAAAAGTCCCATGGAATAATCGTTGCCACGTCACCCCATCCTGCAGATCCCGCATTCTTAATTGTGCGGACATCCGGGATCACCACCGGAACGTTCCCCGTTTGATGTTGATCTGCTTTCAGGTCTTGTAGCCATTTATCGAAAAACGATGCAACATCCATATTATAGGCTGCAGTTTTAAAGAAAACCTGGGCATCCCCTGTCCATCCTAAGCGTTCATCGCGCTGCGGGCAGTCAGTTGGAACATCCACAAAGTTCCCTTTTTGTCCCCACTGAATATTATGTTGCAGCTGGTTTAACAACAGATTTGAGGTATGAAACTTCCCTGTAGGGGCCATATTAGAATAAACCGCGATTGCATTCACAGTCGTACTATCCAGCATACCAGCATATCCTTTAATCCTGATGTACCTGAATCCCTGAAAGGTGAAATGAGGCTCCAGTATATCGGTTCTGTTGCCACTCAGTACATATTTATTTTCCTGTTTTGCATTTCTTAGGTTTTCGGTATAAAAGTTCCCGTCCTTATCCAATACCTCCGCATGATTTATCGTTACGGTATCGCCTGCTCTTCCTTTAATTTTCAGCTGGACCCAGCCAACCAGATTCTGACCAAAATCTATGACCGTTTCACCTTTAGGGGTTTTAATTACTGTTAAGGGAGCAAAACGCTCCTGTTTTTTAACCGGCGGACCAGTCGTAGGAACAAGGTTATCCAAATTAAAATCTACGACCTTTACTTTTTCCCAGTCCTTATTAATAAAGCTCTGCGCAGCGGCATTTTTTTCCAGGCGAGCATCATAGGTTTCCCCATTATAAATATCAGAAGCCTTTACGGGTCCGTTAAATGAAACCTTCCAATTTTGATCGGAGTTGATCATTTCCTTATTGCCGTCTGCATATTCTATTTCCAGCTGGAACAGCAGCCCAACCTCTTTTCCGTACAAATTACGTTTATGGTTAAATTCAAGGTTTCCGCGGTACCAGCCATCACCAATCGTCACCAGCGCAGCATTTTTCCCTGCTTTCAGGAAACTGGCTACATCATAAACCTGATACTGCAATCGCTTTTTGTAGCTGGTCCATCCAGGCCTAAAATAATGATCGCTTATTTTCTGTCCGTTTATTTTAGCTTCATATAAGCCATGCGATGTGATGTATAATCTAGCTTGCTTAACCGGTTTTGTCAGATCAAAACTCCGAGCAAACATAGGAGCTGGACAAACTTTACCTTCAGTCGGCTTGTCTGACTGTATCCATTTTGCTGTCCAGTCACTTGCTGATGCCGGCCCTGTTTCCCAGAAATTAACCGCACTCCAGCCAGAAGATTTCCCATGGTTATCCCAGATTCGTACCTGCCAGAAATAACGTTGCTTTGCCTTTAACGCCGGACCGCCGTATAGGACATGTGTAGATTGGTCAGTATTTACTTTACCGCTTTGCCAGGTCAGATTCTTTCCATTTAAAATATCCTTATCACTGATAGCAACTCTTAACTCATAAGCTTTTTGCATCACATCTCTGTCGGTAGATGTCGATTTCCAGCTGAACTGAGGCGGCAATACATTTGTGCCGATCGGATTGTGCTTATAATTGGTGCTGAGCTGGCCTACCCCAGGTTTCTGTTGAGCCTGCACGGAGACTGACAAAAAAATCAGTAAAAGTAATGCGCTGAATTTGTTCATGTAATGTTCGTTATTTGGTTTCATTTATCACAAGATAGAAACATATCCGCTAAGTATTTAATAAAGTTAAATTAACTTTCAAAAACAGCAAATAATGTTTCACTCCACTACTAAAGTATAACTATATGAAAGCAAAACTGTCATGAACTATCCTGCTAAGGATATGGCTAGCTTATAAGGGATTTAAAGCAATGCTTTATTTTTAAAGGGATAATTTCCAGCCATCTTGTACAGCTTACCACTGGTAATCATGGCCTTAAGCTCGGCTAAATGTTTAGCATGATGCAAGTCTGTTCCCGCAAAATCGTAGAATTCTTTTTGTAAAAGATAGGCTGCAGCCTGTTTTACCGCCTTACCATAGTATCCGTTTAAGGACAACAAGTTCAATTGGAACAATACGCCCATCTCTTTTAAACGAAGATATTTTTCTAATTTCCTGTGATAATAACCATAGCGTTCGGGATGGGCAAGAATCACCTGGTAACCCAAAATACGCAAATCGAAAATCACCTGTTCAATATTCAGCATTTCTGACAGGTAGGACATTTCAATTAAAATGTGCTGCCCGGGCAGGCACAGTAAGTTTTTGGAGGGGTTAAACGTTTCGTTAACCATGTACTCTGCGGCCGCTTCAATTTGCACCTCCATACCTGCTTCCTTTAATGCAGTTCTCGTGATCATTAAAGCCGCATCAATTGTTTCTTTGGTATTTGGATATAATTCCGTAAAAATATGCGGGGTACTAATAAACCGGCTGAAACCCAATTCAGTTAATTCTTTAATTAAAAATACTGATTGAGAGACATCCTTGGCCCCATCATCAATGCCTGGTAACAGATGTCCATGCATGTCAATGCCCAGCCACTCTACGTCACGCACACTCTTATTTTTTTTAAAAAAAGAGATCATAGCAGTTTTTTAAAGCGTGTTGAACAAACTGATCATATGAATTGACTTATTTTTCTAAGTGGTTTAAGCATCATTCCCAGAATTGGCGTATTTATCCTGTTGTGCTTCATCGCCCTGAAGTCGTTTCTCCAGGCGCTGATTCTATTCTTCAAATTCCGATTGCTCACCCCACCCAAAACCATTTTAACTAATACTTTATTTAAATAAAAAGATTTTGCCCTGTTTAAATACATAAAACGGAGCATTAATTCATAATCTGCGGCCGTACCGTAATTAACACTGTACAGACCAAATTGTTCAAACAGTTTCCTTTTTACGTAAAAAGTTGGATGGGGCGGCATCCAGCCAAAATCAAATTTATGATGGGCGTAATGCCCTGATCGCCATTTGCGGACAACCTTCCCGTTGTTGTTTACATAGTCCAAATCGGCATATAAGATTTCAGTATCGCAGCATGCGAAGGATTGTGCTATCTCACTCAAAACATTATCGTTAGCAAAATAATCATCCGCATTCAACACCCCGATAACATCACCAGTGCAAACGGAAATACCTTTATTCATCGCATCATATATACCCAGGTCTGGTTCTGATTTAAAAAGATGAATGTGTGATTTATTCTGACTAATAATTTGCTGTGTACCGTCGCTAGAATTGCCATCGATAACAATGTATTCTATATTGGAATAGGTCTGGTTTATAACCGATGTTATACAGCGCTGTATGGTAGCTGCAGCATTGTAAGTTATTGTAACTAACGAAATTTTTACATTCAACATCGCAACAAATTTAATAATTAATTTATCCGATCTACAATTATATGTAGTTTTGGCTGGTGTTGTCATGTTATTGTGACACCCTAAGCCAAACAGCAACCATGTGCTCTTTAAAAGAACTTACGCTCACTTTTCTTATAACTTTAACAATCGTCGCCTGTTTTTCTTGCAGCTATAAACAGCAACAAGGTCTTTTCCAAAATAAAGTTGCCGTTGACAGCCTTAAAAACAAGGACACCAGGGTAACGAATTACCGGATAAACCCTCAGGATCTACTTCAGATCAGAAATCTGCAAAATCGCAAATATATTGTTGATGAACCTGTCACAAGCCTTGCATCAGCCTCCACATCAGGGAGCAGCAATGAAGACGGACAAACTTACCGTGTAGAAGACGATGGCACGGTAAGGTTGCCCATAATAGGATCTGTAAAAGTTGCCGGCCTTAGCCGCGTCGAAGCCGCCAGTCAAATCGAATCACTTTACCGCAGAGAGCTCAAGGACCCCATCATAGAATTAAAGATCCTGAACTTAAAAGTAACGATGCTGGGCGAGATTAAAGCCCAGGGGATTTATAACCTGATCAGAGATCGCACTTCATTAATTGAAGTCATTGGGGAAGCCGGCGGACTAACGGAAAAGGCAAATCCTAAAAAAATAAAAATAATTCGGGGGGATATGAAAAATCCACAGGTTATAGAAGTCGATTTAAGTGACATTAACACACTGGCTGATTCGAGGATCATGCTGGAGAACAATGACATTATTTATATCGGACAAAATAACCGGGCCATCCGCAGTGAAAAAGTACAAAGCATGTCGGCCATACTGCAACCTGTTATTGCGCTATTAAATACAGCATTGATCATTTATACACTTACCCGTTGATGCAGGAAAAAGAAATGATACGAAAGAAGCGGATCAACCAGGAAATTGACTATTTAAAGATAGCCAAAATACTACTTAGCCGCTGGTATCTGGTTACAGGAACGGTTTTGATATGTATGTTGGCAGCTTATGCTTATTTATGGTATACGCCAAAAACCTATTCCACATCGGGGATTCTTAAATTTGAAGAAAAAAAACCTGAACTATCTGACCTGATCATGACCAATTCAGGACGGGGCGCTGCCAATTTGCAAAGTGAAAGGTATATCATTCAAAGCCGGAGCTTATTGCTCAATGCCATCAGAAAGCTTGATTACCGGATCAGCTTTTACATTTCCGGCAGGATGCGTACGCATGATATCTATCCAAGGAAACCACTTCAAATTGATCTGCTGAATTTTGACAGCCTGAATTTTCACCAGGATCTGATCGCATTCAAACCTGTGAATAGAAATACTTTTAACCTAAGCTGGAATGCTGAAGGAAAGGAAATTGAGCAAATCTTTAGCTACAATACCCCAATAAATATTGGTTCTCTTGCCTTTACGATAAAATACCCGGGGCAGATGAACCCAAATACGGAATACCTGTTTAAATTTAATATTCCTGAGAACTTTTTAGGCAGAATCCGTGAGGGATTGCGGATGAATGAAACTGCTAAAAATGCAAATATTGTCACTATACAGCAAACCGATTCTAATCCCCAATTCGCAACAGATATACTGAATGCAATAATGGAGGAATATTTAAATTATGACCGCAACCAAAAAACACAATCGGCTACGCAAATGATTCATTTTATCAGTGACCAACTGCAATATCTTTCCAAGGAGGTGAAAGGGTCAGAAAAGTCATTGGAAAAATACAAGCAAAATTCAGGCATCATGGATGTCAGTTCATCCGCCACGCTCACTCTGTCTAAAATGAGTGAGCTGGAATCACAACGTTCATTGCTAAAAATTCAGCTTATCGCTATTGGTCAGTTAAAAGATCAAATCGCTAACGACAAGAACAATGTTAGTCTTAATTTCAATCTGGAAGGTAATGTTGATCCTTTACTTGGGATATTGACCGGTAACCTGAATAATTTACTAACTGATAAAAATGCACTGCTTAAAACGTACAATAGTACAGCGCAACCTGTAGAAGAGATCAATAAACAAATTTTACAGGTTAAAAATGCGGCCTTACAAAACATCAGTGCTTCCAATCAGCGAATCAAAAAAAATATAGACTACCTCGATGTACAGCTGGCGCAGGCTAATCGACAAGTCTCGGCGTTACCAGCCGCAGAACGGGATATGGTCAGTTTACGCCGTGATTTTGAGATCAACGAAAAGGTATATTCTTTTTTATCCGAAAAAGAGCTTGAGGCGAAGGTTAACCGATCTGCGATATTGCCTGGGGCGACAATCATTGAACAGGCACAAGTTGACCATACGCCAGTATCTCCAAATGGAAATGAAATTTATCGGACTGCTATCATTCTAGGCCTGCTTGCCGGAATAACCATCATAATACTTATCAGGGTATTCAACCCCTATATTTTTGATAAGGAAATGGTCGAAAGTGTCACATCCATTCCAATCATAGGCCTCATCAGGAAATTCCCTATTAAGATTGATGAAAATAGTTCGCAATTCCTGGCGCTAAACAGGCCAAGATCCATCTTTGCAGAATCTGTACGTGCTATCCGTACCAATCTCAACTTCCTCGCTTCGGAACAGGCAAGTAAAATAATTTGTATTACATCCGAAGTCTCGGGTGAAGGAAAATCATTTGTTGCCCTTAATCTGGCAAGTACCCTTGCCCTTATTGATAAAAAAGTGGTAATTATCGGTGCCGATCTTCGCCGCCCCAAACTGCACAATGTTTTCGGGACGCCCAATAATGTAGGATTGAGCAATTACCTTGTTAATCAATGTACCATTGATCAAATTATACAGCCTATTGATCATAAAAATCTTGACTTTATCAGCTCCGGACCGATCCCTCCTAATCCATCTGAATTATTGAACAGTGAAAGGATGACCAATCTGCTCCGTAAACTTAAGGAGAGGTACGAGATTATCATGATAGACACTGCGCCTATAGGGCTGGTATCGGATTCTATTCCATTAATATGCCAGAGCGATATCAATCTTTTTGTCATACGATATGGGAAATCCAAATACAGTTCAGCCACGATACCGGAGGGTTTAACGCATGAGTATAACTTAAATAATATGGTGATCGTATTGAACGCTTTCGAAGAGAATGTTTTGCAGTCTACCTATTATAAGAACAGTACGGATCTTGGGGCACGTCATTATTATTCTGATTACAGTGGCCATGAAAATTCAGGATATTATGATAATGAGGAAAGGTTAAAATGGTGGAACATCAGGCGCTGGTTAAAATCATAACTTAGAAAAGATCATGACATCAGCCTCAGGAACAAGCATAAGAAAATGGTACCCGGTTTATACGCAATCACGTGCAGAAAAGAAAGCATATGAGGGGCTGATAAAAAAGGATATTGAAGCTTATTTGCCGCTGCACCGCCAGCGTAAGCAATGGAGCGACAGGAAAAAATGGGTTGAAGAGCCCTTGATTAAATCATACCTTTTTGTGCGGATTGATCAAGGCCAGCAAACTGAGGTATTGATGACCAGTGGTGTTTCGCGATTTATTTATTTTTCGGGTCAAATTGCATCAATGCCTGAAAGGCAGATAGAAGAACTTAAGCTATTGCTTGCCAGTCCTTATGAATTGGAAATTACAGAAGAAGAACTGCAGCCTGGAGAGAAAATTGAGATTAAGGCTGGTCCTTTAAAAGGGCTTTCCGGAGAGATCATCGAATACCGTTCTCAAAAACAGCTGCTTTTAAGACTTGGGGATATACAACATTCCGTTATCGTGAATGTATCAGCATCATTAATAGAAAGAATATACAATAAAATTTAAGCCTTGATCTTTATCAATGCTTAGCAACAAGCTTTTAAAAATTAATAAGTTACAAAAAATAACAATGTGACTTAGGGGGCGAAGCTGTGAATTAGCACGAAATCCCTGTCTGAACGACAGCATGTCTAAAAAAATATTACTCTTAAGTTTAGAAACATTCCGCGCAGCAGGTGGGATACAAAGAATGAGCCGAACGCTGGCGCATTCGCTACATCAGCTAAGCATGAAAAATAGCTGGCAGCTTGATTTATACGCCTTAAATGATAAACTGGCGGACTTGATATCTCCATATCTACCTCCGGCACATTTTAAGGCCTTTAACAAAAACAAAGTAAGGTTTGCATTGGAAACTATAAAAGCAGGAAGAAAAGCCGATTTGATCATTTTGACGCATATCAATCTGGCTTTGATTGGCTGGACGATTTACCTGCTTAATCCAAAATGCCAAATCTGGCTTATTGCTCATGGTATAGAGGTATGGCGACCGCTAAAACTATGGAAAAAGTTCATCTGGAAGATAGCGGATCACATTATATGTGTAAGCAGATACACACGAAATAAAGTTATTGAGCTACATCATGCTAATCCTGACCGGTCCATGGTTTTAAACAATGTATTAGACCCTTTTATAGAATTACCTGTACTTTTTGATAAGCCTGAATCTCTTTTGAAACGCTATCATCTAAACGCGGATCATAAGATCATCCTCACTTTAACCCGCATCGCCGCTACAGAGCAATTCAAGGGTTATGAACAGATTATCAAAGCGGTCAGCAGGATTAAACACAGCATACCAGAAATAAAATATCTACTGGCGGGTCCTTGCGATGAGCAAGAGAAAGTTCGTATCCAGCAATTAGTCAAAGATCATGGCCTGGAGAAGAATTTTATTCTCACGGGTTTTATTGAAGAGGCAGAGTTAGCCGCTCATTTTTTACTGGCTGATCTGTTTGTACTGCCAAGTAAAAAGGAGGGTTTCGGAATTGTCTTCATAGAGGCTATGGCGTTTGGACTGCCGGTTATTTGCGGCAATGTTGATGGCAGTACTGATGCTGTCCGTAATGAAGCGATGGGAACGGCTATAGATCCGGATGATATTCATGAATTGGAACAAGCCATATTGTTAAAACTCAAGCATCCACTGATCACTGAAGAACGAATAAATATTCAGCGTCAGTGTTTAAAATATTTTAATACGCAGGACTACAAGGATGCTTTAGAAACCCTCATGAGTTTTCAGATACAAACGGCAAACTTATAGAAGAAAATGGAGCAATTGCCTGAAGAAAATTGGGACATAGAGATCAGACCGAGGAATAACCTGCTCGATTTGAAATTAAAGGACGTTTGGCATTACCGGGATCTGCTGCTGCTTTTGGTAAGACGTGATTTTGTCTCCTTTTACAAGCAAACCATATTGGGACCGCTGTGGTTTTTTATACAGCCTATTTTCACTACCATCATCTTCACTTTTATTTTCGGGAATCTGGCGGGGATCTCGACCGATGGACTTCCTAAACCTTTATTTTATATGGCTGGCATAACGGCCTGGAACTACTTTGCAGATTGCCTGAACAAAACAAGTACGGTTTTTAGAGACAATGCTGGGATATTTGGAAAAGTATATTTTCCAAGACTGATCATGCCTTTGAGCATTGTCACATCAAACCTGGTACGTTTTGGGGTGCAAATGCTGTTGTTCATCATCATGATTGTATATTATTTGGCTATTGGCGCTAATTTTGGACCAAACTGGTATCTTCTATTGTTTCCGGTTATTGTCGTATTGATGGCCTGCTTAGGTTTAGGACTAGGTATGATCATTTCAGCGATGACGACCAAGTACCGGGATCTGGCATTTTTAGTCACATTTGGCGTACAATTACTGATGTATGCGACCACAGTGATCTATCCCCTATCAACGGCTCTCGAGAAATATCCGGAATATGCATGGGTTATCGAGTATAATCCTATGACTCCTATTATTGAAACATTTAGGTATGGTTTTCTTGGAAAAGGCAGTTTTAGCTGGGAGCACCTTGGCTATTGTGCGGGAGTCACATTTTTGATTACGCTTGCAGGAATTGTGATCTTTAATAAAGTGGAAAAGACATTTGTTGATACAGTATAAGGAGAGGTGATATTTGATGATGAGTAAGATTGCGATCAAAGCAGAGGGTCTATCAAAAGCTTACCAACTGGGTGAAATAGGGACCGGAACAATTTCCCGTGACCTTGAACGCTGGTGGGCCCGCTTGAGGGGAAAAGAAGATCCGTTTCTGCGTATTGGCGAAACCAATGACAGAAGCGTTAAAGGAAGCAGCGACATCGTCTGGAGTTTAAAAGATCTTGATTTTGAAATTGAACAGGGTGATGCGGTAGGTATTATAGGACGTAACGGTGCCGGAAAAAGTACGCTGCTAAAAATTTTAAGCAGGGTAACCTCTCCTACCACCGGATCGGTAAAAGTTAAAGGCCGCATTGCCAGTTTACTGGAAGTAGGCACGGGTTTTCATCCTGAGCTGACAGGCAGGGAGAATATCTTTTTGAATGGGGCGATTTTGGGCATGCGAAAGGCAGAGATCAAACGCAAGTTTGATGAGATCGTAGATTTTGCGGGGGTGGAACGATACATAGATACACCGGTAAAAAGGTATTCATCGGGCATGTATGTGAGGCTGGCCTTCGCCGTAGCGGCGCATTTGGAATCTGAGATACCAATTGTCGATGAAGTTTTAGCAGTGGGTGATGCAGAGTTTCAGAAAAAGTGTCTGGGAAAGATGGGAGATGTGAGTAAAGGAGAAGGAAGGACGGTACTTTTTGTGAGCCATAATATGGGGGCGGTAAAGGAGTTATGTACAAATGGAATTCTATTGAAGAACGGAATGTTAAATTACATTGGAACTGTAACTAAGGCTGTTGATGAATATTTAGGTGAAACAGCCTATGAATTATGCAGGGATGGCGAGATCAGCTTTAGTGACAATTCAACACAACATAAGTCATTAGTTTTGAATAGTGTTAAATTATTAAATCAATTTGAAAATACGACAAGCCGTTTCAAGTCAAATGATAGAATAAAAGTAATATTTTCGTTTACAATAACCACATACCTTGAAGTCCTAAGAATCACATTCAATTTCACTACTCCATACGACCTACCGATACTAGGGTCCGGCACCTTTTTGAGAAAAGTTAAGCCAGGCTGTTATGAATTGCACACAAGTTATTTCGAGTTAAAGGATTTAAATACGCAAGACCTGGTGTTAAAAATGGCTGTAGATAGCCCTGGAAACTTCATTATCATGAATCCAACCCAATTAATTAAATTCAGTATAATCAGTCCCAAGCCCCAATTCCAGTATCACACCGAACAACATAAAGAGATTTTGATCCCCAACCTTGATTTTGAGTTACGACCGGTATAAAAAGGTAATTCGTTTAATAATTCGACTGCTATTAGTAAATGACATCTCATGGTACCTATCTTCGCCCCTATTAAGTAAAGTTCCGTATGTAAACTTCTTAAGATGTCAGACTGTTAAAATAAAAAATCAAAAAAAAATTGACGATTATTTTGGCGATCTGACCGTAAAAAATGGAATATTTACCGGATTAATTTATCCCAAATTAGCGTCATCCGGAAGTGCGGTATATCCGAAACTATTAGGTTCATATGAAGCAGAGTTACATGAGTTGATCAAAAGATTAGTAGATACAACCAGTTATGATTTAATTGTGGATATAGGATGTGCTGAGGGATACTATCTGACTGGCCTAGCACTTAAATTCCCGACTGCAAAACTGTATGGAGTCGACATATCTGAAGTTGCATTAGACCAAAGTAGAGCGATGCTTTCTGCAAATTTCATCTCAGACACCCGATATCATCTCTATACCAAATATGATCCGAACTTAATTATGGCAAACAAAGATCGGAAAACATTAATCATCTCTGACTGTGAAGGCTTTGAAGATAACATTTTTACGGAAGCTTTCGTACCTAATTTAAACAATCATTATATCTTAATTGAATGCCATGATTTTATCATCCCTGGTATTACAAATAAGCTTAGCGATCGTCTTAAAACTACACACGAACTCACTATCATTGAAACTATCGAAGACGAAAAAAAACTATCATTTATACCGGTTAAGCTAAAAGCCCTAGCTTACAATGAAAAGTTAGCCTTAGTTAGAGAGGGCCGACCTGCTAAAATGTGCTGGATATTTGCTACTCCGAAAAATTTAAATGTTTAAGTACATTAAGGTATTGAAAGCGCTCAAAAAATCCGATAGCAATCAATTTATAGCAATATTTTTTTATATCCTTTATCACTTTAAAGGTAAAAAGATTTTAGTACATCAAGGTGCACCATCAAAGGCATCAACAACATTTATATCAAAGGACTATTAAAAATTGACAACTATGAAAGTCCTTCATATTAATACCTTCGACACTGGTGGCGCAGCAATTGGAGCTTTCAGGCTACATAAAGCATTGTTAGAAAAAGGGGTTGATTCTAAAATGTTAATTTTGGAAAACAATGTTAATCATATAAACGAGGTTTATTACTACAAAAAAAAATCAGTCAGTTTGGGGAAACGTCTACTCAAACGTATGAGGCTAGCGAATAGCAAGGCTGATTTAGAGGTTGCACGTATTGCAAGGCGGGGATTACCATTTTCAGAGGGCGGGACTTATGAATTATTCTCAACACCATATAGCAATTTTGAAGATTTAGCAAATCACCCCCTTGTAGTTGAAGCTGATATTATTAATTTACATTGGATATCCGGCTTTGTAGATATACCTTCTTTTTTTAAAAATATTAAAAGTCCGGTAGTCTGGACGCTGCATGACATGCAACCTTATCTTGGAGGCTTTCATTACAGTATCGATTTAGCATCTAATCCGGCATTAATTAAGTTGGAAAATGATTATATTAAATTAAAGAAAACTGCGCTAACTTCTTGCAAATACGCTATTGCTGGAAATAGCAACTGGAATATTGATTGCGCAAAAGGAAGTGGCGTTTTTAAAGGAGCTAAGTCTTTCGAAACGATCTACTACCCTTTAGATAAGAACGAATACATTCCAGTTAAAAAAAGCATAGCCCAAGAGGCATTATCGCTTCAGGAAAATAAAATAATTATTGGTTTTGCATGTGAGGATCTAAATAACCCGAGAAAAGGGTTCAAGACACTTTTAAATGCATTAAGTCTTTTAACACCGAGTGAAAGGACAAAGTTATGTTGCATTACATTCGGTAAAGAGATTGCAAACTTCCATATTGAAGGCCTAAATATCATTCAATTTGGAACTATAAAAAATCCGCGACTGCAATCAGTCGTTTATTCGGCGATGGACTTTTTTATAATACCTTCGATTGCAGAAGCGTTTGGCCTAACAGCACTAGAAGCGATGGCGTGTAAAACACCAGTTATCGGATCAAGAAGCGGAGGAATACCCGAAATGGTTAACCAAGGCATTACAGGCCTTCTCTTTGAGGCTGGCGATTCAGAATCTTTGTGCAGTAAAATCCGAGAGATGATGGGCCTATCTCCAAGGTCACTTCTGGAGTGGGGAGAAAATGCGCAAGATCTTGTTAAGTCGCAACATACCCCTTCTCTGATAGCAGAAAAATATATGGATTTATATGTGAATTTATTAAGCTGATGCATTCCAATTTAAAAAAGCTTCCTCAAATAAAAGGGAAGCATGGCTGGCCATGGATCGAAGAAACAGATCCTGAACGATACAAAGGCACCCGTACATGGCCTAAAATATCTATCATCACTCCAAGCTATAACCAGGGTGCTTACATCGAACAAACAATAAGATCTATTTTATTACAAAATTATCCCAATCTTGAATACATAATCATTGACGGTGGTAGCACAGATCAAACCCTTGAGATCATAAAAAAATACGAACTTAACTTAAGTTACTGGGTAAGCGAAAAAGACAGCGGACAATCGAATGCTATAAATAAAGGACTGTTAAAATGCACCGGCGAATATTTTAACTGGATTAATAGCGATGATTACCTTGAGAAAGACGCTCTTTTAAACCTTGCTATGCGCATGGATAAAAACACGGATTTAATTGCCGGATTTTGTACTAGTTTTATTGAGGAAACAAATAAGATAGAACTTTCCTACAGCTTATCGATTACGGAGTCTTCAGAAAAAGCTATTGTTGAACACTCCATGTGCCAACCTGCAATGTTTTACAGAACCAGAATCCTCAAAGACTATGGTGGGGTAGATGAATCATTACATTATGTTATGGACTTGGCGCTTTTTACACAATATGTGACTGAATTTGGTACACAGAAAATAAAACTAATATCTGATAGTATTGCCTACTTTAGAAAACATAGCCTATCCAAAACAGAAAGCTTACAAGATGGATTTGAACACGAGGAACGCCTCATCTATTCATATCTCTTGACTTTAAGCAATGTATCTGAAGAAAAGATAGCTTTAATATCAAACGAAGCCTATCTACCAAAAAAAATGTGGCGTTTAAATCTGAATGGCCAAATTCTCCAAAAATTAATCTTTAAGAAGTTTCTTCTTAATAAAGCGATTCAGGCATATGCTCAATCTAACTATCCTTTCATGAAGGAATATACAAACAGGTATCTGAAAACAAGAATGGTTGAGTGGAATATGACAACGCTCAAACTGATGATATTTTCTAATATAATATCTACCTCTGTCATTCAAAGCATACGAAAATTCTACAGCGTATTAATCAAGTAAAGATTGCAAAAAATAACTCTTTAATGAATATTTCTGTCATAATCACATGCTATTCAGAAGGATATAAAATATTAAAGGCAATCAAGTCAGTTGAAGATCAAGGCTTTCAAAATTATGAATTGGTTATAGTAAATGATAAATCTTCCCATGAAAGCACTAATTTAGTTTGTAAAGAATTAGCCGTTAAAGGGTATACTGTAATTTGGAGACAAGAAAACGGTGGGTTGTCGGCAGCCAGGAATACCGGAATTTTGAAATCAAATAACGAAATTATCGTACCGTTGGATGCTGACGATGTTTTACCAACAAACAGCTTAGCGCTCATCCACTACGCTTTTATTAGATACAGTTCAGACTTCATTTTCGGCAACTATTCTATTCAGGGTAATGATAGTAAGATTGTAAACACTTCAGTTCTTTGTAATGACAATATGGAACTTGACGGCCAAAAGCTAGCAAAAAACTGGATTTTATTGGGCACAAGTCCTTTTAAAAGGTCATTATGGGAAAGTATAAATGGATACGATGAAGACAAATGGGTAACTAACAGTGTCCAGGATATCGATTTTTTCATGCGGGCCATGACTGCAGGAAAAACAGGCAGGTACTTGCCAGAAACCATTTATCAATGGAACGACTCTTTTGATAGTATGAATAAGCAGGTTAAAAGTGAGGCCTATTGCTACTTAAACTTGAAGAACCAAGATTTTTTACGACAATATAGGTTCAGCTCGAAACGGGAATTGAAAAATTACCTTGTCACAATGCTTTATGGAAATAAATTATATGATCACCTGCGGAGCTATTTCGAATCTGAAACGTCCGAGGGATTAAATCTAAAAAATAAGATAAAATATCTACTGGTATCATTTAAGTATAATAATGGACGAGATTAACTTAAGCTTTGTAGTAACTACAAGGAATAGACTGGAGTTTTTAAAGGTTATTCTAGAGGATCTAATCTCTAGCAGAAACGCCGATGAAGAGATTGTTGTCATCGATGCGTTAAGCAACGACGGTACAGGCGAATACCTAAAAAAATTATACAGGGAACACAAAATACAGAAGTTGCTAATTGAAGCCGATTGCTGTCAGGCGGAAGGTTGGAATAAAGGGTTTCTATTAAGTGAAGGAAAACTCATTAAGAAAATCACGGATGATGATGTCTTTGATTTAAGTGCGATCAGGGTTTGCAAACAATTTATGCTGGACAACCCCGAAGTCGATGTTTGCATCTCTAATGAATTATTTACAGATGACAACATCTACCCTAATTTTAATAAACACAGTTTTTATGAAGCTTTTTTGAGATGGAAAAAGAAAGAGACTGACAGTTTCTTTTTTTCAGATCCGCACCTTCTTTTGAGAAGGACCAGCTTATCACTAATAGGCATATTTAATCCGAGATTTATTATGATAGACTATGAGTTCTCCCTACGAATCTCCTTTCTGAAGGCAAGAATAGCCTATTATTCAGGATTTAATTCCCTTTCGTTTTTTCGAAGGGAAACTATTTCCGGCCTTATTAAAGATTCCACATTGTATAATGAATATATGATTACCGACCGGTTGTATAATTACAAAGAGGATAACCATTCACATCTTACGCTACGCTTTAAAATAATAAAAAAGATAAAAGAACTGGTTTCTAAGAAATCAAGTAAAATCGAAAATATTAATAAAAGCGCAACAACGCCCTTCAAAGAAAAATACCACCTGCTTAAACAAGAGCTTAACAAGCTGAACCGGAACAATAAAACTTTCACTAAACATGTATAATCTCTTTTATGAGGAACCTGAGAATGATCGCTGGTTCAAATATGATCGATATCCCAGAAAGATCATCAGACGGATAATACGAGGTCCAGAGCCAATTGGTGGAGTAAAAAGATGGTTTGTCAACTTATGTGCCGGGTTAGACCGAGCGGGCATCAGGTACTTAGTTAACGATTACAAATCGTTAACTAAGGGTCCCAATCAATGGGCCCTGGTTATTGGAAAGCCACATGTGGTTGAAAAAATTCCCGACAACATCAATATTATATATGGCCCTGGGGTTGCGGCGCACCCCTATGATAACGATTTTTGGATGCGTAAGCCGAATATTAAACACCTTCTTATTTCCTGTGATTGGTTTAAGAAGATGTATGAACGCGACCTCCCAAGAGAGATACCTATTACCATTTGGCCGAGTGGAGTGGAAGTGGATAAGTGGGTTCCCAAAACAAAAAACCCGGGTTTGAATTCAATTTTGATTTATGATAAGATAAGATGGGAGCGGAATAGGTATAAGCAAGAACTGCTGAATCCCATTTTTGATAATTTAAATCGAAAAGGCATCAAAATAGAATATTTAAAATATGGCAGTTATAAAGAAGAGGACTTTCAAGAACTACTGGGAAAAGTAGACGGAATGATTTTTCTTTGTGAGCACGAAACACAAGGTTTTGCCTACCTGCAAACACTTTCCTGTGCAGTTCCCATTTATGCCTGGGATAGAGGCGGTTATTGGAAAGACCCTGCTATGTATCCCCATAACGTGAAATTCGAAGAAGTAACTTCTGTTCCCTATTGGGACGCGCGCTGCGGAGAAAAATTTAAAGATCTGAATGATTTTCAGCAAGGCTTTAACAGATTTTGGGATAATGTTAAACGACACATTTACAATCCCAGGGAATATGTTCTTGAAAACTTTAAGTTGGAAGACAGGGCGGAAGCTTACGTCAGAATTATAGACCATATCACAAATAAATGAAAGGCTTGTTTTTATACAATCCCGCCGACTTAAGAGCTGAAATTCCGGGAGGGGTACAAATATGTTCACAGGAATTCTTAAAAATTATCCAGGAGACTGTTGATGAACTCTCATTTTTCGAGGTACGGCATACCAGATCGCTAATCTTCAGAATCTGCTACAAATTTAACTTAGATAATTATCAGGGATATAATACTGATCTCTATATAGATACGTTAAAAGAAACAATACTAAAAAAACAAATTACGCATGTTTTTATAAACAAGTCTGAACTGATCCGATTTGCTAAAGCAATCAAAAAATATAATATCCCAAATCCTCCGAGGGTTATCATCATGTCGCACGGAAATGAATCTGGTGATTTATTGGGAGATATAGCCCGTGAACACCCACGCTATAGGGGATTCTTAAAGTTTACAAGTATATTAAAACTGGGTCTGACTCTATATACCGAATCGCGGTATAGAAGGCAATTTGTAGATTTAGTATGTACGATGTCTGAAGAAGAAAATTCGATAGAACGCTGGTTAGGAATCAATAAAACCTTTTTTATTCCAAGGGTAATCAATCAGCAGCCGGGGAAGCACAGGAGTCCAATAAAGGGTCGCTTGGGCTACGTTGGCACGTTAAGTCATTCTCCTAATCTAAGTGCAATCAAGCAATTATGTGAAGCATTGATTAAAAAGGAATTATCCCCAGAGATAAGAATTGTCGGACAACCTGTTTCGATTGGACGAGAATTAGAAAAAGAGTATGTGTTTATTAGGTATCTGGGACCTTTAACAGAAAGTGAGCTTACGGAAGAAATAAAAAGTTGGTCGTTCTTTATTAACCCGATCTTCAATTATTCCAGAGGAGCATCTATGAAACTTGCAAAAGCTATAGAATGGGAGCTTCCTGTTATTACTACACAAGCAGGTAGACGAGGATATCTCTGGAAAAAAGGCAACCTTATCGAAACAGAAAATAATCCGGAATCTTTTATTGAAGCTATAGAAAGGTACACCAGTGAGGATACTAATTATACCGATTTGGTTGAAGGCATAATTACGATTAAGGAAAACAGCTTCTCCAAAGTCGAATTAGCTCTGCAAATGAGACAAATATTAGATCAGATACAGTCCGGTCATCAATAAGCTCGTGCGGTTCGCTCATTTAAATTCTTGAGAAAATGAATAATCGAAAATATGATATAATCACATGTCACCCAGGTAAACATCATTTCTTTGAACAGGCGTATGTCTTGTCTAAAGAGTTCGATTTAAAGTTTTTGACAGCTGTTTTTTTTGATCAGAAATATGTGAATTTTATAGGTAAAATTTCACCGGGACTGGGGTCTTATCTTTCTAAAAGATCACATCCGGCATTATCAGAAAAATTTGTATGCTCGTATCCGAAAATTGAACTCGGAATGTTATGGTCCAAATTGTTAAAAAAGGAAATCAGCTATTTTACCAGCAATCAGAGATTTGGCCAATGGGTAATTAAAACCTATTTACCACCCAAAATATTTATAGGGGTGGATACTGCATCTTTGCCTATTTTTAAAAAGTGGAAAAATAAGTCCTTTTTAATCCTTGATTTAGTCATAGCACTACCAACCTATAGACAAAAAATCTATAATGCTGCCTTAAGCTCGAATCCAAGTCAAAATACAACTAATTTTCACTTTCCTGGACAATGGGAACTGGAAGTTTATAAAGAGGAAGTCGAGTTAGCGGATTTAATACTTTGCGGATCAGAATTCGTCAAAGAATCATGCCTTGATTACGGCGTTCCGGAAGCAAAACTTAAAGTAATAGAGTATGGTGTAGATCTTGATTTATTTAAACGTTCTACTGTCATCAATAAGTCCAAAGACCTATTTAAACTCGCATTTGTTGGCAACTTGAGTATAAGAAAGGGGGCATTACTTTTGAAAAAACTAATGCAAGTAATAAAACCAAAATTCCCAGATATAGAATTACATGTATTCGGAAAAGTAGCTGATGATTTTGATATTCAAGACATGCCCGGGACTACTTTTCATGGCTTCCTGCCACAAGACGTAATGAAAAGAAAGTTGGAAATGTGCCATCTTATGGTTTTCCCTACTTATTTTGAAGGCAGTGCATATTCCGTTTATCAATCTATGTCTTTAGGATTGCCAATTATAACTACAAAAAATTGTGGCAGCGTGGTTGACGAAACTTGTGGAATCATTATTCCCGTCAATTCAGTTGAAGCTATTGAAGGGGCCGTAATAAAATTATACAAAGACGCAATGTTATGTTCCCAAATGGGTGAAGCAGCAATCATTAGGGCTCAGCAATATTCATGGTCAAATTATGGAGACAAATTAACAGCGGTAATTTATAACTTAAAATTGATCTAACTTTATAAATCAACCCCAATTTGATTTTAGAAAAGCAAAATCCTAACACTAAATTGCAGTCACTACATGCTTAAAATCAGGAACTTTCTAAGTTTTCTGACTCAAAAACTAGAACCTAAAGAAGGTCTGCACAAAAAATTTGACACAAATTTAGAAGGATTAAGAGGATTTGCCGCACTAGCTGTAATGTTCTCACATGGATTGGCTAGGTCAAACGCGCTTGAAACTAAATGGAAACTACCTGAAGCTATTCCTTATTTTTCAGTTGGCGCTTTAGCTGTCTTATTATTTTTTATGCTCTCCGGCTATGTTATCGGTTTAACAACCCTTAATAGTCCGAAACTAAATGTCGCTTTATTTTATAAAAAAAGATTGATTCGCCTATATCCAATTTATTTATTGTCCTTTTCCGCTTTATTTATACTGGGAACAAAAAATTCTTTTTTCCAAACGTTAGGCAACCTGGTTATGCTTCAAAAAGACAATAACTATTGGTCAATTTCTATTCCTGTTGAAACCAATTTATCACCTATTTGGAGTATAAATTATGAAATAATCTATTATTTAATTTTCCCTGTTATTTTTATCCGGAAACCAAAAATATCTCTTATTATCGGAACGCTTATACTGATTTCGTTAGTTGGTTATTACACTACTATTTTTCCTTTATTTTTATCTGATTATGCTATTGGATATTTTTTTTGGATTTGCGGACTTATTATCTCCTGGTATTTCCCCAATAACAATATTAAAAAATTTAGGTTCCTAAGTTATATATTTTTAATAATGACATGGAGCCATTTTTCTATTGGAAAAATAATTCTTAAAGGCTTTCATCTTTTCGACGCAAGAGAACATGGCTTATCACTTGATGTTTTGCTTTATATACCCGTATGTATTATGGTAATCTGCGACATTTCACAGCGCAGTTTACCATATAAAAAAGGATATGTTCTATATTCTTTTTTACTACCGCTATTGCTTATATTATATTTATTCTCTGTAGATCGTTTATTTGAGAGCATTCGATGGACTATATCGACAGTCTTCTATTTTATCTCTTTATTGTTTTTTTATGAAAAAAAAGCTTCAACTATTGTCTTGAAAAAATTGAATTTTCTAGGTGGCATATCTTATGGGATCTATCTTTTTCATTGGCCATTAATGATCATTATAGGCAAATATTACCCTTACCAAGGTACAGTGATTGCATATTTGCAAAAATTTTCATTATGGATAATATTAACACTTGTATTTTCATATATAGCCGAAAGAATTATTCAACCTCAAATAAAATCCTATTTTTTAAACAATAAGAAGATTAGAAAAATTGGTTTGACTATCAACACGGAGTCTTTCACACGATGAGAAGAGTTCTTATTATTTCTCCTTATTTTCCTCCATCGAATGCTGCCGATATGCAGCGAACCCGTATGAGTCTTCCTTATTTTAAACAATATGGATGGGAGGCTGAAGTTGTGGCTGTTGAGCCTGGATATTCAGATCTGCAAAAAGATGACCTGTTAACACAATATATTCCTTCTGATGTAAAAATACATTATGTAAAAGCATTCGATAAAAAATGGACCTCAAAAATTGGATTGGGCAGCCTGGCATTAAGGTCGCTCTGGTTTTATAAGCAAAAAGTTAATAAAATACTTAAGGATGAAAAGTATGATCTGATCTATTTTTCAACCACTCAGTTCCCTGTCTGTATCCTTGGCACTTATTGGAAGAAACGCTTTAAGATACCTTATGTCATAGACATGCAGGATCCATGGCACTCCGATTATTATAAGGATAAACCTAAAGCCCAACGGCCACCTAAATATTGGTTCTCGTATCGGCTCAATAAATACCTGGAACCTATCGCGATGAAGCATCTGGATGGGCTAATCAGCGTTTCTGGCGCCTATATAAAAACACTAAAAACTCGTTATCCTCAAATCAGTGACATCCCCTCGGAGGTGATCACATTCGGCGCATTCGAAAAGGACTTTAATATTGCCGGATACAATCCGCATTTATTTAAGTCCCTGCTCCAACCTGATTTTATCAATATCGTATATGTTGGCCGGGGAGGCATGGATATGCATCATGCTATAAAACCAGTATTTCAAGCATTAAAGAATGGAATGGAGATTGACCCCTTAAGATTTGAAAAAATCAAATTGTATTTTATTGGGACCAGTTATGCTGCAGCAGGTCAGGGCAAACCGACTATTTCGCCATTAGCAAAGCAATGTGGTGTTGAAAATAACGTAATAGAAATTACCGACCGGATAAGCTTTTACCACGCCCTGTTTACACTCCAGCAGGCAGATGTCTTATTTATCCCTGGCTCGGATGATCCACAGTACACAGCATCTAAAATATATCCGTATTTGTTAACCCGGAAACCATTGTTAGCCATTCTGCATCAGAACAGCAAAGCCATTGATGTTATTAATGCCTGTACAACTAATGCTACCTTAATCAGATTTTCTGATGATGATATCATAAACAAGCTCGAGTATACTTTAACTGGCTGGACAAACAACACTTTGCCTGCGCTGGAGCTGACAGAACATATGGGAGACTATAGTGCTGAAAATATGACACTAAGGCAAATTCGGTTATTTGATAAAGTAATTCTTAATCATTGAGAAATTTAGCAGTTATAACAACGCATCCCATTCAATATTATGCCCCCGTACTTAAACTACTAGCCGGACGCTGTAATTTAAAAGTATTTTACACATGGGGAGAAGATAGTATCAAATCTAAATTCGATCCCGGCTTCGGGACAACAATTGAATGGGACATTCCCTTACTGGATGGCTATGATCATGAATTTTTAACGAACGTTTCAAGAAAACCTGGATCTCATCATTTCAAAGGAATTAACAATCCAGATGCCATTCAAAGGATCAATGCTTTCCAGCCAGATGCAATTTTAATTTATGGCTGGTCTAATCAAAGCCACTTGAAGATCTTAAGACATTTTAAAGGTAAAATCCCTGTCTGGTTCAGGGGGGATTCCAACCTGATTGATAAAGGAACAGGATGGAAAATATTACTAAAAAGTCTTTTTTTACAATGGATCTACAGCCATATTGACAAAGCTTTCTACGTAGGCACAGCAAATAAGACTTATTATAAAAGATACGGATTGAAAGAAAGGCAGCTGGTCTTTGCCCCACATGCCATTGATAACGCAAGGTTTTCTGAAAACAGGCAAATTGAAGCCCTAGACTTCAGACAAGATCTTAATATTCAGGAAACTGACATTTTAGTCTTGTTCGCAGGGAAACTGGAAACTAAAAAAGACCCGGAAATTCTGTTAAATGCTTTTGCACAACTTGGTCGGGAAAACCTGCATTTACTATTTGTTGGAAGCGGTGCTTTAGAAGAAGAGTTAAAATCTAAAAGCGAAGCGCTAGAGAACAAAGCACTTATACACTTTCTGCCTTTTCAAAACCAGAAAGCAATGCCTGTAGTCTATCAAAGTTGTGAGCTGTTCTGTCTGCCATCCAGGGGCCCGGGAGAAACATGGGGATTGGCGGTTAATGAGGCAATGGCCGCAGGAAAGGCAGTTCTTGTATCGGACACAGCCGGCTGTGCGGCTGATCTTGTCATAGAGGGAAAAAATGGATACCTATTTAAAAGTGGAGATCCAGCGGATTTGCTAAGCAAACTTAAACTCGCATGCACTAACACTAGCCACTTGGCCAGTTTAGGATTAAATTCTAGAGAAATAATAAATACCTGGAGTTTTGATGTCCAAGTCAATGCTATGGTTAAAGAATTGAATGAGAACAGCGAACATTAAATTTCAGGCGATTGTACCCCTTTTTCTACCATGGGTATTATCGTGGTTATTCCAAGCCAACCCAGTAATTTCGTATCTTCTTGCCTGGCTGGGGTCGTTTTTCATATTTTATTGGTCTATACTTTCACCTTCCCGTTATCTTAACCAAGATCTGAGTATCGACCAACAGATCATGCGGCCCATCTTTTTTACCCAGTTTGTTTTTGCAGGTTTCATGTGTTGTACCTCCATCTTTTATTTTTTAGACAATCAGGGTTATGAATATTTTGATAAAATAAATAGACCCCTGCTCAACGATCCTCAAACCTACCTGATTGCCGAATGTCAGCGTTTATCTGTACTTGGACACGCCGCATTGGTCAGTGGCATGATCTGGAATATGAAATTTGAAAATTCAAAGAAAAAATCCAAGATCAACCCAGATTTAAATATCGACAGGCTTCTTATACAAGTCAGTATAGGCGCCTATCTCACAGGAGTGGTCGTTAGAAAGATACCGGCGATTTCACAGTTTTCCATTGGTCTGGTCAATATGGCGATTATCTGTGCAGCTTTCCTGGTGGTAAAAGGCTGCACCAGCAAAAAACTTCGTTTAATCCTAATTGGTGGAATCTTGGTAACCGTCAATCTGGTTAATGCCTCGTTAAGCGGGTTCAAGGAGCCCATTCTGACAGCAGTTTTAATCATGGGCTGTTTATTTTTCCCCTACTATAAGCGCCTGGTATTATTTATCGGAATCCCAGTAATGTATGGATTACTTTATATATTACCTACCTACGTATCTGCAATAAGAAGTCAATCCTGGAACGGAGAGGCATCAGCAGTCGAAGCACGTTCTGATGTATTAGAATCTCTTCTTGATGCTCAGGACGATGATCAGATTGACCAAACAAACTGGGCATTTTTAACAAAGCGTTTTAGTGAAATAGGGATGTTTACCAAATTTGTAGATCATACACCCAGGCAAACGGATTATTACGGATTAGAAATTATCGCTAATGCAATCGAATCCGTTGTTCCGCGCTTCCTATGGTCTTCAAAACCCAATATTGAGACCTTATCGATGGAACGGGTTTATACTGCTGGTGCAGTGGATAGAAGTTCCTCTGCCTCTGCAAAAACCCGCCCTGTGGTAGACGCCTATTTAAGTGCTGGAGCAATTGGCGTACTCATCTGTCTGTTCCTATATGGCTTAAGTACACAATGGCTATGCAATAAAGCAGAATCATTATTTGGAGGTTATCAAATGGGCTGCATTGTGGTGTTTAATGGCCTGTTTCAAGGGTTATGGAGGGGTAATAATTTTGAATTTCTGATCAGCTCCATCTTTTGGAGCTATATACTTATGCTTTTAGTTTACTGGTTTTTTAAGTCCAGAATTATTTTGATTTCAGCTGAGGAAGATGAACCACACCTCAATCAGCAATTACTGTGACCTCCAATTTGAAAATCCTCCAGATCAATGCTTCTTACAAGCCCGCGCACCTCTATGGAGGGCCCACGATGTCTGTGGCTCAACTTTGCGAGCAACTCATCAAAAGCGGCAATGAGGTAGAGGTATTTACGACAACGGCCAACGGAGCGGAAGAACTTTCCGTTGCCAAAAACATACCCCAAAACATTGACGGTGTTAGCGTAAGGTACTTTGAACGTCTTACCAAAGACCACAGCCACTTTTCACCCCAATTACTTATCGCGCTATGGAAAGAGGTAAAGGCTTTTGATATCGTCCACATTCATGCCTGGTGGAACCTGGTATCCGTATTATCCTGTTTTATTGCCCTGATAAAAAGAGTGCCGGTCATTGTATCTCCGCGTGGCATGCTAAGCCCTTATTCATTCAGAAACAAACATTCTTTCATCAAAAAGAGTATCCATACGCTTATTGGCCGGCCATTGTTGAACCGTTCTCATATACACGCGACCTCAGCACACGAACAGGAGGCCATGCAAAAATTACTTAAACCCAAAAGTATTTTTACGCTATTCAATGCCGTTAAATTTCCGGCAGCCCTGCCCACACAAGCTCAGGAAAGTCCTGTGCTTAACCTGCTGTTCCTGTCAAGAATCGATCAGAAAAAAGGCCTCGAGTTATTGTTTGCCGCGCTTTCTCGCATTCCCATTCCTTACCGTTTAACCATTGCCGGCAGCGGGGACGAAACTTACATCCATTCGCTAAAAAAATTAAGCCAGCAATATCAAATTGAACCTTACCTCGATTGGGTTGGCTTTAAAGGTGATAACAAATTTGAACTCATTGCCCGGCATCACTTGCTGGTCCTGCCCTCCTATGATGAGAATTTCGGCAATGTGGTCATTGAAAGTCTGAGTGTAGGCACGGCCGTTTTAGTTAGCAAAGAAGTCGGCCTGGCGAAGTACGTACAAGAAAATAACCTCGGCTGGATTTGCGATACCAAAGTCGAATCAATTAAGGACAGTCTTCATAAAATATACCATAACCCCGGCATCCTTGGTGTGATCCGGGACTTTGCCCCAGTGATTATCGCCAATGAGTTTAACGAGCAAAAACTCATCAAACAATATCTTCAAATGTATCAACAAATAAGTAAATCGGCTGCACCGCATGATTAACCCACATTTCTCCTTTGTTATATTGACTTATAATGAGGAGCAGCATCTGCCCCGGCTATTGAGTTCCATGTACGAGCTTAATGCCGCTGTTTACATATTGGATTCAGAAAGTACCGACCAGACCCCTAGAATTGCCCGGCGGTTTGGTGCCCAGGTTATGCAACACCCTTTCAGCAGCCATCCGCTGCAATGGCATCAGGCATTAAAAATGTTCGACATACAAACCCCCTGGGTGATCGGACTTGATGCCGATCAGGTCCTATCCCCTGAGCTAAAGCAGCGGCTGCTTGACTTTAAAGATCAGGATTACACCAAAATCGATGGAATCTATTTCAACCGGAAAAATTATTTCAGGGGCAAATGGATTAAACACGGCGGTTTCTATCCTTTTTACCTGTTAAAGATGTTCAGGTATGACAAAGGCTATTCTGATCTGAATGAACAGATGGACCATCGCTTCATTGTGCCCGGCAAAACGGAAATATGGAAAGATGGCTACCTGGTGGAAGAAAACTTAAAGGAAAACAGCATCAGTTTCTGGATACAAAAGCATAATGTATACAGTGATCTGATGGCTAAAGAAGAAGTAGAACGGCGGATGCAATTAAGGGTACAAACAGTTAAGCCCTCGTTTTGGGGCACACCCGATCAAAGAACTGCCTGGCTAAAGAAGCTGTGGTGGCACATGCCTTTATTTATCCGTCCGGTCATCTATTTTGTTTACCGCTATATTTTCAGGCTAGGCATTCTTGATGGATATCAGGGCTTTATTTTCCATTTTCTACAGGGATTTTGGTTTCGTTTGATTGTCGATGTCAAAATAAAGGAGATTACTCAGCTACATGAACCGGACTGACCTTTCCACTTATATTCACGCTGCAGCACACCGAAATGACAATATGATCAAAAGGGTCATTTGGTTCTACATCAACGCGATCATTTTTAAAACATCATTGTTTCCGTCCAGCCGCTTAAAAGTGCTGTTGTTGCGTTTGTTTGGCGCGCAAGTAGGGAAACGCGTGGTGATCAGGACGGGTGTCAATATCAAACATCCATGGTTACTGGAAATTGGCAACCATTCCTGGATAGGCGAGGATGTATGGATAGATAACCTGGTCAGCCTGAACATTGGCAGTCATGTATGCTTGTCGCAAGGCGCACTACTCCTCACCGGCAACCACAACTATAAAGATCCGGCCTTTGGCCTAATTACCGGCAGTATTATTCTTGAAGATGGGGTTTGGATTGGCGCCAGGGCGATTGTAAACCAAGGCATTACAGCAGCTTCTCATTCTGTACTCAGTGCCGGATCGGTTGCTACAAAAAATCTCGAACCCTGGTCCATTTACCAGGGTAATCCGGCCCTTAAAATAAGAACACGATTAATTCAATAAATAAACTATCATGATGATTTACCTTCATGATCACCATGCGCTCTATTATCTGCTTATAGTGATCACTTCCATTTTTATCACTTTACTCACCATTCCTTCCATTATTCACGTTGCCAAAACCCGGCATTTATATGATGACCTGGGGCATTTGCGAAAGATCCACAATCCCGGCATTCCCCGTTTAGGCGGCGTGGCCATATTTGTAAGCTTTACCATCACTTTGTTGTTATTTGGTATAACCCGTCCAACCTTACCCTTAAACTACCTGCTTACAGCTTGCATCATGCTTTTTGCGATAGGGATAAAAGACGATCTGGCAGGAGTCGGCCACCGTACCAAGTTCTTCATAGAATTTATTGCCGGGCTGATCCTGGTCATCCCTGGTGATATCCGGCTCAAAAGCATGCATGGCCTTCTCGGCATCCACGAATTAGCCTACCTACCCAGCATTGCAGTGTCCGTGCTCATCATTATGTTCGTCGTCAATGCCTTCAATTTGATTGATGGAATTGATGGTCTGGCCGCAGCTACAGGAATCATCGTGAATGCCGCATTTTCAGCTTTATTTATCTTCATTCAACAATATGAAGCGGCAGCAGTCTCCCTGTCACTGGTTGGCGCAATTTTGGGATTTTTGAGATTTAACATTACTCCAGCCAAAATATTTATGGGCGACACCGGCTCCTTATTGATCGGGCTCGTTTCTGCCGTTATGGCTTTAAAGTTCATAGAGGTCAGCTGTACATTTGGGTCTGGCGCTACCGCAAAGATCACCTCCTCATTTGGTATTGCACTGGCCATCCTTATCGGACCAATTGCAGATACTTTAAGGGTGTTTATCATTCGTCTCGCAAATGGACGATCTCCTTTTCAGGGGGACCGGAACCACATTCACCACCGGGTGTTGAAACTGGGCTTTAGTCATTTGCAAACCACCCTGATCCTGATCCTGATTAACGGGTTCATGATTTTTCTGGCCTTCCTATTTGCTCCGTATGGCAATACGCTCATGATTTTGCTGGTCACCCTAATTTTAATGGCCTTTAACTGGGCACTTACCTATTTTGTGCGCTCTAAGGAGCGGGATAATTACAAGTTAAAGAACTTGTTTGTTTAAAGTAAATTCCCCATATTGCATCATCCTCCCTGCTTAATTTCGAAATCATTATCTAATTATTCCATGAGCAATCAACCGGGTGCGGAAAGTACTGTAGCCAATTTTAACGAATTATCTGAATCTGCTTATCTTTTAGCACAGTTAAAAAAAGAGGAAGAAAAATACAACGATTTATTAACCCGCTTCAATACGCTTTCCAAAGCTACCAGCGATGCGGTCTGGGATCTGGATATTACCAGCGGATATATGGCCTGGAATAAAGGCATCATCGGCATTTTTGGGCACCGTAATGTTTCTCCTACAAAGGAATGGTGGCAAAGCCAGGTCCATCCCGACGACCTGGATGTTGTTCTTAACGAATTTGAGCTTTTATTTAAAAATTATAAATCAAGATCAAGAACTGAATACCGGTTCAGGTGCGCCGACGGCAGTTATAAATCTGTTTTAGACCGCTCTTTTATTCTCTTTGATGAATTGGAAAATCCGGTAAGGATCATTGGTTCCATCCAGGACATTACCGAACAGGTTAAGCACGAAAATGCGATGCAGGAACAAAATACCCGGCTGCGGGAAATATCCTGGATCCAGTCTCACGAAGTGCGGGCACCTTTGGCCAGGATCATGGGCCTGGTTCAATTGCTGGATGATACAGATGCAGATCCTGAGATCAAAGAAGTACTCAAACATTTAAGCAATTCTTCAGAAGAGCTGGACAGTGTGATCAGTAATATTCTGAAGCGGACTTCTTAGAGTGTTCCGTAATAAATTAAATGCGTTCAATACATTCCTTTAAACTATCTCTCCAATAAGGTATAGTGATTCCAAAAACGGCTTTAATTTTGGTCTTATCCATCACAGAAAACTTTGGCCTTACCGCCCTTGTCGGGTATTGAGCTGTTGAGATCGGTTTTACATTGACAGTGGTATTGCTCAGATTAAATATACCAACAGCAAAATCATACCAGGACGTTACGCCTTCGTTGCTGTAATGATACACACCATAATCCTTTTGGCCCGATTCGATGATGGACAATATGGCTCCGGCAAGGTCTATGGCGTAGGTTGGTGTCCCGATCTGATCGGCTATGATGCTTAATTCATCTCTGTCAGCTCCCAGTTTCAACATCGTTTTCACGAAGTTATTGGCATATTCTGAATACAACCAACTGGTCCGTACTATAAAATGTTCGTTTAAGGTATTGATTACATCTTGCTCGCCTTCTAATTTTGTAAGGCCATAAATATTGATTGGCTCCGCCAGATCATCTTCTTTTAACAGCTCAGGCCTGTCTCCTTTAAAAATAAAGTCTGTAGATACATGTATCAATGTGGCATTATGTGCCTTACAAACTGATGCGATGTTTAGCGCCCCATCTTTATTGATCTTTCTGCAAAGGTCAATGTCATCCTCCGCTTTGTCTACTGCGGTATAGGCCGCACAATTAATCACATGGGTGGGTTGCTCTTCAGCGAATAGCGTTTTAAGGAGATCAATATCCAGGATATTCCCCTTGTTCTCATCCGGGAAGCTGATGTTGTTGATGTTTCTTTCTTCAGCTACTTTTTTGAGGCACTGGCCAAGCTGGCCCGAGGCCCCTAAAACTAATATTTTCAAAATTTCCTAATATTATTTATGTGGTTAATTTAGAACGTGTTTTACTTTAAATTCCTAATTTAAATGTGGGATTCAGAGTAATCCTACAACTTAAAAATCCTGATATAAATTCCTAAACGTGCTCCGTAAGCCCAAAGTGAATAAAGCGGTGTTGGTATTTTTAACCGAATTTGTTTCCCTTCTTAACACGCCACCAAGTTCCAGGCGCAGGTTATACTTTGGATTGAGCAAATAAGATGCTCTTCCTTCTGCAAAGTACAGGTTCGTCTTTATCCCTTGTCCAATATCATTACCATAGTCGGCAACTCTTGTGTCGTATCCTTTAAAAATATCCTTACCGTAATTCATGCCTTCAGGGTCCAATCCATAACGCGCATACATCAACTGTCCCTGCAGGTCAAATCGTTTGTAACTATAATTCAGGATGCCCAGCACCTCTCTAAAATTAGCGCCCATTGGGTGAGCTAAAGGCTGGTTCATCGCTGCATAATTCGAAATGCGATTAAAGTGGGCGTACGTATAAGGCCTTGCTGTATTGAATTCAGCCAGATAGTTCAGGTTCTCTACTTTAAACAGATCAGATCCTCTAACGCCCAGCTGTAAAGCCCATTTATTGGCCCAATAACCATTGTTACTAAAAAACTCTTTTGCTGTGAATTCATCGATCATGAATTGGCCATATACAGTCGTTTTATCCAGGACTTCATATTTGGTATTGATACCCAAACGCATTTTATCCGGGGAATTGACATTTGCGCCCTCAACTGATCGCAGGAAGATGAATGGATGGACATAGTTGAAATCGAAACCACGTTTACCTTCTTTCTCTGCATCAGCCCATGTTATGGCCTGGAAGAAGCCTATTGAAAACCGATCAGTAGCATTCCAATCTAAATAATGCATAGCTGCCCATTTCCCTCTGTCGCCTAAGCGCCTATCCGTGGTCAACTTTTCCGCACCGGGATCCAGCATATAACCAAATATGGTCTGATATTGCACATTACCTAAAGTTGCCCTAACCCTTAAAAAAGAATAATTTGCAGCCACATCAGATAGTAACATAGACCGATATCCATCACCAATAAAATTCTTATCATAGCCCAACGCAATGTTCAAATGCTTATTTGGCGAATAGGACAATAAAGCCGTAACGTACGACCAGTCTTTTGTTTTTCTATCAAATAATTTCCCACTCATTTCACTAGGTACTACCAGATTGGTATTGATGAAATCAGTGATATAATTTGCAAAGACGCCCTGGTTCTCGAAGCCGTTGGTATAAAAAGAGAACTTTTCCCCTACCGTACCGCCAATCTGGAAACCGCGGGTATTCTTCCAGGTAGTACCACTGTTTTTAAAATCACGACCGATCTGAAAATCCGGAAGGAAATCCGCATATACGGTATAATCGTCACCTTTGAAATTAAACAAATGTTCATCCGTCAGTTTCCTTCGAACCCATGAATGGCTGCCTGAAGTATCTACCCCCATTTGCATCAGGCTTTCATAACGATCAACGAGTAGAGAATCATCCGTATAAAAGCCTTTAATAGCAGAGTGTGAACGGTTATTTACATCATATACTGATCTGTTCAGTTTCTGATAGAATTGATAAGAATAGGGTATGTTTACATTAGGTGTCTGCGCTTTCACCAGGTAGGAGGCAAAAGTCAATGCACCTATTAATAGGATTTTCTTCATGTTAGAGGTTTTCTTCTACTGGCACCTGGGTATCCAGTTCTTCAAATACAGAATTCTTACTGATGAATTCAGGCACGATCACTTTCATCTGTTTTACCACCTGCCTGTTGTTGCTTGTGGCTGCATGTTGCACCAGCTGATAGATCTGTGCTTCAATTTCATTAAACACATATTCCCGAACCTGTCCAATCATAATCTTTTCATGATGGGTAGGCATGGTACTTTCACTATCGTTGAGCAATTCTTCAAATAGCTTCTCGCCCGGTCTTAATCCGGAATAAGATATTTTAATGTCCTGATTGGGAACCAAACCAGCCAGGCGGATCATTTTTTTAGCCAGCTCTACAATCTTCACGGATTTACCCATGTCAAATACATAGATCTCACCGCCTTTCCCCATACAGCCAGCTTCCAGAACCAATCTACAGGCTTCGGGTATGGTCATAAAATAACGGGTAATTTCTGGGTGGGTTACGGTAACAGGACCACCATTTTCAATCTGATGTTTAAAACGGGGAATTACAGAACCGTTAGAGCCTAATACATTGCCAAAGCGTGTAGTGATGAATTTAGTGATCGGCTTAATATTTCCCTCATTTAAATAACTTAAACCATTTGAGAATATCACATTAGGATCGTTCAGCGAGTTGTTTAGTGACTGTACATAAATCTCTGCAATGCGCTTTGAAGCGCCCATCACGTTTGTTGGGTTTACCGCTTTATCCGTAGAAATCATTACAAATTTCTGCACTCCATGTTTAACAGATAGATCAGCAATTGTTTTAGTGCCTAGTACATTCGTTTTAATGGCTTCTGCCGGATTATCTTCCATCAAAGGCACATGCTTGTATGCCGCTGCATGATATACATAATGCGGCTTGTAAGTAGCAAATAAAGTCTCCATTCGCTTCATATCCTTTACATCGCCAATAAATGCGTGGAAATTGGTATTGACATGGGTTTCTTCCAGTTCCAGGTAGATATTATGCAAAGCCGTCTCACTTTGATCACAGAGTATAATTAAACCTGTTTCAAATTTGAGCAACTGCCTTACAATCTCACTTCCTATTGATCCGGCAGCGCCTGTAATCAGGATCCGCTTTCCTTTTAACTGATTTTGGATCCCATCAATGTCTATTTCAATTGTCTTTCTGTTTAACAGGTCTTCAATATTGATATTCTGGATCTGTGCGGTAGTTACATGCCCCCTGGCCCAGACTTCTGGAGAAGGGATATTTAAAATTTTCACTTCGTTTTCGAGGCAGATATCCACAATCTGGTTCTTACGCTCTACAGGAATCGTGTAAGAAGCGAAAATAATTTCATCCACTTCGTGGTCTACAATCAGGTGTTCTAACTGCGCCGCATCTAATATTTTAACCCCATCAATGGTTTTGCCAACCTTCCTCGCATCATCGTCAACAAAAGCAATAATTGTTTTGTTCACCTTAGGGTCATGGTCAAATGTTCGTTTTGTAGCAACCCCGGCTTCTCCTGCACCATAAATGATAATCCGAATTTTGTCCAGATTAGCATTCTTAATGTACATAAAAAAGTACTTTACAATGATCCTGTAGGTTATCAGCAATAGAAAACTAGATAAAGTATAAGTAATAATGGTTACACTGCTGATGACATGCTCACCGGTGATAACGATGGCCAATGCATGCGCAAAAAATAATATTAATGAGCTTAATACTACAGCAAACAAAATCCTGAAAGAATCCTGAGCAGAAGTATACCTCACAATACCAGCAAAGGTCTTTACACTATAAAAAACAAAGGAATTAACCGCAATCACTAAAACAACAGCCTTATAAAAGGCAAGGAAGTCGATGGCCGTAATCACGAAATTCTTTTGAAGAATTACCGCGAATAACAACGCGATAATACTTAAACAAATATCAATAGTAAAAATAATCCAGCGAGATACAATTTGTAGTTTTGTAAACATACTCCCTTACATAAAAATGATCCACGCAAAACTAGCAATAATTACACCAAATTACTGGATTAAACTGATTAGAAAAACTTTGAATTAGCAGAATAATATAAAAAGTATTAGTATTTGGGTCTAAGCATGAATTTCTTTTTTAAAAAAACATACAATAACACCAAAGGAGCCGTAGTTAAAAGAAAAAGGCTGCCAAAATTAAAAGGGATCAGTATAACTGAAGAAATAATAATTAGCTGCAATACAGCATATAAAACCGATACCCATAAATGTGGCCATTTTTGGTCATTGGCAAGGATCTGATAAAAATGTAACCGATGTGCTTGAAAGATATTTTGTTTCAACATTAACCGGTGAATGATCGTCAATACTGCGTCTACCCCATAAACACCTAAAAATAAAATATAGCTGTAATTTTCCGTTTGAATGATCAGTTTCAAAATCAGAAAGGTAATCCAAAATGCAATACTTATGCTCCCTACATCTCCGGCAAAGCATTTCGCTTTCTTTCGAAAATTGAAAAACAAGAATACCAGGCAAGCTAAAATCGGCAACCAGATCAAATCAGGTTCAACAAAAGAAGCAGCTTGATCGTTCACATATTGCAAACCGCCCAAAATCACAAGGCTGTACAGACCAGTAATCCCATTGATACCATCCATAAAATTATAAGCATTAATGATTCCTATAACTAAAATGTATAATGCGATACAAATATACCAGGGGAAAAGATGGAAAACATTTAAAGAGATGAATAACAGTGTTACCGCCGTCAAATGAAAGAAGACCCTAATCTTATTCGATAAAGTCATTCTGTCGTCGATAAAGCTGATTGTTCCAATCACAAACATACCCAGCATAAATATCCAGCCATCCGGATGCAAGATCAATCCACATAAGGCTGCGAATAAAAATATTACCCCCCCACCTCTAATGGTTATTTCGGAGTGCGAGCTTCTTTCATTTGGCTTGTCTATGACGTTATAATAATCTGCTACTTTAAAATAGAGTAGGATCATGATAAACATTAAAACAAGTAATATGGTATATAACATCCTTATAAATAGTGTGACTCAAAACTTTCTGCCATCTCATTAGCAACATGCTTAATTTGCTGTTCCTCGGCTTTAAGATAAATTAACAACACTTTGCCGTCGTCAACTACTATATAGTCTTTTAAACCCTTGATGACTGCCGCCTTGCCTTGAGGTAAGTTAATAATATCAGCTTTCTCTAAAATAGCGTAATCAATAGCGATGCCCAGCAATATAAATTTTATCTTTTGGTTCCTTATTCAAACTGATTTTTTACAGAATATCCCGCTTCTTGCAACATGAGTTCCTTACGGAAATGATCAACATCTGATGCCATCATTTCTTTAACTAATGCCGAAAGATCATATTGTGGTTTCCAACCTAACTTAGTCTTTGATTTAGTTGGATCACCTATTAACAGATCAACTTCTGTTGGCCTGAAATATTTCGGATCAACAGCGACAACTTCTTTCCCTGGTTCCAGATTAAATTCAGCATTTGCACAAGATTTCACATAACCACGCTCTTCAGAACCTTCTCCTTCAAATTCTATTTCTACACCAACTTCCGCAAAAGACATTTTAACAAAATCTCTGACGGTTGTAGTTACGCCACTTGCAATTACATAATCTTCCGCCACATCTTGTTGTAAGATTAGCCACATCGCCTCTACATAATCTTTAGCATGTCCCCAATCGCGGCGAGCATCTAGATTACCCAAATAGAGTTTATCCTGTAATCCTAATGCTATTTTCGCTGTTCCTCTAGTGATCTTACGCGTAACAAATGTCTCTCCTCTTAGTGGGCTTTCGTGATTAAACAAAATTCCATTACATGCGAACATTCCATATGCCTCTCTATAATTAACAGTGATCCAATAGGCGTACATTTTTGCAACTGCATAAGGAGAACGCGGATAAAACGGGGTGGTTTCAGATTGTGGAACAGCCTGAACCAAACCATAAAGCTCCGAAGTAGAAGCCTGGTAAATTCTGGTTTTTTTTCCTAACCCTAAAATACGTAAGGCTTCCAATAAACGTAACGTTCCAATGCCATCTGCATTAGCAGTATACTCAGGTGTATCAAAACTTACTTTAACGTGGCTCATTGCACCAAGATTATATATTTCATCTGGCTGAACTTCTTGTACAATTCTGATTAGATTTGTAGAGTCACTTAAATCTCCGTAATGCAACTTGAAGCGCACATTGCTTTCATGTGGATCTTGATATAAATGATCTATACGATCTGTGTTAAACAATGAACTACGACGTTTAACACCATGTACTTCATAACCTTTTTTTAATAATAAATCTGCCAGATAGGCACCATCCTGACCTGTTATTCCTGTTATAAGTGCTTTTTTCATATTTATCTATTGGTGAAGTGGATCTAATTAATGATTTAAAATATAAGCATTAGTCATTCGTAAATATTGAAGAAAGTCTAAGATAATCTTCAGTATACATAAACGACATTGAAACTAATTATTGAAACTCTTAATTGTGTCTAAAAGACCTTTTTCTGAGTCGATAGGTAATTTTTCAATTTTAAAAGCATTCTTTAGCTTCCTATTAGACACAACATAGCTTTCAGTCAGTTTCTTTAAACGTTCTGAATTCAATGGCAAATGTAGTCTATTACCAATATATGCAATAAACCTAATTAAGGTTGGGTTAACTTTCCATAAAACAGGTTTAAATCCTAGACCTACACCAAGAATTTCAATAACTTTATTTGTAGATAAAGGGTCGTCGTCGGCCAAGTTATACACCCCACTAGGAATTACATGATCTGACAAGATCTTATTTATAACATAATTAAGGTTTGCGATCGATAAAAATGAACGCTTATTTTCAAAGGCTGCCAAAGGATAAGGAATTTTCTTTTCCACAAATTTATAAAGCAAATTTAAATTCCCTTTATTCCCAGGCCCATGAATCATACAAGGTCGAAGAATAAACAGACGCTTATCAACAGGTAGCGATTTACTTAATAGATACTGTTCGGCCAATTGTTTTGATTTTCCATATGGGGTAGTAGGTTCAGGCTGTAGATCTTCTTCCAATATTCCTTCAACAGAATCCTTAACCGCCTTTACGGAGCTAAAATAAACAAAATCTTTTGCGTCACTTTGTAAGAAATAGTCGAAAATATTTTTTGTTAATTCAGTATTAACTTTAAAATATTCAGCATCATTAGCAACACTTTTAAGGTCGTGAGCTTTACCTGCCAAATGTATTACGCTTGTAACCCCCATAAAGTCTGATAATGAAAACTGCCCTCTCAGACAAAGAGAGACAATACTAAACTTCTTGTCATCACCAAAATATCGGACCAAATTACTCCCGACGAAACCCGAAATCCCTGTAACTAATACTTTAGACTTCATTAAATATTGATTCTAAACGGTCAACTAATATCTCTCTTTCGAAATTTTCCTCAAAATATCTTCTTGCACTTATTCCCATTTGTGCTAAGTCAATTTCGGGTAGATTATATAACTCAATCACTGATTTAGCCAGTTTAACTGGATTTTCTGCTTCTACAACTATTCCTGCTTTCGCCTCTTGAATAATCCGCCCTCCTTCTCCATTCAAAGAAGCAAGAATTGGCTTCCCACAAGCTAAATATGATTGGACTTTTGAAGGAATTGTTAAACTGAAAATATAGTCTTCTTTAAGGCTCACTAATAAACAGTCTGCACAAGCGAAAAACTCCGGCATATGCTCTACAGGGAAAGAACCTAGCAAAAATATTTGACTCACCAACCCCAATTCAAGGATTCGGCTCTCCAAAAAAGATCTCTTTCTACCGTCCCCAAGAATGATCCATTTAATATCTGGATATTTAACAGCCAGAATTTTAGCTGTTTCAACAATAGTTTCAAAATCCTGGGACTCCCCTATATTTCCCGCAAACATTATCTTAAAGCCCTTTGGCATCATCTGAATTATTTCCTCCCGTGGCTCAACTACTTTAAATAGCTTTTCCACTGAATTCGGATAATAAATAATTTTATCATTACTTACATTTTGCTCTTTAATAAGTGCTCTAAAGGCCTCTGATTGGATCAAAACTCTGTCGCTATTTTTATAAACCCACCTCGTGATAGACTCTAAACTTTGAATAACAAATTTATTTTTCATCCCTCCTGCGGCAGTAACACTGTGTGGCCATAAATCCTGAACCCAAAAATATAACGGTGCCTTTTTCACATTCTTCATGAGAACACCAGGAAAACCAACAGTAATCGGCGAGGGCATATAAACAAAGATCTTATCAAAGCTACCTTGGATGAAAACTCCTTTTATCATAGCTAAAAGCGAAAATGAAAGATAGTTCAATATTAGCCTGAATGCCCCAGCATTTCCTCTTGGGATCAGTGCTGATCTATGAATTTTTATAGTGTTCCACATTTCAGAACCCCCGGAAAAGAATGAATAATTTTGATAAAATTTTCCATGAGGATAATTGGGTTTACCAGTCAAAATTTCAACATGATGTCCTCTTTCTGTCAAGGCAAGAGCAAGATCATTTATTCTGAAATTTTCAGGCCAAAAATATTGAGTTACAATCAATATTCTCATATCTTAATGCTTAAATAATGAGAATATAGTTCAGGATGTGTCTCAATCCAATGCCTCATCTCTTTTACCATTGACGAATAAGAGGGAACTTTGTAGTCAAATAAATCATTTGTTTTTATAAGAGATTTATCTATATTATATTCATCGTATGGTTCTATAGTTATAGAACCCATTTTAAAAATTTTTTTAAATAGAATAATTAAATCGTATTTGTTGATCTTCTTTTCATAAACCAAGTGATGCAAACCACTAATATTTTTCTCTATTGCAGACAAAATGGCCTTAGCCAATTCAATCGTAGTTACACCTGTCCAATAAGCGTTGCGATAACCTCTAATTGTGCCGCATTGTTGCATAAACCAATGGAAAAGACCTATACCAGTTTTTTTTAGTTCGGGACCAATGATCGATGTTCTTAATGTCAGGTTATTACCATATGTAACTTCACCTAAAGACTTGGTTTGGGCATAAAAACCAACACCATTTTTTTCGCTGTGTTCTGTATACCCACCAGTTTTACCATTAAATACACAATCTGTACTAATGTGAATTAATTTAAAATCAAGTATACTTCCCATTCTTGCTAAAAAATGAGGAAAATAACTATTCAACAGGATTGCATTATCCGGGTTTTCTTCAGCTTCATTATTCAATATCCCGATACAATTAATAACATAATTTGGCTTTTCAGTTTCCAAAATTTTAGTTAAACTACCAAAATCGGTCACACTAAGTTGATATGAAGGGGTATGGTAGTCGTTATTCCTAGCTATATCAATTATTACAAAGTCTGAATGTGAACGTAGATAATGATAAATAACGTGGCCAGCCATCCCTTTCGATCCAATGATTAGAATTTTCCTTATTTGTTCCATGTTACCCTATTAATAATTGATGTATAACTCTGAATAACACGTACAACTCTGTCGGAAGTATTGCTAATATTATACTCCCATGGTAATTCGGGTTTGACATCGTGCGTCCCCTTAACTAATTCAATAGCTTGTAAAATTTGGTCTTCACTTATTCCACCCAAAACAATTGAGCCTGCATCTATTGCCTCGGGGCGCTCCGTACTTGTCCTAATACTGACAGCAGGAAAATTCATCATAGCAGATTCTTCACTTATAGTTCCACTGTCTGAAAGAACGATATAAGAATGTTGCTGTAATTTTACGTAATCAAAAAAACCAAGTGGTGAAATATTGGATACCAAACTATGAAATTGAATATCTTTCTCAATAATTCTCTTCTGAGTTCTTGGGTGCGTGGAAAATATAACTGGCATTAAGTACTTTTCGGCCACTATATTTAAGCTGTTCACCAATATGTCGAAATGATTCTTCAAATCTATATTTTCTTCGCGATGAGCACTAACTACAATAAAGTTTCCAGATTGCAGTCCCAGCTTATTCAAAACATCGGAGGCATTAATTTTCTCCTCATATTTTGTTAACACTTCCCTTAAAGGTGATCCAGTTAAAAATACATGATCTTTTCTAAACCCCTCACTTAATAAATATCTTCTGCTATGTTCAGTATAAGTTAAATTAATATCACTTATATGATCAGAAATTTTTCTATTTATTTCTTCAGGAACATTTTGATCAAAACATCTATTGCCAGCTTCCATATGAAAAATTGGAATTTTTAAACGTTTAGCAGCAATAGTGCACAATACACTATTGGTATCTCCCAAAACCAGCAAAGCATCTGGCAATTCTGCCGCTAGAACTGCGTAGGATTTTGCAATTACATTTCCAATCGTTTCGCCTAAATGATTTCCTGCAACATCCAAAAAGTAGTTGGGCTTTCTCAGTTCTAGATCTTCAAAGAAAATCTCATTCAGTTCATAATCATAATTCTGACCGGTGTGGATTAAAATATGTTCAAAGAATTGATCACATTTTTTAATACATTCTGCCAGTCTGATAATTTCTGGACGGGTGCCAACTATTGTTGCTACTTTTAATTTTTTCATATTTTATTCCGCTCGTAACTCCAGTTATACCATAAATTTTGATCGAACCGAAAATCATCAGTCTTTGAATCTACCGTAGAAAAATCTGAGAATACGGTAAGGATAGAATCTGACTCGAGTGCTTGGATTCCCGAGGCAAATCCACCAGGCAAATAAAGCACTTGTGCATTTTTATCATCTAGGATGGTAACTGTAGGCACCAACGTTAATGATGGATTAGTCCAGTCATCTGGTTTAATGGTAACGATCTTAAATTTACCTTTTACCACATGAAACCATTTAGATTCTTGCTTATGCCCTTGCCATGCCCTAATGATCTGACAATTTTGATGGGATATGTTATAAAAGCGTTTAACAGGTGCCAGATCAAGTGCGTTGAAATAAATGATTTTCCCTCTCTCATCCGCATGGCTACCTCCCTGAATTACTTTTATACTTTCTTCAACATTCATCTTAACCAGGGTGTTGTGTAATATTTTCTTCTCCAAAAACCTCTTTACGGATTAAGGAAAGTTTCGATAGTAATGTTTTTACGCCATCAATATCTTCGCGTTTGGTATTATGGGAATGATAATCTTCAATTTTTGAGATATCCTGTTCTCCCTCAGAAAAATATTGATTATAGTTAAGGTCTCTATTATCTGCTGGAATACGATAAAAATCTCCCATATCATCTGCCTTTAACATTTCTTCACGAGTACAAAGTGTTTCATATAGTTTCTCCCCATGTCGAGTTCCGATAATTTTAATCGCATTTTTCGCATTACAAAGCTCGATTAATGCAGCTGCAAGGTCACCAATAGTAGCTGCCGGTGCTTTGTTAACGAATAAGTCTCCTTGGTTACCTTTTTCAAATGCAAACAAAACCAGATCTACTGCTTCTTCTAACGACATCAGAAAACGAGTCATATTTGGATCTGTAATTGTAATATTTTCTCCTGCCTGGATTTGTTGTAAAAAAAGTGGAATTACTGATCCTCTAGAGGCCATTACATTCCCATATCTTGTTAAACAAACGGTAGTTTCGTTATTGATAATATTTCTCGAAGCAGCAATAGCCACTTTTTCCATTAATGCCTTAGAAATACCCATTGCATTAATTGGATATGCAGCTTTATCTGTAGACAGGCAAATAACTTTTTTAATTTCCATTTCAATAGCACCAGTAAGCACGTTATCTGTCCCAATAATATTTGTTTTAACTGCCTCCAACGGAAAGAATTCACATGAAGGTACTTGCTTTAATGCTGCTGCATGAAAGACATAATCAACCCCATGCA
>CAMLDJ010000007.1 GCA_946478755.1 uncultured Pedobacter sp. | reverse complement strand
GCTGCAGCTGCATCCTTTAAGACAGTTACATTGATCACGTCTGCCGGATTAATGTAGTTCAGGTCGCCTTCATAGGGAAATCCATCGACCACGTAAAGTGGCTGCTGATTGCCATGCAAGGTAGATAAACCGCGGATCGTTACAGATCCGCTTTGCATGTAAAGTCCCGGTACAGTACCTTCCAACCTGTCCAGAATACTGGTTCCCATTCTTGCATCCAGCTTCTTCTCCGTTACAACGCCATAGGAACCTGTAGATCGTTCCAATGGTAAAGTCTGGTAGCCGGTGCTGATCATCACTTCGTCCAGCTGCCCCAGGGAAGGTTCTAATTTCATGGGAAAAAACTTATTGTCCGCCTTAATTTCAACCGGCTTATAACCAATAAAGGAGATCAATAAAATTGCATCCTCATCCAATCCCGCGATCTCAAAAGCGCCTCGCTCATTGGTAACCACGATGTGGTTTGTTCCCTTGACCTTTACGATTACGCCTGGCAATGGCCTGTTATTTTCATCTATGATAACGCCTTTTACATTTATGGCTGAAAACAGGTTAGTAATGATGTTGAGTGTGGATTTGAATACCCCTGTTTCTTTCTGTCTGATTACAATGGTGTTGCCATCAACAGTGTAAGTGAAAGGCTGATTGGTAAGCAATACATTCAATGCCGTCCTTAAACCCGTGTTCTTAAAATTAACACTGACAGGCTTTGCTTTTTTTAACTTATCGGGCTGCCATAATACATTGTATCCGGTCTGGGTCATTATTTCAGTGAATACTTCCTCCAGCGCTATATTGTTTTTGTGCAGCGTTACCTGTTGTCCAAAGCTGCTGGCACTTACCTGGAGCAGCGTGGTTAGGGTGAGGAGGAAAGTTAATTTCATCATAAAGAGAATTTCTTTTACACGACCGGGCAGGCCGTATAAAATTCTTTTGTAAATTTTATACATTGGTTCGTCTGGTTGGTTTAGTTGATATTTTTTATCCTTGTTATAGTAGAAATTTATTTCGTGATTAAGATCCTCCTTCCTTCTATTTTAAATCTTACAGCGCCGGTTTGGCTCAGCTTATTCAGCACTTCGCTTACGTTCTGAGACCTGGAAATCCTGCCGCTGAACAGTTCTCTTTTTACCTGCTGGTCCTGGTACACAATTTCAACATTGTACCACCTGGCTACTTTTTTCATGATGTCTTCCAGCTGATCATTATCAAAAATGAAGAGCTCATTTTTCCAGTCAACGGCAGCATCGGCATTCACCTTGCTTACCGTAATCCTGTCATTTGAGAATTGGGATTGTTCCCCTGGTTTCAAAATTACCGGACTGGTTTGTTGTGCGGCTGCACCTGTATCCGCTATTCGTGTGACACGTACTTTTCCTTCCAGCAAAGTGGTTTTAATTGGGTATTCTCCCGTATAGGCACTAATGTTAAAATGTGTACCCAAAACCGCTACTTCCTGTTGCCTGCTCGACACAATGAATGGCGAGCGTTTTTTGGTCACCTCAAAATATGCTTCGCCTTCTAAAATAACCTTGCGCGTCGCCCGGCTAAATTGCGAAGGAAAGGAAATCCTTGAGGCGGCATTGAGCCAGACTTTACTTCCGTCAGGCAGGGTGATCTGGTAGGTGCCGCCACGCGGGGTTGATGCCGTGACCATTTGAGCCCCGGTATGGTCGTCCGAAGACGACATAAGGGCTGTACCATCGCTGTACTTAATTTGACCGGCGCCAATAACTACCCCAGTTTTCGTATCGCTAAGGCTGATGGTTTTTCCATTGGGAAGCGTTAATATGGCGGAGTTCCTGCCTGGGGCAATGTCATTTGCATAGGTTAGGCGGTCTCTCCTGTCGTTGAGATGGGCCGGGCCACTGAAAAAGTAGATGCCAATAGCAATGGCCCCTACCACAGCAGCTGCTATTACTACACGTGGCCAAAGCCTGGTTGATTTGGGTTTCCCGATCTTTGCCCTGCTAAAAATGGCTTGTTTTATCCTGTCTTCCATTGCCTGATCGGTCTCATCAGAAAACAGTTCGTGCCGGCTATCATCAAAAGAGTTATACCATTGGTCGAATTTCGACCGCTCTTTATCGGTAATTTTTCCTGCAAGCCATTTTTTGGCAAGTATTAATAAAGTATCGTCTGGTTTATTTGCCGGCATATATATATAACCCCTTTATTACATAGCCGTTTCAGAAACGAAAATCCCTTAGTGGTTTTAAAATATTTTAAAAACAAAGGAATAAGATGACTTCAAGCAGTCCCCCAAAGTTGCCTTTAAGCTTTTTTTTAGCCTTTGCCAGATGGGCTTCGACAGTTTTCTCTGAAATATCCATTTCCGCTGCAATCTGTTTTTGCGTATAACCCTGCTCATACTTCAGCCTGAATACCAACTGGCATTTTTCAGGAAGCGTACTAATGGTCAGCTGGATTTTTTGCGTTAATTCCTGAAGGTCAACAGATCGCAACATGCTTTCATCAGCCTCTGTATACGTTAGGGAAAGCTCGTTTTCATACTTATGTACATTTGCCCACTTCCGCATTACATCAAGTATTTCAAACTTCAGGGCAACTGCAAAATAGTTTTGAAATCCGGTAGTCAGCTGAAAGCTTTCTCTTTTACGCCAGAGATTTAAAAACAGGTTTTGCACAATTTCCTCTGCTTCTTCCTGATCACCCAAACGCTTATGTGCAACCACAAAGATCTTGCGCCAATACCTATGATAAATTTCGGTAAATGCTGCATGGTCCCCCTGTTTTAACAAGCTGTTAAGTTCCTGATCAGTATATTCGCTGTATGCAGCCATGGCTTAATCGGTTGCAGGGATATGGACATTGGGATTGATGTGCATCAGGACCTTCCACAGTGTATTTTCTGCGAGTACTTCATCCTCAATAATTAATACCTTCATTAACTTATGTGCTTGAGTGTAAAAGTAAAAAAAAATCCGGTCTGTAAAAACGCAGATCGGAGTAGCTTTTGAATGATCATTTGCCCGCTGGTTTGGAAGATCAGGAAACCATTTATATATCCTATAGCTTTAAAACAAATAAACCCATCGCAAGCTCATCCGAACTTTAACAATGGGTTTCCCAAAACTTAGCTTGTGCCTTCAGCACATAAGATCAAAACAATCTAATCGTATCGCCTTCCTTTTTGCTCCTGACTGGCGATATAAAAAGTAATGCCAATTACAATAAGCACTCCACCGGAAAATGTTATCCAGGGAAAGGAATTAAATCCGTTAATGTTTATTGTCCAGGCATGGGCATCCACTGCATTCACATAATGCAAATCACGAAATACCAGTTTGCCGATGATAACAATGATAAATCCGAGTACGATTAAAGCTTTACTTGATGTTTTCATAATCTATTGTTTATAGCTGTATCGCAAAGAGTAGTAGACCCATCAACATTGCTAATACAATATAAAAGTACAAAAAAAATATAACTAATATTCACAAAACATTGTTTATACAATATTTATACAAAACAAAGCGACTGAAAGGAATCCTGACCTGGGCCTGATCATTCACCTTGCGGCTGCCCTTCTGTTTCCATGCCATTTTTGACACGCACCCATACCTCAGAAGTTTCCATTCCATTAAATGATCCGGTCGAAAGGAATTTATCATTGTCTTCAAAAACCAGTGTAAAAGAAAAGGAATGCCCGATCATCCAGGCAGATTTTGAAGTTACACTCCGGATATTTTCGGTATATATTCCGTCTTTGATTTCATAGGTGCCAAAAATACTGGTTGTGGTAATATTGCTTCGGTTATCGATTTCAGTGACAATGAAGTTTGTAGGAGTATAGGTCTTATACTTTCTAAAAGGAGTATTCTTTTCATTGTTGTTTGCATTGTTGCTGTATTGGAATTTTTTAATTTCCCAAGTACCCAAAAGTTTTTTAGCATCCTGCCCCTGAACGTTAAGGAACAGAAAAAGCGCTGCTGCGAGAGTTAGTATACGTTTCATTTAAAATTGGTTAGGTAATAAATATAAGAATAAATGGGGATTACGAAACACTTCTTTGTACTGCGTTATTTAGAGTAACTATAAACAGTACAAGCACAATTAAAATAACATGATGGCGTGTGAGATTCACATAACGATTAGAAGCTAACCTTCCACTCGTCTTTTTAGAACATAAGTGACCGTATCGGCGACATTAGTATGCTTGTTATTGTAAGACTTATTCTCTAATTGAAAATTAAGTGCTTTCAAAAGGGCTACCGAATTCTCATTGACAACTGAAGGAAATGCAGTAATCAACTTTGCGTTTAACTCTTCGAAAGTATAATCAATAACCTTGTTCAAAGCTTCCTTCATCAATCCCCTTCCCCGAAATTCAGGAAGCATTTCATAACCGATCTCCACAATTTCATTTTGAACGTCAAAATTCCAACAACAAATAGTACCAATCAAACTATTTCCCTCTTTAAAGGCAATCACCCAGTACAGGCATTCCCTCTTTTCAACCATAGTCTCTATTTTTGTAATAAACCCCAGGGTTTGTGATAAATTAGTGGGTGTTTCCCGTCCAACCATGATGTTTACAGCCTGGTCGCAGCGCAATTGATGGATAGATTCCAGATCCTGAGCACAAATACGTCTCAATATTATCCGCTCAGTAATCAATTTAGGAAATTCGGAAAAACCTACGGTTAACATAATTGGTTCGCTGTTTTATCAAAATACAAAGATAAGTAAACGATTGACAATCCTAAGTTTATCTCAAAGTGGTAACCTTTTATGGAGAATAGGTGGGCCAGGAACAAACACTAAACCACACTAAATTGATTCCTGCTCGCCAATTTGAATTGACCCCTATGGTTTGTTAATGCTCAGGTTATTATATTGCATGATGCGATTGGTGAAGAGGGAGCAACCATTTTGATTTACCCACTTCATATAAAACATTCGGTTCCTGACCCAAATATTCCACTGGTTAATCTTGCCATGACCTAGATGATCAGTTAAACTGATTTTTTTCGGCCTGTTATTGGCGCGGACAGGTTCGCATGAACAACGTCTCCCCTTAGTCTAATTCTGCGTCTTGTTTATTCGCCATTCCCCGAAGCCGACCCGAACGAAACCCGAACAAGGTGCCTTATTATGGCGGCTTATCTACAGGCCTGAACAAAGCCGTCTGCCATGCCACACATCGGTTCGAAATGCATGCTACCTTCGTTTTACGATGTAATTGTTTAGGTGTCACAACCCCAATGTAGCATCAATAAAAATGTGGCTGTGCGTTTTATGCGTATGTCGGCAGCTTTAGCATGAAACACCTGATAAACTCATTTAACGCGCAGCACATGACACGAAAATTACCTATTCGTAATAAAATTTTTTACTTGCTGCCTCGTAGGTCCCCCGCTCACAGTTGTTAAGCATGCCCTATGCCACCATATAAGTTGCGGTCTCAAAACCAACGAGATGGAAGACTATTTGTAGTTCCGAAATTTCAAAACAATAAAGGATGCCTATTGGAAACTGTATCTGGAGTTTCCTTTTTCACTACAATGGCATGGTGCTCCAGCTCTTTCAATTGCCTTGCTAAAACTGTTTCGGAGATACCGGGCAATTGCTCTTGCAACAGATGAAACCTGTCATTGCCCAGAAAAATATTAAAGACAATTTGTGATTTCCGGCGGCCGCTAACTATACATGGACAATAATCCAAAGTCATCAGCACTGTTTTATTAACGGATCATTTCCTGCTAACTACAACCTCTCTCACTTTAATGGCCTTTCGATTTTCCTTATTTTCATTTTTGAATGCGAAATCGGAGTAAATAATTAAAAACCTGTCATCTCCTATCGGCAGCAATCCGCTGTATCCGCAGGAGAATAGTCCTTTGGTTGGCTCTTCCTCTTTAAAATCTTGTGGAAACGGCAGCATTTCGAATTGATCTGTCCATTTCATTCCGCTGGCATCAGTAGAAAACCTTAACTGTACGCCTGGCCTGCCTGATGACATGACGACAATGCCGTTGGGTAGCTTCAACAATCTCGGCAACACACCGCTACCCGTTATCGCTATAGGTTTTGTCCATGTTTTGCCTTCATCTCGAGAATAGCTTCCATACATAGGACCATTGTGAGCCCATTCTGCTGTTCTCATCACGCATAAATAAGTTCCGTCTGCCAAAATTTCGAAAGCGGGCTCCGTAAATCCTGTCCGTGTATGGGTAAAGGCATCACCAGTTGGATCTTCCACAAATGGAATTCTACTGCATATTTTCCAGGTATGCCCGTTATCAGTAGAACGATAAAAAAACACACCCGACCTTGGCTCAACAAATCCGTCTTTTTCGATGGTAATGCCAGGATATATTCCGGTTATCAATGATCCATCTCTCGCAGTATGCATATCACCCCACCAAACAATGGGCAACAATCCACCCAAGGCATACCGAGCGGCATCGGGATCAATTAGCTTTGCCTTTTCTATGTCATACTGTGTTTCACCCTTTTTGAGCCGCTTAAAATAAACCCCTTGAACCGGCTCAGGGAGGTTATCTAAGCGATAATAGGTATAATCTGGCCTGAGGTACTTTTTTGCCCCCGCCTCCACCGGCTTTGGCAGCACCAAATCTGTGACCCTGGCAGGTTTTGGCGTATAGACCTCCAGCAAATCACCGTTTTTTAAAATTGTTTTTCCGGTGAATACGGCAGTGTCCTTATGTACCCACGTTTTTCCTTTGTCTTTTGAGGTCGCTACTCCGAAATGGTCCTGTCCATAGGCTGCAACGTCATCATTAGTTAGATTCCATTTGGCCTGAATTTCACCATTTGGTTTAAAGCATATTTTCGGAAATTGAAAATACCCCCATTTCTCTGGTTTAGTTGCAACACTTATGGTAACAGGCGCTTTTATTTCAATATTCAATTTCGAGCCATCGGCCTGTATATAGGAAACTTTCATGGCGCTATCGGCCATTATTCCCTTTTTGAAAAGCGAGGTTTGATGATGGGACGGCGACTGACTAAGCTTAACCGTCTTTTGAGCCTGACTAGCCATAAAAAAAGAACAGCAAATTGCTATTAAGCCTATTTTTTCAAGATTTTTCATATCATTCGGTTAAGCTATAGGTATGGCAAGCTGCCACCTGGTTCAAATTTCCGGTTTTCATCTGTGCCTAATAACCCTGTTAGCTTTGGTCAGACAAAGCCTGTGCCCTGAGATTTCAGTGGCACAGGATTGGTTTATACCTATAAAACACGGTCTGATGTTTAATTGATTAATTTATTTTACGCCTGTAATCTCTTTTGCTGATCCAAAGTTGATGAAGGTGTCGTAGGCACTGGATGCTGTTACTGGATCCCAATAGGTGTAACCCGATGCATCGTAACCCGTAATTGTTACGTAGACACCTCCGTAAGAGTCATAATGATAGGCTAAAAGAGGATGGTCTGCATCGATCGCATCTTTTACAGTATTAGAGCCGATGTAAACATTAGCCTGCTCTATAAAATATAATTCTATAGCTGATACGCCAGAACTGTAAACATAATCAGTATAATCTTGTGTATCCGCAAAATTATATCCCATTTGGGATGCATTCAAAACTGGCCAGGTATTGGCAAGAATATCATCGGTGGTGGCATTATTACTATAAAACCAGTTAATCATTTTGATAGAACTAAATATGCTCAGCTCCCGCGCTTCGGCATAGGCTGATGGATACCAATGTGATAGGCTGTTTGATTGCGCAAAGGCAGCCGACGATAAGAGTGTAAAAACGAATAAGAGTTGAATGATTTTTGTTTTCATGATCTGTTAATTTATAGGTTAAGGTTTTATAGGTATCAATAATTGCGTAGCGATAGCAAGCAATAGGTGGTTAGATCTGGATCTAACTACCTATTGCTTAATTGTAACTATGAACAGCAGTTGGTTTCTAGAGCATACCCGATATTTCCCAGGTTACATCTATCTTGTTTGTAGGAACATTATATCTGTAGTCTCCAAGTGTACAATCAAATATTTCGTATGTTCCGTCGTTATTATAGCCGGTGACTACCACAATGCTCCAACTGTAGTTTACCGGATCTTGATAGAAGGCCATCAATGGGTTCCCGTTGTCTATCGCGTCTTGGATACTTGCGCTGGAGCCAAAACTAACTACAGTGTTTTGAAACTCAACAAAGTCGATATATCTTTCAAACCCTAAATTACTATCATGATCGGTGATGTAAGTAATCGCATCATTAGTAGTGCTCAGGTTAAAATACAAGCGAAGTTCTTCTATATAGTCGTCGATTGTTGTGCTTCCTGAAAAGTAATTGTCTATGATCGAATAGGTCTGAAATGTAGCCATTCCAGGAGAAACGGGTGTTAATGTTGTAGGCAAATTTGTGCTTGGTAAGCGATGGTCGGTAAACCTTAGTTGGTTCATCGAGGCTTGACTGTTGCCCAATGCGGTCCTGTCGTTTATCTCGATCTTAAATCCCGACAAAATTGAGGCAGAAGACAATAGCATAAACGCTAATAAAAAGTGGATGTTTTTTGTTTTCATGTCGTTAAAGTTTAATAGGTGATTTATTTAATACTGGTCATAGTCTATTCTGAATTGCATACGTAGTCAAGGTATTCGTGATCATAGCAAGGTCTTTTAAAGGTACTTTGTCCCTTCATAAAGTTTCCGCTGATGAGCCGACCTTATTGGTTTTGAACTATTTTACAACGGGCCATCCGCCTTTGTAGACTATTCTTTTAATCAACATTTGGCGCCCTCCACTTACCTTTTTTGGATCGGCAGGATCCACTTTAATGGCATGATAGGCAACCCATTTATTTCCTTCAGCATCTTTAAATATCGAATTATGTCCTGGAGCAAGCCATTCTGCATCTTTTTCCAATATTACGCTGCTCTTGGTCGGCAGCTGAACTCCCATAGGTTCAAACGGTCCTAAGGCATTTTTTGACCTGGCTACCAATACGGCATAATTGGCATTTGCCCCACAGCAGTTATCGCCAGAATAATAGAGGTAATAAAATCCATTATTAATATCGATCCAGGACCCTTCAATCAGATGAGTATAGTTTTTTTCCGTATTTGCCCAAACCAGATCTTTAGGACTGGAATTTGGCAAGAAATCGCTCCAATCAGCGTTCATTTCCTGCACCTTTAAAGGTTTCGAATCAGAGCCCCAATAGAGCAGTTTCTTATTGGTTTTCGGATCGATAATAGCCATAGGATCAATATTGATAAAGCGCTCTCCGCATAGTAACGGGGTTCCTTTATCAACAAAAGGTCCAGCAGGAGAGTCAGCGTAGGCGACGCCCAGGCATTTGCCTGTTTGTTCATCGATAGACTCGCCAGAGTAGAATAGAATGTATTTCTTCAATCCTGGATCAAATAGCACATGCGGCGCCCAAAAATGTTTATCTGCCCAATTAGGCTTTTGAGGCAGTACATCGGGTAACATTTCCCAATGTTGCATATCCAAAGACCTGGCTGCCTGAATATTAGACCTTCCCTGCGTGGCATAGGCATAATAATATTTACCAAAAAGAACAACAGTCGGATCAGGAAAATCAGCTGAGATTACCGGATTCTTTAACTGCGCTCCAGAAGAAAGGAAAAAAAGTGATAGGCAGAGGGATAGACCTGTTTTCTTTAGCCCATAAAGAGCATTATTGATTCGTGTATTCATTATTAACATCTTATTGCGCTGAGGTATTAGTTATTTGTCGAATAAAAGCAACTTCTTCCTGCCTGTAGGGCGTTCCATCTTTTCTAAAAATATCATGAAACCATAGCGGAGGCTCTGCGGTATAATTTTTCGACCAGCTGTCCCATGGATAAATGGTCTGGGATTTTCCGTTGGTAAATCCCCAATTCACCATCCCGACCTTGTGTTTTTTTCCAATGGGTAAAAAGCCTGCAAATGTACTTCCATTTGGTCTCGCCATATATTCGGTACAAATCATCGGTCTTTGGTAGCGGCTCAATTGTTTGATTCTTTTCTCGAAGTCTGCAGGCTTATCATAACAATGGAAAGTGATAATATCTGATTCGTTCAGTTGTACTTTTTCAATAGCTGTCAGCTTATCGTCACTTGACCAGTCGCCTTTCCAAACTCCAGAAGTTAAAGGTTGCGAAGGATTTGATGACCTCGCCCATTCGAAAGTTTTTTTCAGCAGCGGTAGTGTATATTGTGCCTTATTTTGCAGCTCAACTTTTCCATAAGATGAGGTGTTAAGGTTATCCGGTTCGTTCCACACATCCCAAGCTAAAATTCGTTGATCAGTTGCGAAATACCTGACCAGTCCCTTCACATATTTTTCCAGACGTCCATTCTTTGTAGTATCTTTCAGGGCATTTAGGCCAGGACTTTGAACCCAACCCGAATTATGTATAAACGGTAGAGGATCGTGTTGTTTTCCCGATTTTGGAAAAGGATCCCAGCAAGAGTCAAAAATAACGAGTATGGGTCTGATTTTATGGTCTTTTGCTATCGCCAAAAAGGTGTCTATTCTTTTCAAAAAACCTACAGAATCTTCTGCATATGGCAGATCGTGAAGATAAACACGCATGGTGTTCATTCCAAGAGATTGTGCCCAGCCTAATTCTTTATTGATGGTCAATGTATCAAAGGTGGATGCCTGCCACATCTCAAGCTGGTTTATTGCGGTCGAAGGCAAAAAATTCGAGCCAATAACCCAAGGTTGGAGCGCATGCCAATTTTCAGCTTCTTTAGCCGTCCATTTTTTACGGGTGGTCTGTTGTTGACTGCAGCAGATGGTAACAGCTGCTACAAATAAAGCAAGTAACTTAAGTTTAGTTTTCATTTTTTATCGTTTAAAGTGTGTTGCGATTTACATTTAACCAAAAGAGCCAGCTTTGATATAAGGTTTAACGATATGGCTGCCTAGATCCAGAAATTTCTTATATCGAGCGTCATAAAGCGCATAAAGTTTGGGATTTGGATAATAGGTATGATCAAATCCTTCGCCCATTGCGTTCATCGCATGTTCAATACCAGGATAAATGCCAGCAACGGTGGCTGCAAACATAGCGGCTCCTGCAGCACAGGTCTGTTCTGATCGATGAGTACGAATTGGAAGTTGCAAAATATCAGCTAGCATCTGCAGCACAAAAGGTGATTTTTTGGCTATTCCGCCTAATGCTACAATTCCTTTAATCTGGACTCCTGAATCATTAAAATGACGTACTATTTTTTTTGATCCGAAACAAGTTGCCTCTACAACGGCCCTAAACAGCCTGGGCGCATTTGAAGCTAAAGAAATATTGGTTATAGCTGCTTTCAAGGCCATATTTACATAAGGGGTCCGCCTTCCGTTAAACCAATCTACAGCGATTTCACTTTCCTCATTAAATGGCATTGCTGCAGCTTTCTTCGATAATTCTGGAAGGATATTCTGGACGATTTTTTCTTTCAGGCTATTTGCAAGCGCCAATTCCTCTTGATCCAATACCTCCTCCATATGGTTTAGTGGCCAGGAAATAAGGTTTTTAAACCAGGTATAAACATCGCCGAAGGCAGATTGGCCCGCTTCTAAACCAAGGAAGCCCGGTATGATTGAATCTTCAACTTGTCCACAGATGCCATTAACAACCTTGGAACTGTCGTTTTTTGGAAGCACCAGCATATCACAAGTGGAAGTACCCATCACTTTACTAAGGTAGTAAGGCTCGATCTGTCCACCAACAGCCCCCATATGCGCATCTAAAGCACCGACCCCAATCAGCACATCTTCTGAGAGACCGAGGGAATTTGCCCATTCCTTACTCAATTTGCCTACACACTGATCTGCAGGAAATACTTCTTGGTTTAGGGTAGCTGCATAGGTTTCCAGCATAGGGTCTATGGAGTTAAAAAAGGCCGCTGGCGGATATCCTCCATGAGCTTTTGCCCATAGTGCCTTATGTCCGGCAGCGCATGCACTTCTTTTAATGTCAGATGCACGTTGTGCTCCGATAAGCAAAAAAGGCATCCAATCGCAATGCTCTACCCATGTAAAGCATGCGCTAGCTACTTTTTTATTTTTACGACTAATATGTAATGCTTTCGACCAGAACCATTCAGGCGAATAGCTCCCTCCAGTATACTTCACATAATTGGGCATACACTTTTTCGCATGTTGCGTAATCTCATCGGCTTCACGAACACCAGTATGGTCTTTCCATAGTATAAACATGGCATCAGGATCTTCCGCAAATGCGGGATCCAGGGCCAATGGTTTTCCGGTAACATCAACAGCTACAGGCGTAGAACCAGTTGTGGCCATAGAAATGGCTCTGATGTTAGCAGGAATTGTATCGTCAACCTGAGCAAGACAAGCTTTAATGGTATAAGTTAATCCCTCAATATAATCTAATGGATGTTGCCTAAATTGATCAAGATCCGGATTACAATAAAGTCTTTTTTTCCATCTTGGATAATCAAAAACAGCCTTAGCCATTAATTTACCTGAATGGGAATCGGCAAGAATGGCACGAACAGAATCGGTTCCAAAATCTACGCCTATAGTATAATCAGTTGACATCTTATTGAGTTAATGGCTTTGAACGGTTAGCTGGTCTTTTTCTATTTTGGTGTCCACCCCAAATATGGCATACCAAGCAATGAAGGCAAAGCAGAGCATAGGGATGATAAAAGCGATAGACATTCCGAAGTGATCTCCGATCAGGCCCATAATCGGCGGACAAAATGCTCCCCCTGCTACAGCCATAACGAGAAAAGCAGATGCCTTTTTAGTGAGCGGCCCCAGGTCATAGATGCCCAATGCAAAAATTGTTGGGAACATAACAGACATAAAGAAATAGCAAAGAAACAACGCGATTACGGATAGCCAGCCAATTTCAAAAAGAACCAGAAGGATTAAAAGCGTATTGATTACCGCATATATCGCCAATAGTTTCTGAGGGGAAAAGAATTTCATGAGATAAGACCCGGATAAACGGCCAATCCAAAATAATCCCATTCCACCAATGGCAAGAATCAGCGATGCTGCTTGTTCTGGGTTTTTTGGCTTGAACACTTCCCCAAACCATCCTAAATGCGTCATAGCCTGTTCAACAGGTCCTTTAACATTTGGAATGGTTTCGGTTACATAATTGATAAAAAAAGAATTAACCCCTGTTTGCGCTGCTACATATAAAAATTGGGCAACTACAGCTAAAATAAATGCGGGGTGTTTTAAGAGATTACGCATCGGCGGATCTTCAACCTTTTCGGTAACACTGCTTTCTTTAATTTCTGGTAGCTTGATGAGCATAAAGATGATGGCCACACAGACTACAATCCCCCCAACCATCATATAGGGTTTAACCATGGAATCAAATTTCTCTGCCTCGGGAACGTTTTTGGCACCGAAAATGAACAAGCCTCCCATCAGTGGCCCCAGTATCCAACCAAGACCATTAAAAGATTGTGAAATATTGATGCGCCGTGCGGCAAACTCTTTTGGCCCTAAAACCGTCGAATAAGGATTTGCTGCTGTTTCTAAGCAGGCAAGGCCACAGGCTAAGACGAATAAGGCCAATAGAAATGGAATAAATGCTGCAGCTTTTGCGGCGGGGTAAAATAGAAATGCACCAGTTGCAAATAACACTAGTCCAAGAATAATTCCCTTCTGGTAGCCATATTTTTTCATGAACAGTCCCGCCGGCAATGCCATGGCCAAATAGCCTATATATAGAGAAAATTGGATAAAGCCCGACTGTGCTTTTGACACATGTAATATGTTCTGGAAATGTTTATCCAATACGTCGAGCAGGCCGTGAGCAAATCCCCATAGCAAAAACAAACTGCAGATGAAGATAAATGGAATGATGTAATTTGTTCCATTTTCGATGCGGAACATTGATATTTTAGGATGATTTTTCATGTCTATTGATATAATGGCCCATAAACTCGGCAAGCTGTATAGTCTGCATTTTCTGCATCCATTCCAAAAGCTGCAACAGCTGAAGGGCGGAAGATTTCACTATCGTCGATATTGTGCATACAAACAGGGATGCGGAGCATGGAGGCAAGCGTGATGAGATCTGCGCCGATATGGCCATAACTGATGGCACCGTGGTTTGACCCCCAATTGGCCATTACCGAATATACATCCCTGAAGGCACCAGTTCCGGTAAGCCTTGGCACAAACCATGTTGTGGGCCAGGTTCGGTCCGTTCTTTCGTCAAGTAGCGCATGAACGTTTTGCGGAAGGTCTATCGTCCATCCTTCTGCCAACTGAAGCACCGGGCCCAAACCTTTCAGTAGGTTTAATCGACACATTGTAACGGGCATTCCGCCCTTGGTTAAGAAATTTGAAGAATAGCCCCCACCTCTAAAATAATCTAAGTTGGCTGGATACCAGGTCGTCGCAGCAAGGCAATCATCCGCTTCCTGCTGACTCATTTCCCAAAATGGTTTCATTACAGGTTGACCGTCTTGGGTCTGCCGCCCAGTGCCATCCAGCGTTGCTGACCCGGAATTGATTAGATGAATGAAACCATGAGCAGCAATACCATCAGGTTTCCAACCCGACACCCGTTCAACAGCAACTGGACTCCAATACGTTCTTACATCGGCAAAAATCTGTGCAGTGTTGGTTAATAAATAATTGAACAACATAGAAACGCCATTCAGCGCGTCATTCTCTGTGGCGACCAGGAAGGGATGGCGGATACCATTCCAATCAAATGAAGAATTAAGAATAGCTTCCGAAAAATCGCCATTCGGCAAGAAATCCGTCCATTGTCTTTGTCCCTGAAAACCTGAAAGCAGCGCATTATGGCCATAAGATTCTTCTTTGAATCCAAGTTCGTCCAATTTGTCGTTCCCGATCATCAAATCACGGATAATGATGGTCATTTTAACCACAAATTCCCAATCAGCATCTTTATCCGCCCTGTCTTTCATTTTATCAGATCGGTTGAAATCTTTGCCTTCCCTGCAATGTTCTTTGGTCCAGGCCAATGCTTTTTCATATTCTTCTACATCAAAGATTTGCTGTTGTATCCTTCGTAGTACTTCGGATGAATCGACATATTCGTTTCTCATACCGAGATAGGTCTGGAAAAAATCAGCATCAATCATGGAACCTGCAATTCCCATAGAAACTGAACCGATTGCCAGGTAGGATTTGCCCTTCATTAACGCCAATGCCATTCCGGCCCTGGCAAAACGGATCAGCTTCTCTTTCACATCAGCAGGGATTTGTGGGTCGCCAAGGTCTTGGACATCGCGACCATAAATACCGAATGCAGGTAGTCCTTTCTGATTATGACCAGCTAAAGTAGCTGCCAAGTAAACAGCCCCAGGACGTTCAGTCCCATTAAAGCCCCATATTGCTTTCGGGATGGTTGGGTTCATATCCATCGTTTCAGTACCATAGCACCAACAAGGCGTAACAGAAATGGAAAGCCCAACATCGTTGGCTTCAAATTTTCCTGCACAATTTGCCGCTTCCTTTACGCCTCCTATACAGGTATCGGCAATGACACATTGTATTTCGCTTCCATCAGGATATCTTAATTCTTTACGCAGCAGTTCAGCCACGCTGAGGGCCATATTCATGGTAGTCTCCTCTAGTGATTCACGAATTCCGCCCAAACGGCCATCTATAATTGGTCTGATCCCAATTTTTGGATATTTTGTATTCATATTTGATCTATTTTAAAATGCTTGTTCAATCTCATCAAGCGAGATTCCAAGCAGCTTTTCTGCAATTTGATTTAAGGCTTTCTTTTCACCGGTAAAATGGAATACACTATGTTGATGGCTCATTTTCCCCCCAGGCTTTAAAAATGCTGGTGGCGATACGCTTTCTATTTCATAGAATGGGCCCATTTGTGTACCATCATCCAAAGGCCCATCATTATAGGCGTTAACGGCATCTCCACTGAAGGGATCTTTATCTGTTCTCCACTCTTGATTAAGATATCTGGATTTATTGGAGACATCGAAATTTACAATGGTCAGCACGTTCTTATCAGCTGCATAACTGCCAGCGATATTTTTCGCTCGAAGTGGAGGAATGCCCAGTTTTCCTCTAGACTTACCGTCCGCCTTATAAAGCAGCACTCCATTTTCATATTTGATCCTGTTTTTATCTATTTCTTCAAAATAATCAGTGGTAGCTATTTTGACAGTGGCGTTAGTTAAGTAGGGAATAACGATCACCGTTTTCGCAGATGGCGCGAACATATCCAAATTCCAGGTACAAGGCGCACCATTCTTTTCATCCCAAGCATTGGATCCATTGTTCTCTATGGTATTGGTGGTTTTAAAAGCAACAGACTTTATTTCGTCGCTAAGCGTTATGGCGAGTGTATTTTCTATATCTGACTTTTCCAAAACCTGGACATCGCGGTAAAGCTTCATCGCCAATTTAGTTCCAGTATAGTTCGATACCTCAGTAGTTTTAGAAAAACTTGCCTTTTTGCTGTCGGCACTTATCAACATCCAGGGTTCACTGTCTATTGCTTTAGGCGTATGCCAATTTTCAAAGACCATGGAATCTCCCTTTTTAAAGTACAGCGAAAACTTACCTCCTTCTGGACCTAGCCAAAATCTATCTTCACCACCATAGGCATTCATATGTGGGTCTAATGGTTTGTCAAACGCTTCATAGTTGACCCAGCCCAGGCTTTGGCCTTCTAGCCCGTCAGTAGTAGAGGTGAACACTTTAGCTTGATATTTCGCCGACACCAGTAAACGTCCATTTCCTTCGTTGCTGGATAGTGTAATTACAGAATCATACGCAGCAAGAAAATTAAGATCATAACCGAATGATCCTTTTTGGAAAGTTTTCATTTGGTCAGTTTTTTGTTTTTGATCTGAAGGATGACAGGCAGTTATTGCCATAACCAACAGGAATGGCAATAGATTTGGTATTTTGTTCATAGCACATTTTTTTTATTTGGTTAGTAGTTTTTTAAAGTTTAAGTGTACCTGGTTAATTTATTTAGCTGGCTTCCATTGTAAGGGTGCTATAAATAACCCCTTTTTATCCCATCCTGTATTAGAGATAAACCAGCCTTCTTTCTTGTCGTAAATAATTTCGGCAGCATGTACAGGAAGTGTGCAGATCAAATTTTCCCGAGGAAAATTTTCGGGGTCTTTGGACCAATAAACATCCGTTTGATTATATCGGCTCATGGCACGGCATATGAAAAGATAAAAAATGCCATTGCGATTGATCACAAAGGGGCTCTCAGCATCGCCACCCCAATCAACCACATAGGGCTGGACGTGAACAACCTTTGGTCCACTCCAATGAAAAAGATCTGGTCCAGTTCTTACCGCAACTACACTTCGATGGTCTACTTCGTTAAAAGTTCGGGTATAATAGTAATAGTACTTGTTTTTATATTTCATGATGTAGGAGTCACGCGCATGTCCGGCATCGCTAAAAAGCGGATTTAAAGGGTGCCTGTTCCAGTCGCTGAGATCATTACTCGTGGCCATGCACAATTGGCCCCAGGACGCATAATTTGGCGCATCTTTTTGCATGTTCCCAATGTTATAAAACATATAGAAAGTGCCCTTATCTTTGAACACGTGAGGTGCCCATAATACCCTTTCTAGACCTTCCTTAACGGTAAGTGCATAATCATGATCTTCCCATTTGTTTTGCTTCAGGCTGCTAGCGGTGATATGGAAGAATTTGGTTTCTCCGCCCCAAGGCCTGATTGGATGATGCCCGATAATGCCATAGGCATGCCAGATCCCATCTTCTCCTCTTACAAATGAATGGTCATTCGTATACCAGGTTGTATCCTGCTGCGAACGGGTATCGTTTGGATTAAAAATATGGACAAAAGGACCTGTGATTTCAGGGGTTTCAATTGTAGGTTTCTGGCCATGTGCAAGACTGATAATCATTAATAGTATGCAAGTGATCGAGCTTATTTTCATCTATTTTATTTTTGATTTATTGTACTGATTAGCGGCACAGTTCATTAAAAAGCTGTTTATCAAAATATTCCAGGAGCATGATCCCATTCAAATGGGATGTTGAAACCCATGGCAGCCATAGATTATATCCTGCACCGCTACCTTGTCTGCCTTTGATCGGATATTTTGCTTCTTCGGTTTGCCAGCCTGCGCCAGGCAGGTCAAATGTTCGGCCTGGCAGGCCAATAATTGCTTTGGTATTGTGAAGCAGAGCTTTAGCAACTTCATAATAGTGCTGCTCTCCAGTATATTTATAGAGCTTCGCATACTCCTCTACATCGAACGCCATATACATGTCGGCCCCTGGATTAGCACTCGCCGTTACTTTGTTGATACCAATAGTTGGCAAGCCATCATTAGCCCAAACATAAATATAGGTTTCGGCGTTATCGGCAGCCGCTTTGGCGCGTAATAACCATTTGTTTTCTTTAGTGACTTCGTAAAGCGCCAGGTATGCTTCGAGAGATAGAGAGGCAGCCTCCTTGTCCTGGACATTAGGATTGTCGATTGTTCCTCCAACATAGTAATCATCAACGTGATATTTAGCCCAGCAAAACTCTCCAGCTCGCTCTGCTGCATTTTTATAGTGCATATTCCCAGTTATTTGATATAGGTTCATTAACATGGGTATCGCGTTATAACTTGATTGTGGTGCGCCGACACGGATTTCTCCTGTTCCAGGGATCCAGCTCCGCGGGAAGCCTCCGTCTGGGTATTGTTGTGTAAGCAGCCAATCGGCAAAACGCTTACACCAACTAAGCCATTCCGGATGTTCATGGCCTTGCGCTTTTTCAAAGTTATAGCCAAGTAGAAGAATTTTAAGATCATCCCCAAATGATCGAAGGTATAGTTGGGACGGAAACCCTCTTTCTAAAGGGATTGCCTGCATTGGTGCTCCAGATTGGATATTAAATCCTTCAGCTATTGGGGGATCCATTTTAAGCTTAAGGAAGGAATTGATAATTTTTAGTCCTTTTTCCCGATGATCACCATCCAATGGCGATATTCCTCGTGCTGCATCCATGATCATAAACACTGCAGCTTCAAGGTTTTTACCTGTAAAGCCCATAATGGCGCCACCGTTTTTGCGAAGCGTTGTTTTCCAATTACTACCGGCGTCTGGTGGCGGAAGAGTCCAATTGATAAAATTAGGGATCCCTGTGCGACCACCCTCAGTCTCAACCTGGTCTGCCAGCATATCGATTAAACTTCTGCGTACAACTTCGATATCATGATGGTATATTTTTGGATTCAATTTTTCCCAGGCTAAACGCCAAGCCCTGGTGTAATAATCATGGAATTTTTCATCTCGGCTGAACTGCAGCACAAGCTTATACTGCTGAACAAACCCATCGCGAATCGACTGGAAGTTTGTATTTTTTTTAGTTTCTCCGGGCCTCAATGTTCGTTCAGATAGATTTTTACATGGCAGCGAATATCCAAATTCTACACCGCCCTGCGTTAGTCCACGGACGGCCATCTCGCCAATATTTAGCTGATTCTCAGTAGCTGGTTTCGGAAAAAAATTAAACAGCGTCACAGACATTCCATTATTAAAATATATCCCTGCAATTGGCGCTGTCATGGCTGTTTCTCTAACTTCAATGCGGTCAGGTTTTGGGTTGGCTGTATTTCCTGGATAACCATAGATCACGGAGGGAATAAAATAGCGCAGGTCAGTCCAAGCATATTGCCGAGCCGTTGCTAGGCTCATGCCCGAAATAAAACCTTTATCGGAAGTTCCCTTAACCCGAACTGTTCTTTCTATTCGGATTAGCTTATCTTCAACTATCCAATGGTCTTCTACATGGAAAACCACTCCCACCATTGGAGTAATAGTTGCTAACCCGGTGAAACCACTTATATGCTTGAGAATTTTCCGATATCCTGAGCGGTAGGCTACAGCTGGCCTGCCTTCTTCCACGATATCGATTTGAGCGGGCTCTTCTTGTAAAACCAGAATAGAAACTGAATTTTTCACCAAAACTCCCCAGTTACCTGAGCTATTCTGAGTTACACATAAGGTTGCCCCGGAATTAAGCTTGCCTACAATTCGTGTAGGTGTTTTAGCCAATTCATGGTTTTGCCCAAATGTAACCTTGCCCATCAGTAGCAACGTGAAGGTTAGTTGGTGGAATATCGATATACCTTTGCAATACATAGCTGCAATCATTAATATTCAGGTTTATGATTAACCCATGGTTAAGTTCACCACCTTTCCAGAAATAATTACCTGATTAACTGGTATTGTACCGTGTACTACTCTGAGCGTTGGCCTACTTGCCTTGAGCGTTACAGTGCCAAATCCTGTTGCGGTGGAGAGAAAACTGGTAAAATTTCCGATCTTTGAATCGATATATAGTGTTTTATCTACTGCATCATAGCGAAGGCCAGTGAGGCCTTCCAACATGGCATAACTAGACATCGCCCTGGCATACCAATGACCGCACTCGTATTCGTTAAATGGATTTCTCACTTCGCCTGTATAACGGTCTCTACAAGCGCGGACAATTTCAAGTCCTTTTTCAACCTCTCCCATCAACATCAGGTGTGAGGCCACCTGATATTCAATACCTGTCCACACCTCATTACTGTATACAAATGGCAAGGATAATGCTCCATCATTTGGCCATGAGCAGAGCAAGAGGCCACCTTCATTATTGATGGCAAAAGTAGGGCGCTGTGGATTGGCATGCCGGTGCAGGTTAATTTTAAGATTATTTGCATGTACAGCCATTACATGGCTCGTAATTTTGGCCGGATCGAAAGGATCATTCAAGCCACACATTCTGGAAAGCCAGGCACCCATTATGCCATCAGAAAGACAACCATCTCCGTATTGGTATTTAGGTCCTTCTTTTTTAAGCAGCTCTTTTGCTTCGGCAGTATATTGCGTGTGAAACGATTGTGCTTGTGTAGGGTCAGGTGCCTGAAGGTTTTTCCATTCAATTTTTTGCGTAAAGTAAGTTCCATTATATAACTCGGTTTCCATGTACTTTTTACCCTTACTGTATAAGGTTTCATATTTTTGAATGTCTTTTTTTAAGAAACGCCCCATGGCTATTAACGCATTCAGAGCGCCCAGGTAAAAGCTGGTTGCAAAGCCTGTTGGTCCCCAAAACTCAATATCGTAGGTATTATGGTGGGGTTCTTCCACGACACCTTTACCTTTTGGGTCCCAAGTTTTGATGCAATAATCGAGACTAGTCTGTACTTTAGGATAGATGCTGGCCAGCCATTTGTTATCTCCACTGATACGCCATTCCCGGTATACTTTCATGATACCACCTAATTGTCCATCGGATGCAGCATGAAAATTGTGCACTACAGGCGTAATTGGCAAATTGGAACGGAACATTTGATGTCCTTCTGCATTTTGGCTTTCGTTGAACTCCGTATCCCTCAAGCTCCGTTCAAGCCTTGGGAACAGATGCGATATTGCCTGGGCATAGTTCCAAACATGGGTACAGGAACCATAACAACTGCCCCAATTATCGCCGCAGCCTTCCCAAGCCCAAAACCTTCCATCATATTGCCTTAATACGGTTGGAGATTTTAAAATGGTTAAATTGGCGGCAACTGCTTCAATCACTTCTTCGGGGAGTGTGCTGCTGTAGAATGCATCGGTGAAACTTTGCGTTTTATTTTGCAGATCACTATAGTTTGTCTGCCAATAGTCGGCGACCTCTGTTATGTTCTTAAATTTACTGCTGTACCAAGGCTTATGATACTTTAATAGTGGATCTTTCGCAACCCTTTCTTTATCCGTTGCTGCCACTTCGCCTTGTGTCAGTTTGGTATTTGGTACATACCAGGCCATCATCAAACGAATGGTTTTTTCTTCGCCTGGCTTTAGGGAGAATGGAACGAACAAAGATGCACCAGGTGCATCTTTTGATACGGGCGGATTAGCGCTGGTTTCAGCTTGCGCAATCAGGTTCCAGATCATGGTCAGTCCGTCAAACCAGCCGCCCCTGAACCAGCAATGGTCAACAACAGTAGATGAATCATCTGTATATATGGCAAAATCTCCTTGTTTTTGTGGATCTGCGGTTGTACCCTCAGCCGAAAGCACAAACCCGTTTTTAATACTTTTAACGGCGTTCAATGTGCCAGATTGCGCCATGAAATTACGGCTGTTATAGGAAAAAACTGCATCTAATGCTTTTGTAGTCGTATTTTTAAATCGATATTCCAAGCCTCCTATTGGTAAGCTGGCGCTGTCTTCATCGGTAGGGATAAACGGGCTCCAACCCTTTATTTGAATAGCTAATGGAATATCTTTATCTGTTAAAGCTATTTCTGCAAAGGGAAAATGAGCCATAAATTTAGCCTCTTCAAATCTTGGCAGCCCCCAAGTAGCTCCGGCAGTACCGCCAAGTCCGGCATCACGTTGGCCAAATTTCTTCCAGGTCGGCACATTGCCTTCTAAAATTTTCGCACCATTTTTTTCTCCTTTGATGCTGATTGCAGCAAACATGGCTGGTTCATTGAACATTTCTGGATTGTTGCGAACCGATAGATGCGATATGGCACCTGTTCCTTCCAAACAGAACATACCTGCGCCAATACCTCCAATTGGGAAAGCCACCTTATTCAATCGCTCATCGGTATAGGGAATATTATATTTTTTGTTTCCAGGAGAAGGTATGGACGCTACTTTCCCTTTTTCATTTGCTGGAACAGCGGAAAACAATGCTGTAGGTATTGCTGAAGCACCAATACTACCAATGGCTAATTTTTTTATAAACGAACGCCTGTCATTTTTTTCTTCCTTTTTCATCTTTATATTTTTTTAATAATTGCCGAAATTTCAACTGTTATTAGCTGATTGATCACTCGCATGGTTACCTCAAAGTTTTAGCATGTTGTCCTATATCAGTTTTATTTATCTAATGGTTTTCCAACTTAAGGAAGCCAGGTACACTCCTTTTTTATCCCAACCTGTATTAGAAATAAAATAACCCTCTTGTCTATCGTAAATAACTTCAGCCGCGTGCAATGGTAGTGTACAAGCGAATTGTGTTCGCGGGAAATTCTCGGGATCTTCAGACCAGTAGACATCGGTTTGGTTATATTTGGTTCTCGCCCTGCAAACGAAAAGATAGAAAATCCCTTTTCTGAAGATAATGAACGGGCTTTCGGCATCTTCTCCCCAGTTTACCTTTTGGGGCTGTAGGTGTACTATCTTTGGGCCGCTCCAATGAAAAAGATCTGGACCCGTTCTAAGTGCGATTACCGAACGTTGGTCTACTTCATTGTATAACCTGGTATAGTAGTAGTAATACTTATTTTTATACTTCATTACAAATGAATCCCTGGCATGGCCAGGATCGCTGAAAAGCGGGTTCAGTTCGAATCTCTCCCAATTCTTTAGGTCTGTGCTTTTTGCCATGCGCAACTGGCCCCATGATGGTGTCGCTGGCGCATCTTTTTGCATATTGCCGGTATTATAGAAGACATAATATGTTTTGCGGTCTTTGACAATATGTGGCGCCCATAATACGCGTTCAATCCCCTCTTGAACTTTCATGGCATCGCCATTGTCTACCCATTTTCGTTGTGTGATGGACTTTGCGGTGATATGAAAGAACCTATTTTCGCCTTTCCATGGATCTATGGGCTTATGACCGATGATACCATAGGCGTGCCAGGTACCAGCGTTGTCCTTTACAAAACAATGGTCGTTTGTATACCAGGTAGTGTCTTCTTGTGAACGACTCTCATTTGGATTAAAAATATGCTGGAAAGCTCCATTGATATATGGGATTTCATATTTTCTTTTGCTCGGCAAAACTTTCTTCTGACCATGAGTAATGGCGATGCAAGTAATCAATGCCAGGGTTAAACAAACTTTGTTTTTCATCTTTAATATATCAATGGAGATAATTACAATTGTTTTCTTACAAAAGAAAGCTTGGCTACGCGCATGCCATTTAAACCAGGTTTGAGCGCAACAATATAATATTGGTCTCTTATCTTGATCACCTCAGGTGCGGCGATAGGAAGTTGACCTACCATATCCCGATCGCTATCTGCACCAAAATCTAAAGGGTCTTTTGAAGAATATTGTGTGTTTAGACCGTTTTTACCATAATCCTGGTTGCGGAATAAAACATATTGATCTTGTAGTTTCACTACAAAAGGACATTCCGCATCGCCGCCGTGCCATCTCGTACCTGTAACTGCGCTGCCCCCACTTGAAACGATTACCGCCTCGCTCCAGTTTTTAAGGTCTTTAGAGGTACGGCAAAAGACAGCCGTCTTCATTTTTATAACAGGGCTATCATTTTCAATATGGGCCGCATAATAGCAATAAAATATATCCGCTATTTTGATCACCATAGGGTCCCGGCTACAAATCATCGGTCCTTCGAATAAGGATGGATTGCCAGCCTTGTTCAACACTCTCTTAAAGTTTTTGCCATCGGTACTTTTTGCCAGGCAGATGCGGTTCCAATCTCCATAGAACATATAAAATTCGTTCTTCTCCTTGAGTACAAATGGTGCCTGCAATCCACCCTTAGCCTCTCCTAAAGTAGTGTCAGCTTCCATAGCGATGCCTTTTGGTATCCAAGCGGTATCCAAAATATTTCGCCCTTCCCAGCGATAAAATAAACGAGTAAAACCTGGTGCTTTTGTGGCTCTTATGCAAGACCACAGCTGAATAGACCCATCGGCTGCTTGCCAAACTCCAAAATCAACGGTCTGCTGTTTTGGAGAGTTGTATTCACCAATATCGGGATTGTTCGTGATATCCCACCACTTGCCATCAATAATCGGAACATATATAAATCTTCCTTTTTTTTGACCATAACTTATGTCCAAAAATGTAAGGAGAAATATAAGGAGCATTGTTGTTTTCTTGAAGTCCATTATTTAATGCGTTTAAGTTTATCAATGAAATAAGTTATTCTTCAGTTCATAGGCCAGGCCATTTACAGCAACACTAACATTTAGTGCTTTACCACCTCCACCATCGAAGTATTTCAAACTAATTTTGTGCAATCCTATTAGCAAAGGAACGGCACCAGTTTTTTCCGTTGGGGGATGTTGTCCATCATTATCTACGATAAGCTCATCATCAATATAGAGTACAGCGCCATCGTCTGAGTTGATCTTGAAAGTATAAATGGCAGCTGTATCTGCTAGGAAATAACCTTCATAGCTGGTTGCAAACACAGATTTATTGGCAAATGATGTTAAGCTGAAGCTCTTAATGGTACCACTTGTATCGGCACTTTCAATTGAAAAAGTTTTGGCAGCTTTTACAGGCTTATAAATGGTTTTAAACTGTAGGCCACTTTGTGGTGCAACAGTTGGTTGTATGGATTGATGAAAAGATTTCTTTAGATAAGTACCAGTATAAATAGCGCTCTTCCTACCAGATGGTAAAATAGTGAGCGTACTCATCAATATTGGTGTATTATCAATTAATGACAGCACGATTGGATGGTCAGCTTTTGGGCTTTTTTCTGTTGGAGCACTGCCATCAGTCGTAAAATAAACGACCGCTCCCTTTACTGCAGGTCGCAGGGTGATGGTCATATCTTTTACAGTGGTGATTGAATCCCGGAGACCATATGGTTCGGGAATCCTGAAATTCACTTGCTGCTGGTCAAGTCTAATTAGCCGATCAGCAACCTTTTCCGAAAACACTTTGAAATCTTTTTTCCGGTCTATTGACCAGCCTATTTCCGCCACTGCCAGTGCACGTGGATATACCATATAATCTACATGATTTTCATTAGGTATCTGTTCGGCCCATGTATTTGCCTGTATTCCTTTAATGTATTTTTGTTGATCTTCGGTAAGTAATGATGGTAGCGGATCATAGCTGTAGACTTTTGATAACGGGGTATAACCACCCGCATAATGTGGTTCAAGAGCCGATCCCTGGGAGTAATCGAGGTATACATAAGGATATGGACTCATCACCACATCATGATGAAGACGTGCTGCTTCTATCCCTCCGCTTTCACCCCGCCAGCTCATCACAGTGGCATTGGGCGCCAATCCCCCTTCTAATATTTCATCCCAACCTATGATGGTACGACCTTTTGCATTGATGTATTTTTCTATACGCTGAACAAAATAACTCTGCAGTTCGTGTTCATCTTTAAGGCCCAGGTTTTTTATTCGCGCCTGGCACTTTGCACAAACCTTCCATCGATCTTTTGGCGTTTCATCGCCACCAATATGGATGTATTTTCCTGGAAATAGTGCAACCACCTCATCGAGCACCCCTTCAAGAAAGTTGAATACAGAATCGTTGCCTGCACAATAAACATTTGGACTGATAGTTCCGCGTGTTAACACTTTATAAGGTTGATTGATGCAGCCTAACCAAGGATATGCAGCTAAGGCAGCATTTGAATGGCCAGGCATTTCGATCTCTGGAATAATATTGATGTGCCTTGTATTTGCAAAAGCGACTACTTCCTTTATTTCTTCCTGTGTATAATATCCGCCATAACGGCCATTTTTTATTTGTGGCGAACCATTTTCAAGTGATGTTGGTTCGCGCCAAGCACCCACTGCCTGCAAGTTGGGATATTTTTTTATTTCTATCCTCCAGCCTTGATCGTCTGTTAAATGCCAATGAAAATTATTGAACTTATACTGCGACATGATATTAATAAACTTTTTAATATAGCTTACGGGAAAAAAGTGGCGGCTCACATCGAGCATTAACCCGCGATAGGCAAAACGAGGTTCATCAACTATAAAAACGCCCGGAAGTTTGAGTTGGGCAGCGTTCTGTACAGGCAACAATTGTTGTAATGTTTGGATACCGTAAAAAAGTCCTGCGGCATCGCCAGCTATTTTTACTTGCCCTTTTTGGATGTCCAGCTTGTAACTTTCGGTTTTGGTACTGGTTAAATGCAACAAATTAATAGTTGGATTTTTTGATAACACTGAACCCAATTTCTGGGCTTTCAGGCGGAATCCATAGTTAGAAAACAGAAATTCGTTCAACAGCTCAGCCGTTCCCATCGCCGATTTGTCATTGTATGTAATTGTTGTTTGCCTGTTTAAAAAGAAGTCGCTTTTTAAACGCTTCACCGTCGATGGCTTTGGGATGATCGCAATGTCATCAACAAATGAAGTTGGATTCAAGCGCTCCTGCCGGGCGCATATCACACCATGAACGAATAGCAATAGAATAGTAATATAAATTTTTGAATACGTAGTCATTTTAATAATTTATCTTATTTTTGTTGTACTGGCCAATTGTCTGTTCGGAATGGAATTACCGGAAGTCCATCTTTACTAAACAGGTTGCCGATTGCAGCATCACGGAAGCCAAAGCGCACGGCTGCAGGCCTGGCTACTGCTTTGCTCCAAACGGTAATAACGTTATGTTTAATGGTGGCCTCTGCAGGATGAAATACCTGATCATCGCCGGCGATAACCAGTTCTATGGGTGTCTTGCCTTTCATCATCAAGCCACTTCCTACTTCTTGAAACTCAAGTAAAGCCTTATTTCCCTTAATCCTGATATTTTTAAAGAAGGGACTTTTGTAAGCGGGTGTCTTCTTTTGATAGGTTTCGGCAAGTGCCCAATTTGCCAGGCGCAGTCCAACATCATGTTTATTAATAGGGTGCACATTATTGGTATCTGCCACAAGATCTGTGGTAACCACCATCCCTGTATTTGGATGGTCCATACTCTGTTGCTGTGCCTCCCTTAGTAAAGCGCCGGTATGCTTAACCTTATATTTAAAGGGAGCAATTTGTACATAATAGAATGGAAAATTCTTTTTCCACATTTTACGCCAACTATCGATCATTTTTTTGAAAAGTTGGGAATAGGTACTTGCTGTTCCAGTGTTATTTTCACCTTGGTACCATATTGTTCCAGCTATTGAGTAATTGGTAATTGGAGCTATCATAGCATTGTAGCATAATCCTGGTATCACGGGGCACTGCGTATTCGGCGGATTCTTTTTTGCAGCTTCCTTCAAAACGGGATCGTTGTTTACAACACTATCTGGTGTCCACACTTCCGCCGTTGTTCCACCCCAACTGGCTTCTATCAGGCCAATTGGCACATTGAGCTGCCGGTTAAGTTTTTTTCCAAAAAAATAGGCCACTGCACTAAATGTCCGTAACGAATTGCTATCACAAGCCGTCCAGTTTCCATCGCTATTATCTTGTGGATATGGCGACGAGGTTCTGGGGATATGAAAAAACCGGATATTTGGATTGTTCGCTGTTGGCAATTCCGCCTTCACATCCGGAAGGCCCCATTTTTCGCACATTTCCATATTACTCTGGCCCGAGCATACCCAAACTTCACCTATTAAAATGTTTTGGAGCACAATGTTATTGTTTCCTTTCAATTTAATCTGATAAGGGCCACCGGCAATTGGAGTGGCAATGTTAATTTCAAAGCGGGCGTGTCCAGTGCCGATGGTGTTATAGGTTTTGTTGTTCCAAGAAGTAGTTAAGGCTATCTTCTCTCCGGGTTCGCAGCTACCCCAGATTTTCACGGTGCCTTGTTGCTGCAAAACCATATTGCTGCCGATTATATTTGGCAATCTGATATTGCCATAGCTCGAGAAGGTAATGCACCAGAGTGCGATGATCAGTATTCTGCACATAGATTTATTGTGATAATTTCTTTAGTTTAAAATTTGGGAGCACATAGCTATACACATCATATTTTAGTTCGCTCCATGCACTTTGGTTTGGAAAAGGGAAATCTGGATATAAGGCTTGTTCATTTGGCACAAATTCAATTTTTACACGAATAGCAGCTTTTCCTTTGGTAAGGCTTGCGGGAATTAGGAATTCATCGTCTCTAAATCTCCTGTTAGAAGTTTCTACTTCAATCTTCCGGTTATCGGTCTCTCCTTTTGGATAAGAATAAATGGCCGTATTTGACCCTGCCAAGTACCAGGTGCCTGCTTTTTCCCATTTGGGTGCAGCACCTTGTTGTTTTTGATCAATTGAAGCGATGTAAACAGTTGCGGTCTGATTAGGGAAACTATAATCTAGCGTTCTCCGTATAAGAGCACCCTGATTATTAGCAGTTAATTCGACCACAAATGTTGAACTTCCACGTGTATACCGACCATCCATCGTTTTTGCAGGATAGATTTCGGTATTCATCTTTTCTTTATATCCCGCTATCTTATTGGCATCCATCGCCCAAGCTTTTTTGGGGAAGGTATCGATACCAAACTCATACCGCGAGGTAATCGAAACTGGCGATGAAGCCATTGGTGAATAATAATGATGTGCCTTTTCGCTCGTTGGGTTGCCAATATCAATCCCATCGGTTTTAACTAATGAAGCTGCAGGCAAGCCATACCAGTAAGTAACTGCCTCATAATGCTCTTCTGCCAAATTTTCTCCACCATGTTCGAAACGGATGACGGCTCTATGGCCAAAGGGCATCATATCGGCAATTAAAAAGCGATACGCCGATTCAATCAGGTCCTTTTCATGCTTCGCTTTATTTTTCCCATTGGCCCCGCAAGGATGCCCGGCAAATGGTAAGGTCATGTTCTCACCGCCCCAGTAATCGCCTCCTCCAGCCCATTCTTCTGTGCCTGTCCCATATGCCTGTGGACTTTCGCTATCATCAAAAAAGAAACGAGGATCTCCTTCCAGCGTTCCCAGGTTGGCCTGGTGAGAAAAAATGAAGGAGGTACCCACAAAACTGCCAGACCATTCTTCGTGTCCTTCTATACCTTTCGTGTCCAGGTAGGTCATGTCCTGTCCCAATTCTGGATTGGGAATATCTTTATAGGTAGCATGAAAATAGCTAGATTGATGAATAGGCGATTTTAACGGTTCATAGCGGATTTCGTAGGTAATCTCCGCATTGCTTGGCTTTATTCCAGCCAGTTCAAATTTAGCAGCGCTGAAAAAAGGCATTGGGTAATAACACGAGAGTTCAACTTTCTTATTCGGATAATCATACCTGATGTTGATTGGGAAACCTTTTACCAGGTATTCCTTATTTTCTCTATTGTATAAAGTTCCAGCACCAAAAAACAAAGATAACGGGGCATCTATGGATGGCATTTTAGCCTGATCCCAAGTGACCTTTAATGTTAACCGCTCTAATTCTATGGCTTTATCAAGCGGCAGCGTAAATTTAATTGCCCTAATGGATGAAGCACTGGACTTGATATCAGCAAAAACAATCCGCTCTTTATTCAAGGTAATTTTGCCAGTTTTCTTTAGGATGTTCTTAGGTGCAATATCAGTTCCTGACCTGTTAATCAAATCCACCACTTTTTGATTTGGACGCGAGTTGATATCCCATGTCTTAACCGGACCAGAAAGATTTAAGCCGCTTGCATATAACTGATAGATATAATAACCAGTGCCATAGTAAGTTCTTGAATAAGCAATCCGCAATGACTCTTTAAAAGGCATGGGAGTCCAGATCAAGTCTGCACCTTTTGTTGCCGCCCAGGTCCACGCCAAAGGCTTTGGAAAGGGATGAGCCGGAATAAATTCAGTGTCCTTAAATACTCTTTTTGCATTCACCGGATCTGCAGTCCCAGTTTCTTTTACAATGTTATCCGTTCCATCTACCCAAAAGTGCCAGGGGCTTCCATGCCAATGGTTGGCGCGAAAGAAATAGAGTACGCCATTGCCCATCACATCTAAGGACACATTCTGGTCCTGTTCATTGGCAAACAGATAATGACAGGCATCGGCGGCGTGATTACCCCCTATACGGTCGTAGGTACTTCGCATGTAAGCTCTTACCCCAATTCGTTGCATGGGCAGTTTATCCCACATGGTATAAGCATCCAAACCAATCGGAATGCTATTTTTCTTGTCTTGTGATACCGCCTCGAAAGCAATAGACAAAAAGACAACAAGTCCAAACAGGCATACATGCCAATTGATGAATTGTTTATTTTTTTTATTTGAATGTTGTGCGATCATATTGATTATTGAAATGGCATTATCCTAATAAGTGCTCTTAAATAAGTATCCCAACTTAGGTTTGAATTTTCTTGTAGCGCCTTACACGAATCGCTGCCTGTTCTTTGTGCCCGGCAAATCCCTCCAATTCACATAAGCGCATGGCATATTCTCCAATCACCACACTTCCTTCTTCTGTGCAGCGTTGATAGGTGCAGTTTTTTAAAAATTTTCCTACCCATAAACCACCTGTAAATCTTGCAGATTTCATGGTAGGCAAAATATGGTTGGTTCCAATTACCTTATCCCCATACGCAACATTGGTTTCCTTGCCTAAAAATAATGCACCATAATTGGTCAGGTGTTCTAAAAAATAATTGGGATTTTTGGTCAATACTTCTACATGTTCATAAGCAAGTGCATCGGCTTCCTTAACGGCTTCTTTTTCTGAATCTACCAGAATAATGGAGCCATTTTCTTCCCATGCTACGCGAGCTATATTAGCCGTAGGCAATGTTTGTAGTTGTCTTTCAATCTCCATCAAAGTTTCGTTTGCAAGTTTCTCAGAGGTTGTTATTAATGCAGCCGGAGAAGTTAATCCATGCTCTGATTGGCCCAAGATATCGCATGCAATGATTTCAGCGTCCGCAGTTTCATCGGCAATTACTAAAATCTCGGTAGGTCCGGCAAATAGATCAATCCCAACTCGTCCAAATAATTGTCTTTTAGCTTCCGCGACATAGGCATTACCCGGACCAACAATCATATCAACCGGCTCAATCGCATCAGTGCCAACAGCCATTGCACATACCGCTTGTACTCCACCGAGAATATAAATTTCATCAGCCCCTGCAAAATGCATAGCACATACCGTTGCATTGGGAATTTGCCCTTTGATCGGCGGTGTGCAGGCAACTATCCTTTTAACGCCGGCAACCTTGGCCGTAAGCACACTCATGTGCGCAGATGCTACCATAGGATAGGTACCTCCTGGGATATAACAGCCAACACTGTTAACAGGAATGTTTTTATGGCCTAGGATTACGCCAGGCATAGTTTCGATTTCAATATCAGTTATGGACTTTCTTTGTTCTTGCGCAAAAGAGCGGATCTGTTTTTGGGCAAATAAGATATCCTCAACTACCTGGCGAGGTGTTGCCTTTATAATGTTGTTGATTTCTTCCTCACTTAACCGGAATGATTCAGGAGACCATTTGTCAAATGATTCTGAATATTTCCTAACTGCCTGATCACCATTTTGTTCAATATCGCTGATCAGCTTTTCAACTGTTTCCCTAATTTTCGAATCTGCATTTTTAATTTCAGTTTCGCTTTTTCCTTTTTTTAAAAACTTGGCCATTTATTTATGCTCTAGTATGTCGAATTATTCGCCGGAAGGCTTGGTTAATTTCTGGTACACAGCAACTGGTTCACCAAAATTGGGTGTACCATCAGTGTTCCAGGTAAATTTTTGTATTCTTGGATTTCGGCTTCCACCACAACCTTGTCCAGATGATGCATTAGCATGATATACAATCCAGTCTTCTGTGCCATCCTTAGATTTAAAAAAACCATTATGTCCAGGACCAAATACATTGGTATTGATACTTTTTGAAAAGACCGGCGTAGGACTCTTGCTCCAGTCAGCAGGATTTAATGGATCACCGTTAGTTTTTAGTCTTAACAAACCCAGCCCATAATCATCTGTTGCACAATTACTGCCGGAGTACACAATAAATGCATCTCCAGTTGGACTTATCAATGCTTCTGGGCCTTCATTCACTTGTGAACCTTTTTTCTCCCAATCATATTCTGGAAGTGCAATCTGAACACGGGCGCTTTTAAGGGTCCAGGGGTTTTCCATTTCAGCGATATAAATCCGTTGTACTGTATTAGAACCTGAGATTTGACCGCTCCAGATAAAGTACAATTTGCCCTTATATTCCATTACGCTTCCGTCGATTGAGAAATAATTAGCTGCTGGATCGCCTATTTTACCTTTGTCTATCCAAACTCCATCGGTAGGATCGGGATACGGATTTTCCAATACAAAACACCGTTGAGTAGCAAGGTCTGAGGATGCGCCAGCGGTATAATACAAATACCACTTTCCTTGGAGATAAAACAATTCTGGCGCCCAGATATTTTTTGAGTTCTGTCCGGTAGCTGGTGGCGACCAAACTACTTTACCTTGCGACTTTCCAAGTTGTGAAATTTCTGTAGTTCTCCAGAGGGTAATGTTTGCGGCATTGGTGCTTGTAAAGTAAAATACATCTCCTTTTTTATAGATCCACGGATCTGGCCCACTATTTAATAGCGGATTTTGAAATGTTGTCTCTTTATTTGGCGGATTTACAGTACCGTCTGTGCTCCCAGTTTTCTTTGAACAGGCGGGCGCAATAAGAAGCATACAACAGATCACACCCTTAATGCCATTTATTCTACTTTTGCTTAATTTTACCATAATTTTGTACCGTTAGCATTATTTTTTCTCCACTCATTTCTCCACCTATGGATATCTACCGGGCCAATCATTTGCTGAGGTTTTCGCTCTTCCATATTTGGTATTGCAGGTACTTTTGAAGCTACATCCTGATACCAATAGGCTACACTAGCCAAATCAAGGGTCAACACATTCATGCTCCCATGTTCAATGGTAAATTTGAACGATTGATCGAAATATATCGGGTCTGCGATATTAAACCGGTAGATATGTGTTTTACCTAAAAATCCGATGTCGTTATTTACCTTGGCATAACCAAAATAAGGGGTCATATAAGGCTTGCCTGGCGCTCCCCATGAAGTATTGAAGTAATCTTCGGTTCCGGTTCCGCTCAGCGTGGGACTGGTGTGATCATCAATGAAAATCATATCATCTCCTTCTCCGTACCAAAACGGTGTTGGTGAATGCACATAATAATTAACGCCAACAAAATGCCCCTTACCTTTGATGTCGGCTATGACATAATTGTTTCCACCCGTTTTATTGGGATGTCCAGGTCCAAACATCCAGTGTTCATTTTCTGCACCATTTGCAGGCCCCATGAGCTGGGTATTGTACCAAGCATGAAACCTACCTGTTTGCTTGGGCAATTTCTTCAGCTCCACATAGTCTACATAAAAGTAGAATGGCCTGATGCTCTTTCCTGATTGATTTTCTATTTCAATCCTTGCGCCTTTTGCAAATGGCATGGCAAAATAACTTACCAGTCCTTGCCCATTTGTAGGCGTTGCGACTAAAGGTGCTGAGGTAAACAAATAGGATTCATTCCAACCTTGGCCAAAAAAAGGACCAATTGGAGATTCTACAGAAGGAAAATCGTTGCCATCCCAATACATCTTAATAATGATGTCATTTCTACTCAGTACAGCTGGGTCTGGGCCCATGGTTATCCAAATGTGATTAATTATTCCAGCACCTTTTACATCAAAAATGACACACTTTCCGGCATTTTTAATCTCGCGAATATGATCATGGTTATCACCTGTTTGATCATAGCTGCTTACACGCTTTGATTTAATGTTGTGCTTAATCTTAGTTAGCTCAGTTAGTTCTTGTGCTTGAGTACCTATGGTCGTCAACAGGATGCACAAAAGCATCAAACCGCGTATGTTTTTTAAAAGGAACATCAGTTAGTTTCCCCATAGTTTTGAGTCATAACCCTTATTCTTTCTCCATTCATTACGCCACCTATGGATGTCCACAGGGCCAATCATTCTTTGTGGCCTTCTTGCTTCTGCATTTGGAATTGGATGCACAGGCATCGCTTCGCTTTGATACCAATAGGCTACACTGGCAAGGTCGAGGGTAAGCACATTATTATGGCCGTGTTCTATCGTGAATTTAAAATCCTTGTTAAAAAATAAAGGATCAGTAATGTGGAAACGATAAAGATGTGTTCTGCCTAACCAACCGATATCGTTATTCACCCTTGGATAACCATAATAGGGATTAGAAAAAATTGATTTCGGACACCAGGCTGTGTTAAAGTAATCTTCAGTACCTGTTCCATGTAGGGTTGGCGTTTTGGCACCATCAATAAAAATCATGTCGTCACCTTCTCCATACCACATTGGTGTTGGAGAGTGCACATAATAATTTACACCCACAAAATGTCCTTTGCCTTTGATATCGGCTATAACATAATTGTTCTCGCCCGAAAGGTTATTACCTGGTTTACCAAAAGCGCCCCATTCATTTTCTCCTTCCTCTTTTGATGCTTCTGTGAGCTGTTTATTGTACCAGCTGTGGAAACGTCCAGTATTTGCAGGAAGTTTATCTACAGCAGCATAATCTACATAATAATAGAAAGCATCGATATTACGTCCGGATTGGTTTTCTATTTCAATTTTAGCTCCTTTGGCAAATGGCATACTGAAGTAGCAAACCATTCCTTTTCCATTTACCGGGCTTGCCGATAAGGGTAAGGAATTGTATTCATACGATTCATTCCAGCCTTGTCCAAAAAAAGGTCCTATTGGCGAGTTTACAGAGGGGAATTCTTTTCCGTCCCAATACATTCTTATAATGATATCGTTTCGGCTAAGTACTCCAGGATCTGGCGCCATGGTAATCCAAATATGGTTAATCGTTCCTGCGCCCTGCACATCGAAGATGATTTTCTTTTCGTTGCTGGCAATTTTTATAAAATCATCACCTCCTCCGGTGCGGTCATAACTGCTGATTCTTTTTGAGGTTACCCCCTGTTGTATTTGAGATAAAGCTGCGAGGTCATTGTTAAGTACTTGTGCTTTTACACTAATTGTTATCAGCGGGACCAGCACAGCCATTAATTTTATTTTCATGTTCATGTTCATTCAGGACTAGCTAGTTAGCTTCTTTCATCATTAATTCAATTGTAGATTTGGCGGTGTTACCCATGTTTGATTTCTGAGTGAGTTCCCAAAAACCCTGTTTCTGTTGAATTTGAACTTGAGTAGTTACAATCCAGCTCTGGATCCAACCGGTTAATGTACACCATGCACCCCATCCGGCATCTGAATTTGAGGCCCAATAATCCCATTTCCCATAATCGAAAGCCCTGAACCATGCACCATCCAAATCCTTATGGTTTTTACTTTGTACCTGTATACGGGTCAGAAAATCTGATAATCTATTTGTTGCTTCCTCATATTTTCTATTATGGGTAGCTTCTGCAGCTTCGTTGAGGCTAAATAAGGCAAAGTTATTGGTATATAGCATACAGGAAATCTCTTCTCCATTTTTGAAGATCAACGATCCCTCATCAGTACCATAATCAGAATTTTTGTTCAACTCCTTAAACATCCCTTTTCCTTTTCCCAATTCTTCACGAATGGCACCAGTTTCCACTTGATTTTTTAGCATATCTGTTACCATGAGGTCTAACCAACGTCTGTGCTCTTCTGTATTTTCAATTCTAACCAACCAAGCTAGCGGTAAGATCAATCGCGCACGCTGTGTTTGAAAACTGCTTCCCCACTTCCATTTATCTGGGTATGAAGCCATTGTAATCTTTAAAGCCGCTTTGCTTCGTTCAAGTAATGGGGCGTAATTAGTTTTGGTATACAGCCATAAATAACATGCCCACATCCATGACTCGAAGTGCGGTGAAGGATGGATGAGGCTTCTGTTGTAATAGTAAGGCCAACCATGTTTAATGATATCGCCTTCCTCCAGTCTTTCTCCCCTAAATCCTTCCTTACTGGTAGTTCTGAAATTGCCCATAATGGCTTCTGCCAATTCCTTATCCCATTTGTCTGTCTTTAAATAGGCAGATGCCGCAATGGCACCAAGAATTGCCCTGGCGTTATCGTCGCCATAAAAAGTGCCGGCATTGGTTGTAGCCCAGCCAATAAGGCCATAAGCCGGACTGCTTGGGTCATTCTTAGCACCGGCGCGCATATTAGAGGTTTTAAATAGGTAATCTATAATATTGGCCGATTTCTTTTTATAGGCTTCATTGTTCAACAGGCTCCCCGCGGCTGCTAGTGCCATACTTGCCTCGCCCTGCACATCAGCACGTAACCAATAACGGTATTCTTGTGAGCCATCATAGAAGATGGTTGAGGTATGCCCTTCCAATATGCCAAGGCTTCCATCCCCATTTGGTTTGTTTTGACTCACTGGCGGACCAACGGGTTTTAATCCATTGCTACCATATTTAACCCAATCTTGTTTCCAGCTTGGATGAATGTAAAACCTTCCATTACTAAACCATTCTATTCCTTTTTTTATACTATTTAATTTAGCGGATGCTGGCAAGGCTTCAGTTCTTCCAAACATCGGTTTTACATCAGCAGACCAGTTTTTGATCTGAAAGTTTTGATCACCTGTAATTTTTGAAATGATATAAGCCCAAACTGTTTGTATAGATTGCTCCGGTCCGTATCTGCCTCTTTTGAAATTACTCAGGCCTGTAGTACTGATCAATGCCCCGTCTTTTTCGAAAAGCAATGGATAGTTAGTGGTGCCTTCAAGTCCCAATTCCGCACGGTTTACACCAACCACTCTTGCCAAAACAATTAAAGGATTATTAACTTCTACCGTTAAGATATGGCAATTATGAATTCCCAACAGGCACATCCGCTCTAATTTTTGGCCAAATACATCTGTAGTGACCACACCACGTTCTAAATGCGTTTCCAAAGGCTTCGCCGGTAAATTTAGTCCTGGAAATGCAGAGGGATATTCGATATAGAGCTTCAGTTTTTTGCCAGTCGCCTTTTTTAACAACGTAGCAGTGATGCTATTTATTAAATCCATTTTCGGATAATCCTTAGCCACTATAAAAACACCTGCTCCTATGGGTGCTGCATTAACAGCCGCATCTGGAGTTGTAAATATTTTTACCACATAGCCTTGTGATCTTAATAATTGATATAAGTCATTCTTTTCACTGCCGTAGCAATAGACTGTCTTACTGGCCGAAAAAGCATTTAGCGAAAAGCAAAGTAAAACTAAGCAGATCCCTAACCATTTTATTTTTGTATTAATGTTCATCTCTTATTCAGTCTTTATGTGTGTTAGATCTGTTTAATTGTGAGGTTACGCATCATATAATTCTTCCAAAAGCTGTACCGCCTTAATTTTGACCAGCTTATCAGATTCCGTTCCGAGGTAAGACCATTTACCAGGTCCAATTTCATAGCCACCTTCTTCAAATGCTGCCGTAGTTGGAATATAACCAATGGTATTCTCACTAAAACCAACCACTATCGTATTCGTAAACGGAGACGATTTTTCTATGGCCAACGCAACCTCGATAAAAGGTTCGCCAGGTAGAAAAACGATAGCCAGATCTCCAATTTTTACGGCACTTAATCTTGCCAAGGCATCTAGTTGATTATCGATTTTGGCTCCTGCTCTAATTTGTAAGGGAATATTTTTTCTACCAAAGGCAAAGGAGGTTTCTAAAACCTCACGATCTTCTTGCTCAAGAACTAGCTTGGCCAGGGCTGCGCCATGTTCATGGGCGTAAGTCGGACCCATAGAAACAGTTGGTGGATTGGTATCTCCTGCAGCACCATTTAAAAAGAGGGCCGTGCCACTAGCTGAAGTTTTTTCCAGTTCATCGCACATTTCTCCAGGAAATTCGGAAGAAACTTGAGGAATGCACATTTCATGTACAGGATGACAGACTGCATGAACTACCGTAGCAATGCCCTCTCCCTTTAAATTTTTTAAACATAGTGATTTTACCCTACGGTCTACAGGTTCCATCGTCATCAAATCAGGAGCTATTGGCTGAATGGAATCAGACATGATTATGCCTTCTGCTGTTTTGATGCGTCTTTGCAAAGAGTAGCCTTCTAAAATTGAAGAAGCTAGTGTAGCACTACATGGGCTCAGTTTAGCAAGTGCCGAAGCGATCGCATTTTTTATCTTAAGTTGAATCTCTGCAATCCAATCTTTGAATTCTGCGGTTAAATAGAGATCAGTAATGCCTCCAGATTCTGGTGCAGAATGGGTATGTGTGTAGCAGATTACAATCTTTTCGGCCGGAATGACACCGGCCATTCCTTTTTTAAATCTATCCCACCCTCCAACAGAAGTGTCAGATAGTGTTAATAGGTCCATTGAAACAATGGCAACCGCTTCAGTTGCAGATTTTAAAACTAAAACCCTGGCATACAGTGGCAACCGAACGGATTCAAAGGGTTCGTATAAGCCTTTTACAGACGATGTTAACAAACCAACTATTAGTGGAGGAGTAATCTCTGTGACGGAGGTACCGGCAAATAATGTGGATTGATCCATTTTAATTTTTCTTTTTAATCCAATTCAATGATTGTTGCCAAAACGCATCATAACTTTCCCATAATTCAAAATTTATTCCCCAGTGCGGCGCCGGATCAGACATATAGGTTAAAATTCGACCTTTACCGCATTCACCTACTACAACTAATGGATGACCCGTTTCTTTTACCCTTACCAAAACTTTTCCTATGGGTTTTTCTATAACCTCGTTATAGCCAAAAATTGGGGGAAAAGTATCCCATGACAAACCTTTTACGACAGGATGTTCTGGTTCTAATACTTCTGCGGTAAATCCTGCTGATGATTCTACCAAATCTTCTGTAGCCAAGCATTGTACGGGTAATGCATTAGAGAAAGAGCTTCTGCCCCAACCTGATTTTCCTAAAGCACCACTAAATGACAACCACCCCCCGAGCATCATCAATCCGCCACCATTTTCTATCCATGTTTTGATCGATGTTAACCTGTCCGGAAAAGTTACTATCGTGTCTTTACGCATCGCGCGATCGAAAAAGCTTGGGAATAAATGAAAACACTTGGCTTCTACATCGCTGATGATTAGGCCTACCGATTCGTTTAATAGCTCTTCCAAACGACCTGGCTGCATGCGATAAAGTTCCCAGTTGGCCATACTTGTTACATCAACTATTGGATCAATAGCTTGAACAAGTCGCTTTCCATAAAAATGCAGATCAGCATCTTTTGTCTCTGTACCAAAAGGCGTTTCTATAAATAATGGGCCTACACTAAATACCCAATCACCCAAATAAAGCACATGTTCGTCTTTTGATCTAAAATTTTTCATTGTCATATATTCTGTTGTATTAATTATTTTTTATTGTTTGTTAGCTAGTAATTCCATGGCATTTTCTTCAGCCACTTCATTGTCGCCCACGCGATTGGAGAGATAAGCAAGAAATGAAACGGCTGTCTTTTTAAAGACAATAAAAAGAATGACGCACAAGGCAAGCTCTATCATGCTAATGAGGTACTTGCCGAACCAAATTTCTGTTAAGCCCAGAATGAGTAAGGATGTGGCGCTGAAGCCAATAACGGCGACCAATAATCCTCTAAATATGGGTTTAGTTGGTGTTTTTGGTAAAGCAGGATGGTTGATGCGATAAGGTTTCCAAAAACCTAAAGGTCTTACCTTTTTATAAAAATCGTTAAGTAATTCATCTGGATCTGGTTTTGTTAATAAGGCTACGGTGACCCATAAAACAGTAGTCAATCCCATAACAACCAATGTTTGGTACCACCATGGCATAATTACTTGCTCTGCCCATTCAAACCCGAGGTAGATAAATAGTTTTGGCAAGATCACTACGATACAAAAAATAGCAGCTCCACCAAAGGATGCTGCAATGCGTGCAGGACCATTAAATCGCCACCACCACCATTGCGCCCAATTGGCCGGTAACTCTGCCGCGCTAATTTGAAGCATGATAATGGCGACATCTGTCATAATGGTTACATTAAATACTACCGCTATAGCCATAGTCGTGATAAGCACCATTCCAATCTTCCCCATCATCAGGTAATGCTTCTCACTGGCTGATTTAACGAACCATCTGCGGTAGATATCGCTTACCAGCACCTGACTACCAAAATTGAGGTTATCTCCCACGGTAGACATCGTTGCTGCCATCATAGCTGCTATTAATAAGCCCATTGCTCCAACTGGAAGCATCGTTTTCATTAACCTGCCGTATACCAATTCTCTATCTGCACCTTCTAAACGTAAGTCTGGATATAGCATCGCTGCAGAGATACACGGCAATGTGACCAGTAGCAATAATATAAACATGGTAATCGCAGTAACGACATACATTGTTAATGCTTCTGAAGGTGTGCGTGTAGATAAGATGCGTTGTCCTTCCATGGCACCACCCATTGGTGCAGCATCCCCCCCGTAGCCTATACTTTGCCCAAAAAGCCAGGCCAATGCGGCTGCCATGGGAAATACATCATGATTAGTAGGCGGGGTCATTTGCAGGATCTCCGGATGCGAAGTGCCAAAAAATTGGTTTAGAGATTCGGTCATGGCTGTAGGCCCACCAAAGTGTGCGAGCGTAAACCCAGCCAATGTTACTGCGCCAATGAAGAAAATACACATCTGGATCAAGTTCGAGATGACTACTCCCTTATAGCCAGAAAAGAAGACAAAAAGGAATGAAACCGGCACGATTAAGTAAAGGGTATCAACTTTTGATAATCCAAATGCAGGCCCCATAATCTTATAGGCTGCCAATAAAGTTACTCCTGTCCAAGCGGGCATGGCAATTAAAGAAGTTCGTATGGCAATCCATAAACGCATAGCAGAAGCTGCACCAGAAGGAAAACGCCTGTCATAGAATTCCAGACTAGTGAATAAATTCATTCGTCTCCAGAAAACAGCAAACAACACACCGCCTATAAAAAGCGCAAGCCCAAATCGGCTCAAATACCACCAAGAGATAAATGCGCCGGTAACCAGCCCCAAGCCTCCATAACCTGTTGCAGCATCTGGGCTAACCATTGCTGCCGTATAAGAAATACCGTTTAACCAACCAGGAATTTTACGGCCGCCAAGAAAAAAATTCTCCAGGTTTTTCGAAGCAAAGCGCCTATGGTACAAAGACATACAAAACATCAATGCCAAGTAGCCCACTATAATCCAAATATCAATAGATTTCCAATTCATTTATTTAGTTTCAGTTGATTAGGTATTAGTTAAGTTTTAATTGGTTCCCTTTAACCTTTCGGCCAATGGAGCTAATGGTGGCAAATTACTTTCTGGCCTATCTAGATAGAAGTAGGCAACGGCCGAATAATTGTCTATTCTGTAAAAATTAACCCATTCGTCTTTAGGAAATTTGTCGTCAAAAAGATCTGGATAATTGGCTTCCTCGAGTATTTTGATCAATCCTTTTTCAGTCATTACTGATATAGGCTTTACTTTTCCTCCAGCTTTAGCTATTGTTCTGATTGGATCTCTACCGCCCCCACCCATCTGTTGGATGGTGATTTTGCAATCTGTATTAAAATAAATTGGATCCGGCACATGGTAACGATAAAATGCAAATTGCTTTTTTACTTTATCTACAATGGGAGCGCCTTGGTAAAGTTGGGCAAAGGGGCCTAAGTTCCAGGCCGAACCGATATAGTCTTCCGTACCGGTACCTGCTAAAGTAGGGTGTTCAATATCGCCGTCTAAATAGGCTTTAACCTCTCCTTCACCGAACCAGGTATCTCCGTAGATTGGATCAGCAATAATACTCATGTTGGTACCCAAATAACGGCCTTTGCCGATAACTTTGGGTAAAATTTCAAAATCTTCCCCTAGCTTACTGTCTTTATTATTGCTCCAATAGGCATGGAAATAAGACATTTCCTTGAGTGGCTTCTTTAACGCCGTTAAGTTAATGTCGTAAAACAACAGCTGGTTTTCTTTAGACTCGTTTACAAAAACAATCTTAGCATGCTTTTTAAATGGCATGGGCACATTGCAATTGAAAGACTTCCCTTCCGGGTCAGAAAACAATGCTGATTGAAAGGGAACCCTGCGGCCTAAGCCTAGGCCAAAAAAATCACCGATAGGGACAGATACTGCAGGCTTTGTCGCGCCATCCCAATAAATTTCGATGTAAATGGAGCGTAATGATTTCGGGCTCCTTTCAATAAAAGTAAGCCAAATCCGATTGACGATCCCGGCTCCATCATAGTCCATCATCACTTTTCGTTGTCCGGCATGAACCCATTCCGAAGCATGGCCCTTTGCGCCTTTGTTCTCTAAGGCTGCCATGCCCCTTTCACCACGTGGGTTTTCCAAACTGATCCATTTGGTACTTTGACCATTGCCTGGCAGATACAATTCTTGTGCATGCGCACTCGCCAGAAATAAGCAGAGTATAAATAAACCTGTGTAAATTTTTTTAATCATATTTTGGATTTTAAAGCAGCATCTACCAAATGCAGATGCTGCTACTTATAATTTTTGGGGTTTTGTGAGCTATATCTTACCAGCCGTAGTTTTGAACGAGGTTTGGATTTTTTTCAACCTCACGTTGTTGCATTGGCCATAAGTAATGCTTTTTCTCAAACACCCTTTTTTCATACACAACGCGCTTGAAAAATGCCGGGTCTGTTTTAGTTTGGCCCGCGCTAATATTTAATCCGATTAAATTTCCATTATCGATAATTTCAGCAATTTTCCAACGGTGGCAATCAAAATATCGGAATCCTCCCTCGAAGAAGAGCTCAATCTGGCGTTCATGACGGATCTTTAAGCGCATCTCTTCTTGAGATAAACCAGATGGCAGACCAGGTAGACCAGAACGTGTTCTGATTAGGTTGACATATTTATAAACATCTGATACCGGGCCTTGCGCCTCATTTAATGCTTCAGCATAATTTAAATATTGCTCTCCCAAACGGAACAATGGCCAGGTATGGGTAAGTGATACACGTGGAGACATTACAAAATTTGGATTTGCTAATTTTTTGACCAAATAACCAGTCCTGCTGTAATTAGCACCGCTTATTATTCCGTCAGCCCCTTTTGCGTAAAATTGAAGTTCCGGGTTTGCAGCTGGCCTACGCGTCGGCTTCCATAATTCTCCAGTAAAGTGAATACTTGCATAAAAACGTGGTTCGCGGTTAACATACATCATACTGGTATTGGCCGCATAAATACCTTTTGGATCTGCAGTAGGCGTAAATCCGGTTTCCGTATAACCAGATGCTGGATTAATAATTGGAGTTAAATCAGGATTATAGCCTAAAATCGGGGCTATTCCATTTGCCATTTCATATTGGTCAACAATATTTTGAGAAGCCCCATTTAAGGTAAAACCTGTTCCGGTCATGCCCCGAGGTTCACTGTAAACGTCGTGATCATCCCAAACTCCAGTGTTATAGCAAAAAATAAGTTCTTTGTTATTATTTACGTAAAAGATTTCCTGATAATTATCTTTTGGATTGTTGGTTGGAGAAAAATATAACCCGTATCCAGCGGCCTCTGCCTGATCAATTGAAGCTTTTGCAGCATTGGCTGCATCCTGCCATCTTGATGCAGCAAAATTTGGAAATAAAGTTGTACCATCAGCATTTTTGATATTTGTATAGTCTTGATTACCATTCCAAAGTGGGCTTGCCATATACAATAGAACCCTTGCCTTTAAGGCCAAACACACTGATTTTGCAGGACGACCATATTCTGAAGTTGCAGTAATTCGCTCTGGTAATAAAGCAGCTGCTTTGTCACATTCACTCGCAACAAAGGCTACACATTGCTCAATTGGGGTTCGGCTAGTTTTTAACTCCTCAGCAAAGGTAAGGCTATGGCTCATCACGGGAACTGGTCCATAAAGCCTCATTAGTAAAAAATGGAAGTAAGCTCTTAAAAATAGCGCCTCTCCTTTTGAACGCTCCCTTAAAGCGGGGGTATAAACATCATCTGTTGGAACATTATCTATATTTTCTAAGAATATGTTTGCCTTGCGAATACCAACATAATTGGATCCCCAAGGATCAATTGTTGTATTAGGAACAGTTGGGGAATTCCAAATACCAGGGCCCCAGGCTCCTGAATTTATTGCGGTGCAAAATGACCTGTCGTAGCCTTGTTCCATATCATCCGATGAACCTACAAATGCATTACCATTGATATCATTATCTACATTTCTATGCTCAACAGGTAGAGCAGTATAGATATTTTTTAAAAAATTTAGCGCATAATCATGGTTTGCGAACACCTCTTTGAGCGTTAAATCATCATCAGGAGCTTTATCTAAAAAGTCCTTTTTACATGATACTGCCGAAAAAACTAACAGCGATACGAAAAGTGATTTTATAATTAATTTCATAATATTATCGTTTGAACTAATTTAAAATGAGATGCTAGTACCAAAATTGAAATTTTTCGTAAGTGGATAGTTACCGTTCGGTCCATCATCTTCTGGGTTAAATATTTTGATGTGATCCCAAACAGCCAGGTTCATCCCATTGATAAATAATCGAACATTGTTTACTCCCACCCTTTTAGTCCATGTTTTTGGGAAATTATAACCGATCTCTGCAGTCTTCAGGCGAACATAGTTTCCATTTACTTTATATATCGTATTGGTAGTGAAGTTATTACTGTTCGGTGTCTCCGTAACATTCGGATATTTCACATTGGCATTATCTGCACCAGGTACCCAGTGGTTATCATAATATTCCCTTAAGATATTATAGCTGATTCCATCTGAAAACGCCCAGGTAGAACGTCCGTTAAGAAACACATCGGTATTGGCAGCACCAGAAAAATAGATACTGGCATCAAATCCTTTATATTCGAATCTAGTTCCTAAACCGTATGTAATTTCAGGCGTACGGGCATAGCCGTAAAAGGTCTGATCATCTGAATCGATCTTGTTATCACCATTTAAGTCCTGATATTTGATATCACCAGGAATCGTGCTCGCTTTAAAATAAGATTGGCTGGGACTGCTATTTATTTCAGCTTGATTTTGGAATATCCCCAATGCGATATATCCATACGGGCGATTGATCGCCTGCCCCCTACTGTTCTGATATCCATAATGTTTAATCGGACTATCGTTTTCTATGATTTTGTTACGCGCAAACGTACAAGTGCCTTCTAAGGCATAAAAAAAGCCGCCTTTTGAGGTATTACGGAAAATGAATGATCCATCTATTCCTTTATTATCCACAATTGCCAAATTCGCGTAGGGAATAACGGAGCTTGGGTAGCCGGCAGCATAAGGGATCTGTTGTCTTGGGATCAAAATATCATATCGGTGTTCTTTAAATACATTGATATCGAATACGATCCTGCTCTTCAACAATTCTAAGTCCATTCCGATATTTGTTTTGGCTGCCTTTTCCCATGTAATATCCTCATTACCGATGCGATTTTCTGCAAACGCGGTACCCATAGAAACTTGGGCATCGCCTTCCCTGTAGGACGTTGCGCCCTTGTTGATCGTGGTTTGGAATAAAAACCTTGCTCCACCCACTTGGTCATTTCCCACTATCCCGTGAGAGCCTCTAAATTTAAGGAGGTTAATTGCCGGAACATGCCAAAATGCTTCGTTAGAAACAATCCATCCACCAGCAAAGGCGGGGAAAAAACCGTAGGCTTTTCCTTTAGGGAAATTTTCTGAACCATTATAACTACCAGTAAACTCAAATAGGTAACGTGAGTTATAATCATAGGTAGCACGTGCAGACAATCCTTGCTTGCGGAAGGGGAAGTTCGCCAATGAAGAACCACCGGTCAAATCTACGTACTCGGTTCTCTTCGCAAAAATACCTGCTCCTACATTATGCTTTCCAAATAAACGACTATAATTTGTCTGGAATTCTATCTGATACCTGCGATTGGCGGTATTGCCTTGGCTATAATTTAATGCAGTTTCCTGAGAGATTGGTCTATATTTTGTTTTATTATCGGCACCATCCAGATAGTATTCAAAAGTTGCCGGGTTTTTGGTTCTTCTATTACTTTGATAATTATTGTAATCATATGCGAAGCTTCCTTGCAATGACAAGCCCTTGGTTACCAAGTCTGAAAGGTCCCATCTTGCCGTAAGCAATGTTTGTAGGCCATTTTGAAATTGTTTTTCATATCCTTTCTGGGTAGTTTTTGTAAATGGGTTCTCCGCCAGGAAAGTTCCTTTTCCAGGGATTGATCCATCTGGATTTTTAATTGGGTAAGCATTATTAGGCGTAAGGTTTAAGGCTTCGAAAATCCCAAAGGCCGATGTACCCGGATAATAACCATTCTGGATAATGCCAGCAAGGTTTAAGGCTACCATAAAATTCTTAGCCAGGTTCACATCCACATTAGAGCGAAAATTATACCGCTGGTAATTTGTATTTGTTGGATAAGGAACTGTAGAATCTTCTCTGAAAATTCCACTTTCCGAAAGATAGCCAACATTCGTATAATACCTAAAGACATCACCGCCACCACTCACATTTAAGTTGTGGATATTCTGGTAAGTTCTGTTTCTTAATACCACATCAATCCAATTTACATCTGGATATAGATACGGATCAGACTGGTCTTTAAATTTTTGTAGTTGAACATCTGAATATACAGGAGGTCGGCCCAAATTTGTTTTAGCTTCATTGGTTAAAAGGCCGTATTCATAGCTATTGATATAATCTGGTAAGCGTTGTGGTGTGAGTACTGCGACTTCAGACCTTAAACCAATTACAGGTTTACCAATCGCACCTCTTTTAGTGGTAATCAAGATTACCCCGTTAGCGCCTTGGATCCCATATACAGCAGTGGCTGATGCATCTTTTAGCACAGAAAAGCTTTCTACCTCTTCCACATTGATGTTATTCATGGAACGCTCCACACCGTCGACTAAAATAAGTGGCGCTGTTGCTCCGGTATAAGTGGCTAATCCTCGAACGTATACAGTCGCCGCATCATAGCCAGGTTCGCCAGACCGCTGTCTAGTAATAATACCAGCAACTTTCCCGCCAATTGCATTTGACAGGGATGGCGTAGAAGATTTTTGGAGTTCACTTGCTTTGATAGTAGATATCGATCCAGTGAGCGATACTTTCTTTTGTGTACCAAAACCCACTACTACTACAGAGTTGAGCTCATTTTCTTTATCCACAGGTACCAATTGGATGTTAAATTGTCGCTGTGGACCAATCACTACATTTTTAGTCTGGTAGCCTACATAAGAAATAGAAAGCGAATCAGTTTCTTTGTCAATTTCTAATAAGAACTTTCCTTCGCTATCAGTAATTGTCCCTTTTTTGGTTTTTAACACCCTTACTGATGCACCGGCCAGCACTCCGTTGGTTTCATCAACTACTTTTCCCGAAATCACAAAGGGAGTTCCTTTTGTAGCTTCGTTTCGATTGGTGGTTTGTGCGCTTGCACCAATAGCGTTGATTATGCTCAACGCAATTATTAAGCAAGAGCAAAGACCTACCTTCTTAAATAGGCCTGTTAAATTCTTCCCGGACCTCCGGTCTGGAAACTTAAATTTTGTAAAAATTTGCATAAAAAGAATCGTTTAAGGTTTAAAGCCATATTCGGCTTTTTAATGTTGATTTGATTTTTTTAGAAGGGCTTTCTAAACCTAAGTTGGTTTGAAAACTAATTTTTTCTTGTTCATTTGATTAGGTTTGGTTGGTTGGTTAGTCTAAATTTAACAAAATGAATACGTATTCAAAATAGACAAAAATAAAAAGCTTTAGCTTCGGATCAAACAGGCGATACTATTAAACGGTAGCACCATGGGTATCAGCAAAATAATTAACGAGTAACTGACCGGAACATGAAAAGAGAACAGCAAAACTCGGATAGTTGCTCTCCTCTCTGATAAAGCATAAAACAAGAACAAAAATGTCAAGGAAATGCTTTCTCCTATTGTTAATGCTACTTTATTTATTAAGTATGCGTGGTCTCTCATTTTCAATATACAGTTAATCTGATTTTGAATACGTATTCATTTCTTTAACAAATATAATTGTTTTGTTGAAACAAAAAAATAATTTGACATTTTTTTAATCATTTATTAATGATTGAGAATCAACGCAATAAAAAACGGTTTTCTTTTGATTAATCAACGCTTTTCAGTGATGGAAACAATAGTTCATACATTAGTATTACTTTATTATTCTTTCAAATTAGGCATAAGGCATCGTCCAAAATGACTAATTAGTTTAATAGATCATATCGAAGTTGCTACAGTTTAGCAGTACAGATAGGACTATGATTTTATCTGCCTTTGTTCTTGTTCCCATTCTTCCCAATCCATTTATATACATTATGTGCAGGTAACGAAAACACTAATTGAACTGATCCGAAAGGCGAAATCCAGCCTGGCGGTAAATTGCGGTCTGTAAAGAGCCCTTCAAAGAGCTTGTCACTCCACTCTATAACAATCGTTGCCGCTTACAGAGAAATGGTGGCGTAGGATTGGATCTACAGCAGACCAAGGTCTGGAATGATCCTTATACCGCAACCATTAACCACAATGCTACGCGGATAGGTTTCGCCCTCATGGCAATGAAACAGAAATGCTGAATGTAATCAATATACTGGCCGAATGTATGGATCAAAGTAAAACCACAAATGGCTAACATCGTTTAAGTTAAATCAGGGTTACCTTTTATTCTTTACCGTATTCCTGATGATTAGATGTCCCTTCATAGCAATAACCTGTGGTTTCGCATTTTTATCGTTAATTTCTTTGACGAGCAAGTTTACTGTACTGGTTACCATATCTTCCAATGGCTGTTCCCAAGTTGTAAGCGGATATGGCACCCAGCCCAACATCCTAATGTTATCAAACCCAACTACAGAAATATCTTCAGGTATTCTTAATCCCACCAGCCTTACCGCATCCATTACACCAAGGGCGATAATATCACTTCCACAAAATATGCAATCTATATCCTTTCTCCACATTACCAGTTCCTGCGCCAACTTGAACCCGCTCTCATAGGTATAACTACCAGATTCGATAACCAAGTCCTTGATGTTGCTTTCATCTAGCACTTCTTTAAAACCTTTCAAGCGATCGATGGTAGTAGAGGTATGCGCCGGACCTGAAATAAAGGCAAAAGACTTCAGACCCTGCTCTACCAGGTACATGGCAATCTGTTTTGCAGCCACATAATTATCACAATATACGGCACTACTTTCCAAGTTCTCGGTATAACGGTTGAATAGGATAGAAACGATATCATAGCGCTTCAATTTTTTTGCTGCCGCAGGAGATAACAATGCATCCGTAACTATTACGCCTTCCACGTTATATTCCAGCAACTTTGCAATCTCCGATTCTTGGATTTCTTCGTTCTCTGAATTGATAAAAATCAGCTGGTAACCCAATGGCGACAAGCGCGTGTGAAAAATCTCTAAAACCGCTGAATAAAATGGATCCCGCATATTACGCATAATGATACCGACCATCATGGTTTTTCTGGTGATCAGGCTTCTGGCCTGCGCATTAGGCTTATAGTCCAATTGCTCCGCAACTTCCATTATCCTTTTGCGTTTTTTGGCAGATACATTCGTACTGCCAGCAAAAAAACGGGAAACTGTTGATTGCGAAACACCTGCAATTTCTGCAACATCTTGGGATGTATAATTTTTCTTCAAAGCATTGACTGCCCAATACGTTTATGCATACGCAGTCATTGTCAAATATATAAAAGAAACGGAAAATTCTTCTGTAATTTAGCAGATACAATATGCGAGGTCCTGAGCAGACCCAGGCTCATAGACATGATCTAGCAAATTATAAAAGCCTTTTCATAGTTAATATCTAGTGAATATTGACACCAGGCCTAAACAGTAGCGCAATACATTTAGCATGAATAAGGTTAACGATGTCGAATTCAACCTCTTCAAGTTTATCTGTACACAGACTGTTCGCCGGGTCGGCAGGCCTTTAATGAACGTCTTAACGATAGTAGGATTTTAATGCGTTTTACCGTATCATCCTTAAATGGTGAGCATGCAGCCCTTTCTGACGTGAAAAGGGCAATTGTGAGTTCGATCTATCCTGAAAACGGGTTTTTGATGGCGAGGAACATCGAACCCCTGAGATCAATGAAGCAATGCAACTTATCTACCACATTAACAATAAGTTAAGGCATAAAAAAACCGGAGCAAAATCTGTATCAGATTTTCACTCCGGTGAGGTGTACCTAGAGATACAGGACTCGAACAATTTTGAGCGGGACCTGATCATGGCAGCAGGACTTGAAGATGATCTTTTCAACCCGCTTCCACCAGGTTTAACAGGGCTTTAAGGGATATTACTATCGAATGCCAGTAATTCATTTTGCTGGCATTTTTATTTCAGTAGAAATTTCTTTTGACTGGGTATGACTGAGTACAAGCCTTATATCAAAAGGACTTCATGATATAACCTTGGTCCCATTCCATGAGACATAATTATTTTCATATCTCGTAATTTTTTAAGCATTCTCCGTATTGTTGATTCTGACTTTCCCAGTTTTCTGGCAATTCTCATGGTGGTAATTCCATTGTTACTTTCGATTATAAAAATAAGAATTCGCTCACCTAAACTTAGAGAATTCTTTGACGCGCAATAATCTACGATACTACATAAAGATTGTTGACCTTCTCTTATAGCTGACAAGTGAAGCTTAACCCAATCATTTAGAGAGGATGACTCGATTTTTTTGAGAGATGTAAAATCTGTATATCTTACCCAACTGTACCCACAATCCATTAGTGAAGCTATACATATACAAGACTCAATTCTGTCTAAGTTCACAGATCGCATAAAAATCCTGTTTTCAAAAGATAGAATAATACACCGTAATAGTGGATGAATTGTAATTTCCGTTTCGTACCATAACACCAAGTTTTCTAATCTGGTCGACGACAAGCTATTTTGAAAAACTTTAGATAGTTCAAACTCGTTTTTCATAGCCTCCGCAATGCTAATAGCAGGAAAATTATATTCAGGTAGAATTGCCAAAATTGAGTTTTCATTCTGGTGGACAAGATGCCATACCGCATCAAATCTTTCAATTTGGCAGATTGTATTAATAGCACCCCAATCCAGCTCTAAGTCACTAGGGCTGGTGATTTCGATTGTAAATTCCATATGTGTAAGCATTTGCCTACAACATACATATAGAATGCAAACCTAGTTCCCATGATAGGCTTTTAGGGGGAGTCAAGATGATATTATGTCTACGACCAATCAGAGTAATTAGCCCCCTACACCGAGCCTGATTTAGCGAGTACCTGATCAATTATAAAATTGCCAAAGTCAGTACTTATCTCAAGTCGATCCCACCCCCAGTTAAAAGCGCCATAACCTTGTGAACCTGATGGCTTAATTTTCTTTCCTGGATAGACTTTCTCAAATTGAATCTTCAGAAATTCTTTAGTCAAACTATTGCTCCACCAGTTTCTCCCGTATTCCTGGGTTAGATTTTTAGAATCGACATACCAGGGCCAACGATCTCCATCGTGGGTATATAAGGGGGGTGATAGCACTTTATAAACAGATAATATTTTCCCCGATCCCACGGCAAACGCAATTAGGATATCACCTACAGATACATTAGTTGGCTCACCTTTTGAAAAATGAAGGTTTTTAGTTTTTTGATCATAAGATTCTTTAGGATTAACGTGCTCCAAACTGTAACCAATTGGCTTCAGCCAAAATTTAGTCTTAGCTCCTAAACCTAAAGCTGGCCTACCTTTAATAAGCTCGGTCAAATTCAAATTAATCTTGGGTAACTTAGGTAGCTTATTTTTGGCAAGGTATGTTTTCATTTTCTGATACATAACTAGGATATCAACATGATTAACGGTATTAAACTCAATGCCAGATAGCAATTCGCTATGGATTTGCTTGACTATTATTGGGTCTTCAACTAATACTCCCCATTCATGAAAATTCTTCATCCCATTTTCGGTCATATTTGCGGAGGAAACAATCGCTTTTGTAAATACCCCATTCTTCTGGAAGACATAAACTTTACCATGCAGGCGATTATTAAGTGAAATCTGACAATTAATTTTTTGTTTCGCCGTATGCCCCACAAGGTTATGCAGTGACCGAATTTTGCGAAATTGATCTTCAGACTTGGGCACAAGTGTTGTAATCAAATGCAAGTTTTTTGAACTATCCCATGCTAATTCATTCAAATACTTAGCAAAATCTGGCAACAAATAGGGGCTGGCAATGGTCACGTTATCTGCATTCAGGATCAATTCCTTCATTCGCTTACCATGATTATCGGCCCCTAAGTTATTAATAATACTAACTGCCATATATTAAATGAATAGTTGTTTCTTTACCAAAATGCGAAAGGTTTTATAGGCAGCCTCAATCCGATCCATTCGCTGATTAAAATCAGTCTGCAGTTCCGAAACACGAATACCGTAGGCGTTCCAGTCACCATCGGAAGGACTATCAAGGATTTTATACCAATGGGTTTGATCTATTTCATAACGAATTTCTGGGGTAATTTCAATTCCTTGCTCTTCGTATTCTGAAATATATTTCATACCTGGCAAATTTTGGGGATACAATTTTTGAGCTGCCAATAAATGGATGTCAGCTAGTAAATCTACCAAGTGCTCAAATGCACCCTGAATTTCTGGATTTAAAAAATTGTTTTCCAGTCCCTTTCGGAACTGTTCCACATCACTCCATAACCGATAATGCGTTTTATTGATAGCTAAGGAGGTACAAAGCGTCTCCAAGCTTTCAAACAGCTCCACTTGCGAAGCCATTTGATCAAACTTTTCAAATATCGCCTTATCATGTCCAAGATATTCATCTCTTGTGAATCTTTCTACAATCCCTTCGTAATCCTCTGCGATAGCTCGGACAGCTGTAGTAAGCGTGTCGGTGAGACTTTTTTCTGCGACTTTGATGCCAGCCTTTTCTATCCCGTAGGTACTTGTTCGATTATTCCTAATATCAAAGGGTAAATCTTCAGGCCTGCATTTATCGGTATTTACAATACAAATAATGCGTTCCCATCCAAGCGTTCTTACTGCATAGCCTAATTCAATAAGAACATTTGGATTAGGTGTTTTTCTTCCTGCATAGCCAGGATTTATTATGGTAACGTCTGCTACAAAAATATCCGCAAGGCGTATCTTTCTGAAAATCGTATCAACTATATCCGGGCTACCGCTAGTTTTCTGGGTGTCCTTGTCCAGACTCAATTCAAAGTTAATTTCTTTATTAAGAATTTTGATGGCATTTTTTAGTGCATCTCTAATTAAATAATGGTGGGCTGTCGGATCTAAATCGGACTGCCAGCTGTAGAATAAAGTTTTAACGCCCATTTTGCAATTTAACAATTCCGCGCAAAACGTAACAGTTTTGTATTTAATATACAACGGTTCTAGCTAAGACGGGCTATAGGTTTGGACAGGGACTGCATTAATACTACTAGATGCTTGCCGCAAGGATTAGCAAATGCAGAAAAATGGGCTATAATAGCCCTTCATCTCCAAAGGAGAAATAACCACGTTTGGTCAGAATGATATGATCCAAAATCAATAGGTCAAGTAATTTCCCTACTTCTACCAGTCTTCTGGTAAGGATAAGATCTGATTGACTGGGTTTCAGATTTGAACTCGGATGGTTGTGGCAAAGGATGATCCCGCTGGCGCAGCTTTTCAAAGCGATCCCGAATACCAGTTTCGGATCAACCAATGTTCCGGAAAATCCACCGCTTGATATCTCAGTCATACCGATTACTTTGTTACCACGGTTTAGTAACAAGATGTAAAACTGCTCGTTCATTTCTATTCTTCCCTGATCCCAGTTGTTGAACAGAATGTTGTAGGCATCTTTTGATTGGGTGATCTTAGGCCTTTCATTAACATTGAATTTAGGCTGATAACTTACTTTAATTTCCGATACCATAAACAGGGAATTTTGGATTTGCGCTTTCATCGTCTTAAATTTTTAATTGAAAATTTGATTAATTGTGCGCGCCTCCCGGGCGGGACTGAGCAAGCAAAAAATGCAGCGGAATAAATAGACATGAGGGGAAAGGCCATTTGAGCGTTTATGCCGAACAATTTTTGCGCCCCGAAGGTACCGGCCGAACTTAGTGTCGGATTAATAGAATAGCTCCTCCTCTACTGGTCTTCAAATACATTTCTGTTAATGGGGTCAAAACGCCGCCCACTGTTCAGCGGGCGGCGTTTTGACCCATGCTAATCATAAAGAACATGGACCATTAGCTTATATTTTTCATTGGTACTGACCTTATCCGCATATTTAATGATCCGGTCGTTGACAAAAAGCGCCTGTAGGTTAAAGCAAAGCTGATCGGAGAACACCTGACTACAGCGAATTATGTCCAATTCAAATCTTTCGATCCGTTGCATCGTTTGGCGGGATAAGCTCAGCCATTCCTCAAAACTGAAAAACCCAAAATCCCAGCTTTCCCTGTATTGCTGCTTGTGCTCCTCGAAATCTGAGCAGACCCTTTTCAAATTTTCAATAAACGGTTTTACTTCCTCTGGAAATAACTCATGCAAAATTTTAGCTTTTGCGGTATTGTCTAAATTTATGATAGATTTCATGGTTGTTCCTTGATTGACGGAATGCCGTCTGTGAATACTTCGTTTAATTTGCCTGCTTCAAATTGCTTTTGAGGCTGCCCAGCTTTTGGAAGATGTCCTTCCAGATCACGGATATTAGGGTCCATGACCATCGGATTAAAAGTGCATGATTAAAACCCGTTTCCCAGTAATGCGCTCGGCGATCCAAACATGGTTTTGCCCCCGGCCACTGATGTATCCGTCTCCCGACTTGCTGACAATCTTTGCGCAGTCTTTATCGAGATTTCTAAGCACAAATTCCCTGTAATCTTCTGAGTTCTGTTTTGCTAGCTCAAAGATTGCTTTCCCTGATCCATTGTAGGCTTGCAAAAAGCGGGTCACCTCTTTTAAATCTTTTGGAAAATGTGAAGTTTCTAACAGCGCAAATAAGATATCCTCCTTACGATCCGTTCCACCTCGCAGCAAATAAATTCCGTGGGTATGCACCCGCCAGCCGTTGTAGCCATGCAGGCAGCAAAAAGCGCAGGCCAGATTAAAAACTGTGATTTCATTTTCACCCTGATCGGTGTATAGTGGCACTCCTTGCACATCTAAAGCGCATAATTCTATCGGTGCATGTGGTTGCTTCTTCATATTAGAATCAATTAGGTATTTAGGTTTAAAGGGGGAATGCTCCCCCATAAAAAGATGCTTGATTATCTGCGGAACCTGATTAACCGGGTTCCTCTTCGTTTGAGGTAACTTGCGGTATAACCGTTGTCCTCAATGATTCCCCGTATCAGCTTTTCCGCTAGTTCAGCGGTATACCTGTCTCCGGGATGCATTTTCGAATCATCCAGATTGATGAAATGCTTCAGCACTTTAGCCAATTCAAAAAGCGCCTTTTCTCTGTTCTTTCGTTATAAATACACATGATCAAAGAATTAAAGGGAAGATTGGATAATTACACCTTGGGCTATCTGCTTTCCCCAATAGATGGCATTATTGGAAATGTGCCTTTGCCAAGCTACTTCTGAGCGGCACCAGCGAAAACCGCGTTCCTTTAATTGCTTAATCACTTCCGCCGCTGGTTTACCGTCGAAGAACAATTGTAAGCGGTTCGCCTCCCTGTTCTCAAAAATTCGCACTCCATTGATTTCTACATGTACCGCAACCGTATCCGACAAGGCCTTTAGCCCCGCAATCCGCTTCTCAATACGTTTGATATTCGTATTGTTATTAGTCAGCACATAAGGCGCAAAGCCAACACCCCAGTACTGCGGCGTAATCAACTCCGTCCACATCTCAGACTTAGCAAACTTTAGTTTTAAAAAAACCTCCCGGTCATTCTTCCTCACCATCCTGTTGGCCGCCTTTACAAAAACCTGTGTACCTTTCAG
>CAMLDJ010000006.1 GCA_946478755.1 uncultured Pedobacter sp. | reverse complement strand
AGCCACGTGCCATGACGCGGGATCTGGATTGGGGGGTTAAAGTTCCGGTCAGGGATGCGGAAGGCAAAGTACTTTATGTTTGGTTCGACGCGCCGATCGGTTATATTTCTGCCACTAAAGAGTTGTTTGAATATGCCCGTCTGGATGTTTGGAACCCAAGGGCAGAAGAGTTTTACATCAACCAGAATGAGGTGGAGAAAGGCAATTGGGAGGAATATTGGAAAGATGATTGCACGAAGCTGGTACATTTCATCGGAAAGGATAATATTGTTTTTCATTGCATTATCTTCCCGGCCATGTTAATGGCTCATGGAGATTATATTCTTGCTGATAATGTGCCTGCAAATGAATTTCTTAACCTGGAAGGACAGAAGATCTCCACGTCCAAAAACTGGGCGGTCTGGCTGAATGAGTACCTGGAAGAATTTAAAGATAAGCAGGATGTGCTGCGGTATGTGCTTACGGCAACTGCTCCTGAGACCAAGGATAATGATTTTACCTGGAAAGATTTTCAGGCCCGAAACAACAATGAATTGGTAGCCATATTGGGCAACTTTATCAACAGAGTAGTGGTGCTGACCCATAAGTATTTTGATGGTAAGGTGCCAATGTGCATGCACATCACTCCGGAAGACCAACAGGTGATAGATGAGCTGGCTGCGGCTCCTGCAAAGATCAGCGCATCCATTGAGAATTACCGTTTCAGAGAGGCTTTGGGTGAGGTAATGAATGTTGCCCGCCTGGGGAATAAATACCTGGCAGAAACGGAACCATGGAAAGTCATCAAAACAGATGAGGATCGGGTGCGAACCATTTTAAATATCAGCTTGCAGATTGCTGCAAACCTGGAGATATTAATAGAACCATTTTTGCCATTTACGGCAGATAAGCTGATGAAAATGCTCAACTACGGCGGCCATACCTGGGAGTCTGCCGGCCGGATAAACCTGCTGCACAGGGGACATCAGCTGAATGAGCCGGTTCTATTGTTCGAAAAAATTGAAGATGATGCCGTACAGGCGCAGATAGATAAGCTCAACCAGAGTAAGTTAGATAATGAATCTGCTTCAGCAACGGTGGCGCTTGCAAAAGAGAATATTCAGTTTGAGCAATTCACAGCAGTTGATATCCGTGTAGCGACGATTACTGCTGCCGAAAAGGTGGAGAAGACGAAGAAGTTGCTAAAATTAACGCTAGATACTGGAATAGATCAGCGTACAGTTGTTTCGGGGATAGCAGAATATTATAAGCCAGAGCAGATCATCGGGCAGCAGGTAAGCTTAGTTGTAAATCTTGCTCCGCGTGAAATCAAGGGGATTTTATCACAGGGTATGATTCTGATGTCGGAAGATGCAGATGGCAAGCTTGCTTTTGTGGCTCCGATAGTTAAACATGGAAACGGAAGTGTAATCCGATAGGATTCTTCTATTGGCTTGAATGCAGGCCGATCGGATTTTGTTAGTTATAGTTTATACATCAATAATAAAAATTGTCTTGATTTTTATTATATTGTACTACATATTGACAAAAAATATGCATTTTTGAACATATTATCATATGGCAATAAACGAATTAAGTAAAGATCTGGCGCCTATCTCCACCACCACCATGGCTGATGTAGTAGAAGTCAGGCTAAGAGAGTATTTGAAAAAGAAGTCATTCCGTCCTGGCGACGCCTTGCCTAAGGAACTCGAATTGGCAGAAGCATTGGGTATCAGCAGAAATGTTCTTCGGGAAGCACTTAGCAGACTGAGGATGCTCGGGATGATAGAAACCAAGAAAAAAAGGGGAATGATCCTTAGCCGGCCGGATATCCTTGGTACTTTCGAAAGAGTCCTGGATCCGCTAATCATCGATAACAAGACCTTACAGGATATTTTCGAGCTCCGGCTGGTGCTTGAAATGGGACTTGCAGACTTACTGTATATCCGGAAAACGGATAAGGACATTGCAGAATTGGAAAGCATCGCCCGGAAGGAGGTAGGCTTTGACGCTTCCTTCAGGATTAAGAACGAAATTGCCTTTCATGGAAAGCTATATGAGATTAGTGGAAATGATACCTTAAAAAGATTCCAGATCATGCTGATGCCTACGTTCGAGTATGTGCTCACTCTGGAAAAAAAGCCTATCAGAGGTAAGGTAAGTCATATGGACCTGGTCGAGATTTTAAAACACGGAACAAAAGAAGATTTTAAGAACGGTATGCAGGCACACCTTCAGCCGCATTTTGACCGCTTGGAGAAAAATAAATAAAGAGACTGATATTGACGGCTATTGTGTGTCAGGCTTTTTATTTTTTCTTTTATTCTTCTGCCTCTTTTTGTCAATAAAGACCATTTTTGTCCAGTCCTGTTTATGAGTTCGACCGGGCAAAAGGAGGCTTGTAATATGGCAGCAGGACTGAAATCAGCCTTGTTGACTATCACATTTCCGGCGAAAGTTCGTTCGAGGTAGTGCAGGGAAATTGTCACCATACAGAGACAACCCAACATCTGTCAAGTGGTAAAATATAACTTCTATTGGTTCAACACGCTGCTTGATTTTTAAAGATTTCGAGTTGACCAAACAAACAAACTATAATACAGTTAAAATCTTTCTCCGACTTCTTTTTTCTTTCCTTTGAAGTTTCAAAGTATTCTTAACATCAGGATTTATTTTCTCAACAGCGGTAGTAAATGCTGCGGGGTGCAGAATTGTGCAGCATTTATTTAGAAAAGCCATTGTCTCCTCTGGATAAATATTTCCAATCTCCCTAAGTGCCCATCCCAGTCCCTTCTGAACAAAGTAGTCTTTATCAGCAATTAATGGTTCAACCATATCCAACAATTTCGACGCGGGGAGTAAGGTTTTACGCTTTTTGCTATACAGCAGCATTCCTACCAACGACTGCCTCCGTTCCCATGGGTTTTCTGATTTGTTCCATAACCCATACTGTCTGTATATTTCCTCTGGCATCTTTTCCATTAGACGGGCATAGATAGCTGATAACCCATCGGAATGCGCCCAGTTGTCGATCTTTTTAACCCAGGATTTTACAATCTTCCAAACGTCATTCACATCGAGTTTCGACCAGTTTCTTTCAATAAAGTAGATGCACTGACTTAGTACCTCGTAAACATCTGCATTTTTCCATATGGCATCCCAAACAAGAAGTTGATCCTTGAGTGATAAGGTGCTGAAAGTATAGCCGATTTTTAATATGGAGCGCTGCATAGGTACAGTCAGGCCAATAACTTCATATTCGGTGCCAATGTAGCTCTTGAGATCTGCGTGTCCAGACACTTTATCATAAGGCTTTTTCACTATAAGCCTGTTTATTACTTCGGATATGCATTTTGATGTGTTGGATTCCATTTGATTTTTCAGCTGCCTGAAATAAAAGTAAGTATTTTAACACAGAACGATATATTTTTCAAAAAATCAGTAAACTATCATTACCGCCTAGATTCAGTAAGATTCTATTGTTTAAAAAATCGTTAAACCTGAAGGATTTTATTCCTATATTTGCGCCTGCCGTTTTTACATATGAATGTTAGAAAGGCTTTGGTTTCGTAGTTCAACGGATAGAATAGAAGTTTCCTAAACTTTAGATATGGGTTCGATTCCCGTCGAGACCACACAATTGGAAAGCCTTTAGATAAAATCTGAAGGCTTTTATTGTTGTTTTAGTTTCATTATTAATTAGCTTTATAGATGACAATAATTTTCCTATGGCTCGAAACTTTAATATTTTAGTTATAACAATAACCTTAATCTTAATTTCCCAATTTGGATGCAAATTGGGAAAAGAATCAAAAAAAGAAGATGATGCTATTGAGTTTGAAGGAGTGATCACATATCACGAAATTGAGAAAACTAGCGATGGAATTGTTAATGTAGATGATACAGTTAAGCTTTATTATGCCAATGGAAATTATGTTGCCTTTCACTCAGAGAAAACATCAAAATTCCACATCGTTAGGGATTATTATTTTAATGGTATGTATCCTTTAAGGTTGTTCGTGGACAATACTTCTGATACACTTCGGTCTTTAAAGGTAGATTCCCCCTTTGGGAAGCTTGAAAGGTTTAAGGTAAAAAAAATAGATGAACAAATATCTTCACGCAAGTGCGAAAGCGTTGAACTTAACATCAGTTTCGACGAAAAAGATTCTACAACTTATACGGATAATACTTTTGTATTTTCAAGAGGGTATTTAAAAATAAATAAAGAGCATTTTAGAAACTGGAGGTTAGGTTTTTTTAATAAAGTTATTAATGAATCAGGTGTCTATTATTTAAAATTTAAATCCGTTCATTTTGATAGTTCACACAAAAATGTTTTATCCAGTAAATCTTACGAAGTTATTTCTGTTAAGGAAGAAACAGTGGATCCAAAAATGTTTGCGATCGACCCTTTAAAAATCAGATAAGAATATCAAGGGATTCTTGTACTTCTGCTTGCGCTTCTAACCTGGAGGGGCTGATTTCGAAATACCAATACTTATTTGGATGCATGGCCATACTCATACACCAGCGAGATATAAAATAGGCGAGACAGAAATTTATATGTAAATCACACGGATATCTTGATGAAAAATATAACGGCTATAACAATGAATTAATAGTCGAGATATAATTTTAAAAGAATTTGTTAAGGCAGTTTTGATGGAGAAGCGGACAGCTAGATAGGGTATAAAAAAGGGAAACTTATTTGATCAAAAATGATCTGATTTGAACAATCATGAACCAATTTAAACCATAAAGAACAGCGTTCTTTCTTCCGTCGAGACCACTAAACCTCTTCCCATCTTGGGAATAACATGGGAAGATTATTTGAAAAGCCTTTGGACGAAAATCTGAAGGCTTTTTTTATAGGTTTCTATTCCCTTCATCTATTGGCTCATTATCGGTTCTTATTAGCTTATATCGGCTCAGAAAGGAAATGCTGAACCTATCCAGCGTAAGCCAGGTTTTGCAGATGTTCGGAAGTATACTCGCTCCGGTTAGCACAAAGGAAACGGAGGCATCATGAGAAAGGGCTTGGTATTATATAACAATATACTTGCAGGGGAGCTAAATGAAACGGATGAAGGGGAGTAGCTGAGGGACGAAGTCGGCTACCATGAGAAATGTAGTTTGGAATTCTTTGGGACGAAAACTCCCCCAAAAATGGAGTATTCACTTGGAGATATGGACAAACTTGCAAAAGATGTAATAGAACGTAGTATCGCTATTCCGGGGGGTCAACCCAAACTTCCTTGACGCTGATGTAACCAAAAGTCGGATTGTTGTAGTGGAAATGGAGTATCCTGGGGACACAATTTTTTCTCACCCTGGAAACAAAATGAGAATATTCTACAAGATTTATATCCATAATATTCAAATACTGCACAAAACAGTAGAGCTACTATTTCAAACACCGCCTTTCCTGTTTTATGGTTTTAGTTTTGCTATTATTGTGACAAGTTTGATGAAAATTAAACTTGTTACTATGAAAAAGATCCTCTTCACATTCCTCAGCTTCATACTAGCGCTATCCGTTACCTATGCGCAAAAAGGCATCGACTTTTCTCGCCGCTCCATGGCAGGGGGAAAGATGCTCATGAGCGTAGACAGCTCTACAAAGAATGTCTTTTACGCGAATGTATTTCAAAATCAACCCCATACAGCCTTCAACTTCTTACCTGAGGTTCACAATGTAAGCGTGGCAATCTATTTCAGAAAGAAAGATAGTCCCGCGAATTATCGGTATACCATTTTGGAGGATGACAAGCCGATAGTCGTCAACGAGCCGATAGACGTATCACAGCTGAAAGATGTCGACGAGGGAGAGGACGAAATACTCCGCTCTACGAGTTTTGGTACTTTTGCTGTTAGAGACAAGGTCATTACCATAATCACATACGACATCCAAAAACCTCAGGATGTTTATAAAACTATTTTTTATGGCAAGCCTATTCCGAAGGCAAAGATCCAATTCTTCAACAAGCTTACTGGAGAAAAAGGAAATTACAGTCATAGCAACATAACTGATCTTACGGAACCTACACAGGTTACTTTTGCAAAACGGGATGTGGAATTAACCCTCATAAAAGATGTGTCAGGTATCGATTATATCTACTCCACTTCAATAAAAGACAAGCAAACCGATAAAATAATTTTCGAATCTACTACCTGGAATTATGGCGGCTTCGTTGATGAATCTCGCCAGTTCTCACCTTACATCAAATTCGACAAAAGCATTTTCAAAAAATCGGGGGATTATGAAATCATCATTCAGCCATTAATCAGATGGGACAATTGCTTCGACTGCAACCTTAAAGCAAAAGACATTGAAAAATACATCACCAGGCATACGCTTTCTATTACCTTAGAAGAAGAAAGTTACACCAAAAAAGAACTGCTCATCTACACACTGGTCGCCGCCTTGTCCATCGGGCTCATCTTTCTGATCATTCTTTACTTCAACAAAAAAATAAACAAAAAAAAACTGGCAGGAAATGAGCAGCAGAAAAACATTGCCAAGCTCCAGCTGAATTCAATTCGCTCGCAATTGAACCCTCATTTTCTTTTCAATGCACTCTCTGGCATTCAAAATCTCATGAACAAAAACGAGATTGATAATGCCAATCAATATCTTTCCAAATTCGCAAGATTGACCCGTAATGTACTTGATAGTAAGGAACTGATTAGTTTGTCGCAGGAGAAGACTTTACTGGACGATTACCTGCAAATGGAACAATTGCGTTTCGGCTTCCAATACGAAATCAATCATTCCGAAGACCTGGATTTAGATATTATAGAAATACCAAGCATGCTGCTACAGCCCTTTGTAGAAAATGCGGTGAAGCATGGAATAGCAAAAAAGGCTACTGAAGGAAAAGTGAGCATCGACATGACTAAGCAAGTCAATGATTTAGTGTTGACTGTCGCTGATAACGGTAATGGATTCGACACGAGGAAAGAGCACAGTGGTTTGGGGCTACCATTAAGTCACAGCAGAATCGCGTTGTTGAATAGTATTTATAGAAAAAATCACTTTACTTTATCCATAGACTCAAACACTAGCGGTACTAAAATAAGCTTAACCCTAACCGACTGGCTATAATATGAAGGCAATTTTAATAGATGATGAAATTTCCAACTTAGAAAATCTGCGGACTTTGCTAGAAAAGCATTGCCCGCAGGTAACGATCATGGCAACAGCACAAAATGTAAGTGATGGGGTTGAAGCTATAGAACAATATTTGCCTGACTTGGTATTTCTGGATATCCAAATGGGCGATCAAACGGGTTTTGATGTATTGAAGCAGCTGCTAACACGTAATTTTGAAGTTATTTTTGTCACCGCTTACGATCAATATGGAATACAAGCGGTAAAATTTGCCGCCTTAGATTATCTTTTGAAACCCATTGATATTCAGGAATTGAAAGAGGCGGTAAATAAAGCCCAGCAGAAATTGGCCAAACAGATACCTGCCTCGCAGCTCGATTTTTTATTGCAGCAACTGAAAAAAACAGAAACGAACGTCGCCAAAATTGCCCTGCAGATGCAAAGCGAGATCAGGTATGTGACGCTATCAGAAATTATCCGTTGTGAGGCCGACAATACCTATACCCGCTTTCACCTATCGAGCGATGAAAAAATACTGGTTTCCAAATCACTTAAAGAATATGCCGATCTACTGCGTCCCAATGGGTTTTTAAGAACTCACCAAAGTCATTTGGTCAATCCAAAGTATGTAAAAAGCTGGTTAAAAGAAGACGGTGGCATTCTACTCTTAATTTCAGGAGAAAAGATACCCATTTCTAAGCCCAATAAGGATACTGTAAAACAGGCATTGCAGCAGCATTAAGTAATATATAAGTAAATTTTAGCCGGGATCCTAACGTGGCATGAGTGAAACCACTGTAAACATCAATCCGGTTATCAACATTGCAAAAACAAGAATGTTCTAATATCTGTTGCATTACGACCGGGTTTTAATACAAGCTGGCTAAAAGGTGCTGATACCAGAGTTACAAAGGAGAACAAAAATGCAAATGCCAAAGCCAATTGTGCGCTTGTTCCAACAGTAACATGGTTATTGGCACAACTATTATTGTACATCATTGAAACTAATTCAGGGATTAAAACGACAGCAGCGTTTCATTTTCACCTGATCACTTTGAAGGTCGTCACGAAATGTATTGTATGCCATAGACAGATAGTGATTTGCGGCAGATCTTGGCGAAAAATAAACAGGCATAAGTCCGCACATTTCTGCCGCAAAGGCAGGATACTGACGATACACAATAGGCGATTGTAGCCACTCATATAACGGTCCGTTGGATTTTAGGAACAGCTTTAAGGCCTTTTTGACATCCCAGCCGCTGATATCAAGCACTTCATCAACTGGTAAGCCGACGGTACCCGAACATCGGCTATACTCAAATAATCATCAGCTGGTCTGGTATATATAAACCGAACATCAAAGTCACTGTCTGGTGAAGCAAAACCCCAGGCTCGGCTGCCAGACTCGCAGGCATAGAGTATTTTTATATTCTCGGACTGCTCTAATTCAAGCAGTTTTTGGAGGATGATCTCTTTCATTTTCCTTAAAGCATTTAAAAAAAAATTGTTTATACATCCTGGTGTTTATAACAGCTTGCCATTGAAAGCCGGAAAATGTGCCGTTCATGGCTAACTTTATTTAAATTTATCTTATGAAAGCAAAATTGATATTGTTAACCCTTGCCGCAAGCTGTTTATTTTATTCTACTCGTGCTCAGGGCATAAATGTAGAGCCGCCAGTTCGGTCAGAAAAACATGTAGCCAGAGACAGTACGTTTGTAAAGGTTGTGAGAGGAATAAATGCCTCAATAAAGAGCCGCTATAAATATAATCTTAAAGGGCACATTGAATCGGTTGTAATTGATGGGGTAAAAGGGATGGAAACAGATGTATTGTCTAGGTGGTAGAATTTGTCCGAAGAGTTCGATGTTGTGCCCCTTCTAAATCGATTTTTTCAGGGGAGAGTGAATATAGCGCCCGCCATATCTGTTTTATGCTAATATCACACCTTCTTAAGATAAGGTAGATTAGTTTTTGCTTTGCGTAAACAAGAACCCAGTCAGTAGTGATTAATATGCTGCGCTATTATTAATTAAATTTTGCTAACTTGAGATTTGTTGCTTAAATCGCAATAAATTTTATTCTCAGATGATAAAACTCAAACAACTTTTTATTCTCACTTTTTTGGTGCTTGTTTTTAAGTCCGCAGTAGCCCAGAAAATGCAAATGGTTTTTTATATAAAAGACGGAGATAAAATTACGTTCAGTAAAGAGAGCGCTGATTTTGTACGTATCATAGAGGTGCCGGATTCTGGCATAAATTATACGTATTCCGAAACTTACAAAGACGGCAATCTCAAAGCAAAAGGAATGGTCTCTAAATTTGCCCCCATATTGGTTTATGAGGGACAGCTGACCCGTTTTTACGAAAATGGAAATAAACAATCTATAGAAACTTATGTGGGTGGCGAGCTTTTAGGTATTGCAGCGTATTTTTTAGAGAATGGTAAATTAAAACAAACCTTCGAATATATTAAGGTCGAAACGAGCTCAAAGAAATCGTCGGATCGTAAAAGGACAGCCGACTTTGTTATTGATAAAAAATTGATTTATATGGTCAATACCCTTGGACAGGCAACGGTAAAAGGTGGTAACGGACACTCGGTTGATGTATTTGAAAAGAACGAACCAGAATCCATTGAAGAAGGAGATTATAAAGATGGCTATAAGCAGGGCATTTGGACGGCTAAAAGTCCTAAATCCAACTTTTGGTACAAAGAAGAATATGATCAGGGTAAGTTGCTGTCTGGCGAAAGCTCAAATGATGGAATTTCATATACCTATACAGAAGCGTTCATTCGGCCCGAATGTAAGGGAGGCATGGAGGAGTTTTATAAATACCTGCGCAGATCGATTAGGTATCCGGAGGATGCCTTGCGATCAGGGAAGCAGGGTAAGGTTTACCTTAAATTTATAGTAGAAAAGGATGGAACAATTACCAATATTGAGGTTACCAAATCTGTTTTTCCATCTCTTGATGCTGAAGCGAGACGGATGATTAAAGGGTCGCCTAAATGGAACTCCGGCTATTCACATGGGGTGCCGGTAAGTTGTCCCTTAAATCTTCCAATATCGTTTAGTCTCAACTAGGCTGGTCAAATTTATATCAAAGAAATAAGCATTCGTCGAGATGTTTTTAGAAAAAGTTTGTGGAAGATCTGGTGACGCTATAGGGGTAAAAAAAGGGAAACTTATTTGATCAAGCATGACACAGTTAATGCTATAAAAACAGCGTTCTTTCTTCCGTCGAGACCACTTCACGGGAATAGAGTTTTTAAACTTTATTCCCCTTTATTTTATAATATAAGGCTTTGTATATTAATTAGATGGAATTAACAAAAGTAGCCAAATTTTTTAGCTGGGAACTTGGATTTTGGGGTTAATAATATTTATATCAACATCGGTCAATTTTGGCATATTTTGTCCACATCATAACCAACGCGGGTCAAATTTTTAATTTTTAGCCCACGTTACCGTCGGACTTGTACTACAACCCAAGAATTTTATAGACGATAAGCTTAATAATGACTATACTTTGTCCGCTAAAATTTGAAAAGAATTTAAAAGATAGGAATATAACCTTTATCCAATAGTTGGTTTAAAGCCGGAGTAGTTGTACTGCTAAAGTCGGTACTGATTTGGGTATTATAAGCGGATTAAGTTGCCCGTTTTTCATATGGTCTTCCTTCATCCACATAAGGTGGTTTGACCCGATTCCAGTTTGGTACCATCCACATACTCGATGTCAAGACTGATATAGCCAAGGTCAGCCATCAAACGGACCAGTTCTGCAAACAGATGCTGTATCTTATCCTTTAAACGCTTACCACGGAAATCATTTATAGTACGCAAATCAAGGGTACTGTTGCCAGACAGCCACATCAAATGGATATTCTCCTTAGCAACTGGGCCATTTTACGACAGGAGTAAATATTATAGAAAAATTACCTTGATCAGCATCCGGGAATGATAGCTGTTGGTACCATCACCCTTATATCCTGAAAGAATCTCATCAATATTAAGTGAATTATCAACCCATGTAACGGGAAAACGAAAAAGGGTGTCCTACCTTTTTGAACTGCCCCCATTTTTATCTTTGGCCATTACAAGTTGTATTTTCAAGTATTCGGATTTTGTGTTTTTTTATATTCACTGGGACGCATTCCATATTTAGATTTGAAAACAGTTGAAAAATAATTTGGCGAGGCAAAGCCAATCATATAAGTAATTTCAGCAATACTATACCTTTCGTTTAGCAAAAGGTATTTTGCCTTTTGCAGTCTCCTGTTAAGAATGTAGTCTGTTACACTGCAGTCTAGCAATGCTTTCACTTTCCTATACAACTGTACTCTGGATACACCAATTGCCCTACCTATTTCATCAACATTTAAATGTTCGTTGGAAAGATTTTGTTCTACAATACCTGAAAAATCATTTATAAATTTCTTATCCAGGCTTTTAGAGATTGGAAGCCTTACGGATGGGCTGATATCACTGGTGTAATGAGTTTTTAGTAAGGTCCTGTTCTTCAAAAGATTCTTTACCATCGCAAACAAATGCTCGTAGTTAAATGGTTTAACAATATAAGCATCAGCCATGCTTTCCATACCGGTAATTTGCTGTTCGAGGCTGCCTTGAGCAGTTAAGAGAATAATAGGTATATGAGAAGTACGAACATCTGATTTCAGCTTTTCGGTAATAGAGCGCCCTGATATACCCGGAAGTACCACGTCGCTTATAATTAAATCAGGGACATTATCATAGGCAGCAGTTATTCCAGCGTCACCTGTATTTGCCAGGAAGACCTCGTAATTGTCTTGCAGTTTTTCTGCCAGGTAATTGAGCAGATCGTTGTTGTCTTCGATAATTAAGATCGATTCTTCTTTTATCACTGGGACAGTGTGGGTTTTATCTTCGTTGAGATCGGTGAGCCCGGCGGTATATATTTTTACATCATCATAAAGTTCATTCGTTTTCATAGCTTTTTCCGATAGCTCATCAGCCGAAAAATGCTCGTTACCCGATAACAGCATTACAGTAAATTTTGTTCCCTGCCATTTTTTACTTTCTACAAATATGTCACCATGATGTAAGCGCATCAGCTGTTTTGAAAGTGAAAGGCCAAGGCCAGACCCTTTGACAGAGTTGGTTTTGACTTGATAAAAGGGTTCAAAAATATGCTCCAGTTCATCTTCCGAAATCCCCGATCCGTTGTCCTTTACCGTTACTAATATGGTGTCGTTTTCCTGCTCAATATCAATATATATAATCCCGTTTGCTGGAGTGAACTTTAACGCATTGGATAAAAGGTTGAAAATAACCTTATCAAGCATATTTTCGTCGAACCACACTGTAACTTCAGTAGCATTTGTAAGCAACCTAAGATCGATGTTTTTCTTTTTGGCGCTATGTTGAAAGCTTTCTAATATGTCTTTTATGAAGTTAATAATATTGTTGGAAGAGACTTTGATGTCCATCTTTTCCAATTCAATTTTCCGGTATTCTATCAGTTGATTGATTAGCCTCAGCAGTCGAAAAACATTTTTATGAATCAGGTTGAGGTTTCGTCCTGCTACGGTCCTAATCTTCTCATTTTTTAACAGGTCTTCCAAAGGAGAAAGAATAAGGGTAAGTGGGGTCCTGAATTCGTGAGAGATATTTGTAAAGAAGTTGAGCTTGGCTTCCGTTGCAAGCTCCGCCTTTTTTGACATTTCTATTAACTGGTTTCGCTGATCTAATATTTCCAGGTTGTTAGATTCTAACCTTTTATTTATTTTCCTGTTTTCAAGTAATGAAAAGAATGCAAGTCCACCGAAAACAACAGAAAGTACCAATGTGATGACCGTAATGTTCAATACGATTTGCTGATTATTAAAAAGCGCCTGCTGTTCTTCCAGTAACAACCCCTGGCGTTCAATATCTTTCTGCTGACTGCTGAATTTGTCCCATTGAAGTTTCATTAGCTGAACATTTGTAGAGTCAATAACTACAGACTGCAGGATATTATCTTTTGAAAAAGGATCTCTTGAAAGTATTTTGAATGCGGTACCAATTGCTTCTTTGCCACCAGTGGGGTACAGGAGACTGGCGGTTAACCATCCGCTATCAACCATTTGAAGGCCTCCTCCCTGTCCCGGCAGCGCATCTATTCCTATTACTTTTATCTTTTTTCCAAAACCCTGAGTGTTTAGTACTCTTCTTGCTCCCGAAGCCATTTGGTCGTTGTGAGCAAAAATCAGATCGATATCAGGTAGTATTTTTTTCTGTTTCAGAACCTGGTCTTCGGCATTTTCTTTTAGCCAATTACCATAAACCTGTCTTATAATCCTGATATCTGGAAATTTTTTAAGGCCTTCGCTAAATCCCCGTTGCCGCTCAATAGCCGGGGAAGAGCCTGGAAGTCCCATCACCTCTAAGATGTTGCCATGCCCTTTCAGCACATTTCCTGCATATTCGCCTGCCATTTTACCTACCTGGTAATTGTCGGCTCCAACATAGGCTGTGTACAGTGAAGACGAAGTTTTTCGATCTATAATAATAACCGGAGTACCTTTGTTATAGGCTTTTTCTACTACAGGAGTAAGTGGTTGCGCTTCGTTAGGAGAGATAATCAGTATATCAATGCCCTTTTCAAGCATTTCTGTTGCTTGTTTCGCCTGAAGTTGACTATCCCCACTTGCGTCTGCATAGATGAATTGAGCTCCCGGATGAAGCGAAAGTTCCATTTTCATCTCCTCAAGCATTGTTTTACGCCAAAGATCTGAGCCTATGCATTGTGAAAAACCAATTTTATAACCGGAATCTTTCTTCTGGTCTTCACAACCTGAAAGTAGAAGGCAAATGAACGTGAAAACTAATATTCTCTTAAAGCAGATGAAAACGGTACTCATAAATCATATTGGAAAGTTCAAAAAAAGTAATTGTTTTTACGAGGGATACTTAAATATATAGAAAACTAAGTGATACCTCAAATGTCCCGGTAGTTGAATCGAGGTGTTAACTGATCGGCATGTATCAAAAGCATAGATTTGTTGATTCAAATTTGAATGTTTAATAAAAGCATAGATTGTTTTTGAGTGTAAATAGTTGGTTTATAGAAGTTTAAATTTTATTTAAATTTAATAGTTTTTTGAAACAATTTTGATACTACCCCTCCTCTGGTAACGCTAATTTGCATTCCGTTAACCAATATAAATCGAATATGAATAAACATTCAGTCCTGGCATGGTCCATGGTCGTAGCCCTAGGTGGTTTTCTTTTTGGATTTGATACCGCAGTCATATCTGGTGCAGAAAAAGCCATTCAGCAGTTCTGGAACCTTTCTTCTTTTGCCCACGGACTTACCATCTCAATCGCTTTAATCGGAACTGTTTTAGGTTCTCTTATCGGCTCGCGCCCTTCCGATCGTTTTGGAAGAAAAAATACACTGTATTTTGTAGCAATAGCTTACTTATTATCTTCAGTCGGTACTGCGCTCGCAAACGATTGGTACGTTTTTTTAACTTTCAGATTTCTAGGAGGGCTCGGTGTGGGCATATCCTCAGTTACTGCACCTATCTATATCTCTGAAATATCCCCAGCTCACAAAAGGGGACGGCTCGTCGGTCTGTTCCAGTTCAATGTCGTATTGGGGATTCTGATTTCATATTTATCTAACTACCTGATCAGTCAGGGCGGGGAGTCTTCCTGGCGTTGGATGCTTGGCGTACAGGCTTTTCCATCGCTCCTCTTTTTAGTGCTGATCTATTTCATACCGGAAAGTCCAAGATGGCTGGTGTTAAAAAAAGGAGCTACCGAAAAGGCTTTAAAGATTCTTAAGGTGATTAATCCACTCAATTGCGGAGATGAACTAAAGGCCATCCAGAATTCTGTTTTGAAATCTTCTTCAGGGAAGGAAGAGAGCCTTTTCTCTGGTGCTTATAGGACACCGGTAATGTTGGCCATTCTTTTTGCTTTTTTCAATCAGGTTTCGGGAATTAACGCCATCATTTATTATGCACCCCGAATCTTCGAAATGGCTGGTCTTGGTGCACATTCGTCATTACTTTCTACAGTTGGTATAGGGATGATCAATTTTATTTTTACTTTGATTGCCATTAATTTTATTGACAGAATTGGCAGAAAGGTGCTGATGCTTGTAGGGTCCTTTGGCTTGATTGCGTCTCTTTTTCTTGTTGGATTTACATTTTATACCAAGAATTTCACCGGATTTGCGATTCCTGCCTACATGATGCTATTTATTGCATTCTTTGCATTTTCTCAGGGGGCGGTGATCTGGGTTTTCATTTCCGAAATTTTTCCGAATTCTGTGCGTGCAAAGGGGCAAACACTAGGTAGTTCCACCCATTGGGTAATGGCCGCAATTATTGCATTTTGTTTTCCTTTTTTAGCAGAAACTTTTGGGGGGGCAACGACATTTTTCTTTTTTGCCGCTATGATGGTGCTTCAGTTAATTTTTGTATGGAAACTTATGCCGGAAACTAAGGGCAAGTCCTTAGAACAGATAGGGACAAATTTAGTTATGCATTAAGGAAGGAAAACAGACATGAACAACACAGAAAAAAGATCGGTAGTTTGTTTTGGTGAAATCCTTTGGGACAATCTCCCGGACGGAAGAAAGCCTGGTGGTGCTCCAATGAATGTGGCCTATCATCTTCATAAGTTGGGATTGCAAAGTCATTTAGTCAGTAGTATTGGAAACGATCAGGCAGGAAAAGATCTTATTGATTTTTTGGAAGGTAGAGGTGTGGAGACTTATTGGATTCAAACCGACGATAGCCATGAAACCAGTCAGGTATTGGCTACTGTAGGCGAGGGAAATGAGGTAAGTTATGAAATAGTGGCTCCGGTTGCCTGGGATTTTATAATCTGGGAGGACGCGATGGAAGAGCTCATCAAGAAATCCGAGGCTTTCGTTTTTGGGAGTCTTGGCTCCAGAAATGAAACTTCACGTTTAACTTTATTCAAAATGTTGGCCCATGCACGGTATAAAGTCTTTGATGTCAATTTAAGATCGCCACATTATAGCCCTGAGTTTGTCTCAGATTTGCTGATACAGGCTGATATGGTGAAGATTAATTCGTCGGAACTGCAGATGATTGCAGAATGGAACAATATTTCCTCTAATAATGAAATTCAATGTGTAGAGGCTCTTTTCAACAAATTTAATATGCGGGAAATTCTGATTACCAGGGGATCGCGAGGTGCTTCATATTATAATAACGATCTGACTTATCAATATCCGGCGTATCATATTGACGTTGCAGATACCATTGGGAGTGGCGACTCTTTTCTTGCCGCGTTTCTTGCGATGAAGTTGGCAGAAGAACCTTTAGAGGTTACTTTGGATTATGCACTTGCAATGGGCGCATTTATCACTTCACAGGCCGGCGCTTGTCCCGAGTATTCAAAATTTGAATTTGATAGATTCATCTGGAAGCGGAAATGGTGCAGTGAAATATTGAAATAAAAAATAAACCAATTATAAACTACAATCAGTATTATGAATATAAACATTACTTCACCCCCCTAATCAGAACTAATTTTTACGATCTAACTAACCAAATATTTGATATGTCAAACTGAAGTCTGGCCTATCTGACCATTCACAATTAAATATGAACAAGGAAATGAAAATAAGATATTTTCTATTGCTCCTGAGTATGTGCTTCTTTTTTCGAAATGCAAGTGCACAAAAGAATATAACCGTTAACGGAACGGTGACCGACAACAAAGGAGAAACCATTATTGGCGCGGGCGTTTTGCTCAAAGGAACCAGAACGGGGACCAGCACCGACAACCAGGGACATTTTTCTCTATCAATCTCTGGAAACAATCCTGTGCTGGTTATCTCTTATCTGGGTTTTGTAACTCAGGAAATTCCGGTAAATAACAGAACTAAAATAGATATCGCTATGGAACCGGATTCCAAAAATCTGGATGAAGTCGTGGTTACCGGTTATCAGACGCAACGGAAAAAGGATTTGACAGGAGCTGTTTCCGTTGTGAACATGAAGGATGTCGAAAATATCCCGACAGGAAACATCATCTCAACACTGCAAGGACGTGTACCTGGTGTTAATGTGACCAATAATGGTACCCCAGGTGGCGTTGGCACCGGTATTGGCATACGTGGTATCACTACTATCAATAATGGCAGCCCTTTGTATGTTATTGACGGTGTCCAGACCCGTGACAATATTGGCACTTTATTAAATCCGAGCGATGTAGAGAGCATACAGATACTGAAAGATGCTGCATCTGCTTCAATTTATGGTACACAAGCAGCAAACGGTGTTATTATTATCACGACGAAAAGAGGTAAAAAAGATCAGTTAACTGTTGATTTTGACGCCCAGCTTACTACACAGTCTTATCATAACAGCATAAAAATGCTAAATGCCCAACAATGGGGTGAGACCTATTGGACTGCCTATAAGAATGACGGGGTAAAGCCCAGCCATGATTTATACGGAAACGGCGATGCCCCCGTGATTCCGGAATTTATTGATCAAAAGAAAACGATACGTTCCGGTGATACCAATTGGGCTGATGAAGTGTATAAAACGGCTATTTTGCAAAGCTATAACCTTACTGTAGCAAAAGGTTCCAAAAATGGATCTTCAGCATTTTCACTCAACTATTTTGATCAGGATGGTTTAATCAAATACACCAATTTTAACCGTATTAACGGCCGTTTAAATTCTGATTATAATTTTTTGAATAACCGTTTAAGAATTGGACAAAATCTAAACCTGAGCAAATGGAATGAAAAACTTAAGCCAGCGGGAATCGAAGAACTCACTATCGCGCAACATCCAATAATCCCTGTTTATGATATTTACGGAGGCTACGCAGGACCTACGCAGGGAATAGGTGACAAACCTAACCCAATTAGGCTTCTTGATCAGATTAAAGACAATAGAAATGACCAGTGGCGGATCTTTGGCAATATGTACATAGAGGCTGAGCCGATTAAAAATTTGGTTTTAAGGTCGAACTTCAGCATAAATTATCGTAACGGGGTCGGATCAACCTTTGAACCCAAATGGAAGGAAGGTGACCGAACCGTTGATAAAAATATACTGAATAGTTCCTCAGATTATAACCGTGACTGGATCTGGTCAAATACAGCAAATTATAGTATAACGGTTGATAAACACAATATCAATGCACTTGCGGGTATTGAGTCCAAAGAGAGTATTAATGAATCTTTAGGAGCAAGGAGAGAGAATTTTATTATCGAGGCCCTGGATTATCGTTATATAAGTGCTGGTGACGGTGCGCAGACTAACAGTGGAATTGCATCAAGAACGGCGACAAATTCTGTATTTGCAAAACTAAACTATGCTTATAATGATCGTTACCTGCTTTCAGGTACAATCAGAAGGGATGCTTCTTCCCGGTTCGGAAAGAACAATAATGCCGCGGTTTTTCCTGCAGTATCAGCAGGATGGAGAGTTAGTGAGGAAGCTTTTATGAAGGATCAGAGCTTGATATCCGACCTTAAGCTGCGTGCCAGCTGGGGCCAGAATGGTAATGATCTGTTAGATAACGAAGCTACTTATACCAAATATTCTACCAATCTGAATATGGCTGGCTATGATATTTCAGGTATTAACCGGGGAACCATTCCTAACGGGATCATTAAGGATAGGACGGGAAATCCAAACATTAAATGGGAGGTGACTACACAGACCAATTTCGGTTTAGATCTGGCGATGTTAAAAAATAGATTAAACCTTACATTGGATTATTATATCAAAAAGACCGACGATATGCTGATCGATCGGCCTTACATCGGGATAATTGGAGAGGGTGGGGCAATGGCCTACAACGGTGCTTCGTTAAGCAACAAGGGGTTTGAGGCGATTTTGAACTGGAGAGATGATATCGGAAAGGATTTTAATTATAGCTTGACTTTTACGGCAACTGCCTATAAAAATAAAGTAACTTCTGTGCCTGATGACATTTATTATACTTACGGAGGAGGGAACGGACAGGACAAGACTATCGTTGGACAGCCTTTGGGCTCCTGGCTGGGTTTTAGAACGAATGGAATTTACCGTACGGCAGAAGAACTTAACGATGGTATTGACAAACCAGGTAAAGGATTAGGAAGAATACGTTACGTAGATACCAATGGTGATCATCTGATTAATGATAAAGATATGGAATGGTTGGGTTCGGATCAGCCTAAATTTATCGGTGGATTAAATGTCGCGTTAGGGTATAAAGCATTTGATTTTTCTTTCTTCGTTAATGGAATGGTAAGAGATGCCTATAATAATTCCAAATTCTATACCGATTTCTTCCAGTTATGGACCGGTAACCATAGTAACAGATTATTAGAAGCCTGGAATCCTACAAGTAACTTTAACTCAGATATCCCTGCTTTAACCGCTGTAAATTCAAATGACGAGGCGAGGACCTCGGAGTATTTTATTGAAAATGGCTCTTACCTGAAATTGAAGAATGTTCAGTTGGGTTATACCTTGCCTAAAGGGCTTGCGGACAAGTTAAAACTTAGGAATCTACGTATGTATGTGCAAGGACAGGATCTGTTTACGATCACGAAGTACAAGGGTGCGGATCCGGAAGGACTTGGGTATCCGTATCCATTACCAAGGACCTTTACATTGGGATTGAATTTTGGATTTTAATTCATTTAACTATAAATATCATGAAATTTAAATATATAATATTTGTATTGCTAGTTGTTCTAAGCTCGTGCAAGAAGGATTTTTTGGATACCAAACCAAAAGGCAAGTTAAGTGATGAACTACTAAATTCCCCGGACGGTATTGAAGCGCTTTGTATTTCCGCATATGCTGCACTGGCTGGTCCCGAAGGAAGTGACGGAACATTTCTTTCTCCTACCACGAATTGGATATATGGCGACGTTCGTGCAGAGACGGCCTATAAAGGTGGCGGAGGTATTGGCGACATTGGTGAATTCAACCAGTTTGAAACTTTTACGGCAGTGTATGCTTCTAATGGTCTACTCGACCGTAAATGGTTTAGCCTTTACCGAAGTGTTCAGCGCGCAAATAATGCGATACGCAGGTTGAATGCGGTAACCGAAACAGAAGTCCCATTGAAGAATGTGAGGTTGGGAGAAATGCGATTTTTAAGGGCGCACTTCTTTTTTGAACTCAACCGCCTGTTTAACAGAATACCCTATTTTGATGAAAATGTATCCACAGAAGATTATGTCAAAATATCCAATATAGAATTCACACGGGATCAGATTTTGGAGAAAATTGCTGCTGAGTTTGGTGAAGCGGCGAAATTACTTCCTCCAAAGCAATCTGAGGCAGGCAGGGCTACCAAATATGCTGCTACTGCCTATCAGGCAAAAGTAACGCTTTATCGTGCTTATAAACAAAACCCGGATAACACGGTTGCAAGTATTGATGAAAGCCTGTTAAACGATGTGGTCAGCAAATGTGATGAGGTAATCTCGAATGGTGGATATGATCTGCTCCAGGATTTTCAACAGCTTTCTATGGGTGAATTTGATAACAGCGTTGAATCAGTTTTTGCAGTTCAATATTCCATAGCTGACGGAACGGATCTGGGGCGTATCAATTGGAGTAACCTGCTAAACGCACCACGTGGACCTGCTTATAGCGGTGACGGATTTTTCCAGCCGAGTCAGAATTTGGTGAATTCCTATAAAACAGACAGCAAAGGAGTGCCGACCCCGGAAACCTACAACAATTCTAACCTGATGACAGTTGCAGATGGTCTGGCCACGAATGTCGATCCAAGGTTGGATTTCACCGTCGGACGTTTGGGGATTCGCTGGAAAAACTATACAGCCGCTGCTTATGGGCCCGATTGGGCCCGCGAACCTGCAACATATGGTTATTATTCAAATAAAAAAGCATTGGTTTCCCCTGAATCCCCTTATATGGTCAAAGGTTTCCCATGGGGAGGATCTTCTCTCAATTTTCATATCATCAGGTTCGCTGATGTTTTGCTTTGGAAAGCAGAAGCTCTAATCGAATTAGACAGGCAGGACGAAGCACTTCCGCTGATCAACAAAATCAGGACAAGGGTGAAAAACAGTAAATATGTAACCGCATTTAACGCTCCTGATCCAGCAACCTATGCAGCAAATTATACCATTGACATTTATAAGCCTGGGGAAAACTGTACCTGGACCAATGGTTATGCCCGAACCGCACTTCGCTTTGAGCGTAAACTAGAGTTCGCTCTTGAAGGCGAGCGTTTTTTCGACCTGGTGCGTTGGGGAAATGCTGAGCAGGTTCTGAACAACGAATATTTTATAAAAGAAAAGCTTCTTCGTACTTACCTGCAAAATGCAAAGTTTGTAAAAGCCAGGGATGAGTATTTCCCGATACCTCAGCCACAAATCAATTTTTCAGGAGGGCTCTATAAACAAAATCCTGGTTATCTAGCCCAGTAGTGTAATCTAGCCATACGGATATGTACTGACGTCCGTATGGCTTCATCCTTAAACTAACAAAATGGAAATTAAATTGCAGTCCTTTTGTAAATGCTTAGTCTATGGAGTTGCTTTTCTTTTAAGCAGCGTCAAGGCATCTGCACAACATTGGAGTTTTGAGGGAAAAAATCCGCTGAATGCAAAGCAAGGCTTCGAAAAACTTGAACTCAAAAATGTTAGGAGCCAGATAGAATTAACTCCTGGTATTATTGGTTCCGGTATTAGAACAGATGGTTACAGCACTTTTCTGCGAAAGGAAATTAAGCCTGGTCAGAAGGTGTTTACCTGCTCCGGTTGGTTTGCCTTAGAATCGTTCCCTACAGATACAGGGGCATTCTTTGCCATGAGGTCCGTAGGGGATGCTCAATCAATTTCAATCAATGTAAACAGGTTTGGCGAGATTTTGATTGGGATTGGAAAACATAGTAATTTTTCTTATCTGAATACGGGCCTGATTGTGGAAAAGTTTAAATGGTTGCATGTCGCTATGAGTTTAAATTCCGGTGTACCAGGTATTTGGATGAACGGTAAAAAGCTACAGCTTGATCTGCCTTTCATCGGGGCAAAATGGGAACCACGGGAACTTCTCATTGGTAAGGATTTCAAGGAGAGACTTCTAGGTAAAATGGATCTGACTCTAATTAATGGAATCATTGATGAGGTTAAACTTGGACATGAACGTATTTCTATACATCAGTTTCAGGCCGAGACAACCCGTTTGGCAAAAAAGGTTCCTATTCTTGCTATCCCCCCCACCCGTTTCGAGAACGACTTTAGCCGCCCAAAATACCATTTGATGCCTGCCGCCAATTGGACTAATGAAACACATGGATTGATTTACTATAAGGGGTTATATCATATATTCAATCAGAAGAATGCCTCTAATCTTGCTTTAAGACAGATTAATTGGGGGCATTTTAGCAGTAGGGATATGGTTAACTGGACGGAGCACAAGCCTGCAATAAGTCCAGAAAAAGGGTACGATGAAAATGGTATCTGGTCAGGACATGTGATCATAGATGACCAAGGTATGCCTATTATAAGTTATACCGCTGGAGGAGAAAAAATGGGGATCGCTCTCGCCTTTCCAAAAGATTCCACATTAACAGAGTGGACTAAATACAAAGGTAATCCTGTAATTCCGCGGCAACCAGAGGGCTACAGCCGAGCAGACCTTAGGGATACGTATGTATGGAAAGATGGGGATAAATGGTATATGGTGGTGGGATTTGGAATTAAAAAGGATACTATTGAAAAGGGTGCCCTTCTTCTTTACAAATCTTCGGATCTCAAACAATGGGATTTTTTGCATACGCTTTTTGAAGGTAGCCCGGACCAGGACAATTCCGGTATCTTCTGGGAAATGCCTGTGTTTAAAAAAATGGGTGACAAATACATTTTGTTAGTGAACAAGGTCCCCCATAAGGGAGTGCCGGCCAGGGCGCTTTATTGGACAGGGGAGTTTGTCAATGAGCGTTTTATTCCTGATTACCCGCTGCCGAAGAATCTGGAAGTAATCAACAGATTACTTTCTCCTTCTGTCGCTGATGACCAGGATGGACGGGTCTCTGCAATTGCCATTATTCCAGATGAAATTTCGGGTGAGGCTGCCTGGCAACAGGGATGGAATCACCTCTACAGTATTCCGAGAGTCTGGTCGTTGGTGAATGGGGTGCTGAAGCAATCGCCGCATCCGGCGATGGAGAAACTTAGGGCTGTAAAGAGGGAATTCACAAACGTTTCTGTCAGCGGTAGCAAGAGTTATCGGATCTCCGATGGTCTGCAACAATATGAAGTTAAAGCGACCATACAACCAGGAGATGCGCGAAAATTTGGGTTTATACTCCATAAAAACCCGGATAAATCGGAATATACCAGTATATATTATGATGTCGAGGAAAAAGAAATTGTAGTGGACCAAACACATTCTAGTTTACGTAAGGGAATACCATTACGGACAAGAAAGGATCATTTTGTACTAGATCTAACTAAGCCCACGACTTTTCATCTGTTCGTTGACGGATCGGTTGTAGAAGTGTTCATCAATAATGAAAGTGCTTTTACGACTAGAATATTCCCTTCCACCGAACGTAGTAACTTGCTGGAGATTTTTGCCGAAGGTGGAACCGTACAGGTTGAAGGAGAGTTTTGGAAACTCAATTCTGCGCCAATAAATACTGACTTTTAATTTTGAAATCATGAGGCAATTTTTATTTACGATATTATTATTTTGCAGTTTTGAGCTGAGTTATTCTCAGGAAAATTCGACAGTACTTTACTCCGAATCCTATCGCCCTCAATATCATTTTAGTCCCACTACAGGATGGGTCAGTGATCCAAGTGGTTTCATCTATCATAAAGGGAAATATCAGATGTATTGGTGGGGAAAAGTGACTTCAACGGATCTTGTTCATTACCGTCAGGAATCTAAAAATGTGATGACTGGCGAACCCGCAAAAACAGCGTACTTTACAGGTTCCGTTGTTATCGATAAAAACAACACTGCAGGATTTGGGAAGGATGCACAAGTAGCAGTCTATACAATGTTTAATGAGGATACTAAAAGTCAATCTCAAGGTATATCTTATAGCCTGGATGGTGGAATTACGTTTCAATATTATAAAGGAAATCCTGTGTTGGACATTGGAAGCACGGAATTTCGCGATCCTACTGTCTTCTGGCATGAAAATACAAAGAGGTGGATCATGGTCGTCGCGCTTGCGCTTGAAAAAAAGATAAAATTTTATAGCTCGCTCGATCTGAAAACGTGGACATGGATGAGCGACTTTGGTCCCGCCGGTGCCCAGGAAAAATCCTGGGAATGTCCCGATCTTTTTCAAATTCCGATAGTGGGGAACCCGGCGAGAACGAAATGGGTGATGGTGGTTTCTATCGACTGGGCCAGGGAACAATACTTTATAGGTGATTTTGACGGAACTACTTTTACAATTGATGCAGACCAGCCGAAAACACCGCGCTTTGTCGATCATGGAATGGATTATTATGCATCCAGAACATTTAGAGATTATGGTGGGAATTTGAAAGCGACCAGCAGCATGGGCTGGGTTGCCACGTGGGATTATGCACAGCATGTGCCATCAAAGTATGGTAAGGGTTTTTGGAGTATACCCCGAGAGCTTCAGTTGAAGGAGTTGCCTGAAGGTTTAAGTTTAATTCAGAAACCGCTGAAAAATCTGGAAACGCTTAGAGGAAAAATGGTGACGGCGAATTTTGAGGTGGCAAAAGGAACACGTTGGCTACAACAATTTACACCGAAGCAGAATGTGTACGAGATGGAAGTTAGTTTTTCGTCGCGTTCTGACAATGAAATTGGGTTCAATTTGCTTGTAGGGCAAGGAAGAAAACTGGTTATCAAATATAATGTACAGAATGAGATGCTCACAATAGATAGAACGAACTGCACGGATGCGCCCATCGAAAAGTTTTCCCGGATAACTTGTGGGAAAATTCGTTCCATCAATGGAGAAGTGAAGCTGCACTTGTATGTCGATAAATCAAGTGTTGAGATCTTTGGCAATGGCGGAGAAACTGTATTCACACTTCAGACTTTCCCATCAGAAGACCAGACTGGAATTGAGGTGTTTGCCTCGAAGGTGGGCAGCCGGATTAAATTTAAGGCCTGGGAATTAAAATCGATTTGGAAATAAAAAATAAACAATATGAAAAACACAAAATCCCTGTTAGTTACTTTAGTTCTACTTTCACTAAATACCTTCCCTATCTTATTGCGGGCACAACAGGGACGTGCCGAAAAACACCGTCCGCAAATTCATTTTAGTCCGAAGGCGAATTGGATGAATGATCCGAACGGAATGGTCTATTATAAAGGTGTTTACCATCTTTTTTTTCAATATCACCCCGGCGGTGTGACCTGGGGCCCAATGCATTGGGGTCATGCTACCAGCAAGGATCTCATCAGTTGGAAAGAGCAGCCTATCGCACTATATCCCGACAGTCTCGGGACTATCTTCTCTGGCAGTGCTGTTGTTGATCAAAACAATACTGCAGGGTTTGGAAAAAATGCCTTAGTATCAATCTTTACGCACTTCGACAAGAAACTTGAAGACGCCAAGACGGGCTTACATCAGTTTCAGAGCTTGGCTTATAGCCTGGATGCTGGAAAAAGCTGGCAGAAATATAAAGGAAATCCCGTTTTGCCCAATCCTGGTATCTGGGACTTTAGAGATCCGAAGGTGCATTGGAATGACTCAGTGCAAAAATGGATCATGACATTAGCTACAGGCAACAAGATTACTTTTTACTCCTCACTAAATCTCAAAGAGTGGTCCAAAGAAAGTGAATTCGGTGAAAAGGTTGGAGCTCATGGTGGTGTATGGGAATGCCCTGACCTATTCCCTCTGGAGCTAAATGGTAAAACATATTGGGTTCTATTAATCAGCCTTAATCCTGGTGGGCCAAATGGCGGTTCAGGAACTCAATACTTTATCGGCGACTTTGACGGTCACCAATTTATACCTGCCAATACAGAAACAAGATGGCTGGATTATGGAACGGATAACTATGCCGGTGTTACTTGGTCAAATACAGGAAAACGTAAGATTTTTATTGGCTGGATGAATAATTGGACCTACGCAAACATAGTGCCGACAACGCAATGGAGGGGAGCGACCACCATTGTCCGTGAACTAAAGCTAATTGAGGAAAATAATAACATTTCAATTACGTCGATGCCTGTATCAGAATTGAACAAGTATAGTGGAAAAAGAACCGTTCTAAAAAATTTGAGTGTTAAAAATACAAAAAGATTGATACTACCACAATCCGCGAGGGCATATAAGCTTCAGCTAAACATAGTTGATTCTACAGATTTTGAGGTTATTTTTTCTAATACGAATGGAGAAAAAGTAATTTGTGGCTATGATTCAAAAACTAAGCGATATTTCATTGATAGAACCAACTCGGGAAATATTAGTTTCAATAAGGAATTTGCACAGACTCATTATGCGCCGAGAGTGACTACCAAAAGAACTATAGATCTGACGATTCTGGTAGACGCGGCTTCGATTGAATTTTTTGCGGATCAGGGAACCACGGTGATGACAGATATATTCTTCCCAAGCCTGCCCCTAACTGAAGTTTCGCTAAAATCTGACAAACCTGCGCTCCTCAAAACATTAAGCTATGAGCCTTTTAGAAAGGTCTTCTAAATAAAATTTTCATCATCGTGAATGATGGGCGGGGTTTACCTACCGAAATTCCGCCTATCTTCTTAAACGCAATTTCTCTCCATCCATCCTTCCGCAGAACGATAATTGCACGCAATGTTTCATGCTGATTTTAAGCAATATTGATTCTGAAAATATAATCCTGAAAATTCACTATCCACGGTATTGAGTGTAGCATTGCTCACAGCCGAACCAAGCGATTTAGCGGCGACCGTGGCTCACATGTCATCAAGGTACTGCATATGCTACTTATTCAAAACTTCAAAAAAAGTTTGAAACCGGTCTGGTCGAGATATTTACAATCCATTTTCATGATTTAGAGTATTCTAAAGTCCTATACCAATACCTATGGATAGAACTCGGTTTTTGATATTGCTTGACCATTTATTAGTATTGCCTGCTATATTTGCCATGCCTACGCGATAGTTAGCGTTCAGCATAAACCGTTTCCGAAACTCAAAGCCAGCCAAAAAATTGATTCCATAGTCGGTACCCTTCCAGCTATTATCCTTACCAAAGATAAATGCCGGCTCGCTAGGCCTGGAGCCGCTTTCGACAGGATATGTATTTTCCCCATTCATAGCAAAGCCTAAATAGGGCCCTGTGCCTACAAACAGCCTACCCAGGCTACTTATAGGCATTTTACCTGTAAAATTTAGCGGAAAATCTAACCACATGATGCTTTGTGTGATCTCAGTCCCACCAAACAACCTCGATTCGACCAACTTCGAACCTTTTTTTTGCAGGGAAACTTCAGGATGAAGATAAAACCAGGAAACAATATGTGCATCCAGATATCCGGTCATTAGCAACCAGGCCAATTCGTTTTCCTTTTAGAAAAGGCAAGTATTCTTCAATCTGGTCGGCACCTGTAATAATTCCCGACTTATTGGATGTACCTCCATTTGAAGATGCAATTTGTGCGGTACATTTGGGGTTGTTAATCGCCAGAAACACTAAAAAAAGTAAAGGAGTAAATCTCATCATTTTTAGAAGTTTTATAATTTCCATATCATCGTTAGTGCCATGGAAGATGCCTCCAGACAGCAAAGACTAAATTAGCAAATTTGGCTAAAATATCACATATATGAATGCTGCTCGTTTGAAAGCATTTCTCCGAAACAACCTTTCTTATTCATTTGATTAAGGGCAATTACACGCATTAGGTTCGCAGCGATCCAACGTGTTGATAAGTATTGATGAGCACTCCCGTGGGCGTGGTCTTCGTGCCGACTAGCGCGAGTTCGCGCGGGTCGGCGCTGTCCGAAAAGAAGCGTTTTCCCTTACCCAGCAAGACGGGGTAAACGATCAGTACAACCTCGTCGACCAATCCCTGGTCGAGCAACACAGACGTCAGCGTTGAACTTCCACAGAGGATCAGGTCAGGGCCTTCCGTTGACTTGATGCCGCGAATACCTTCTATCACGTCCGTGCCCAGATTCCCGACAGGACCCCATTGGAGGCTGTCAGGTCTGTGGGTTGCGACGTATTTTGTCGCAGCATTCAGACCTTTTGCTAAGGGCCCATCCCCGGCCTTCGGCCAGAAGCCGGCCCAGCTATCGTAGGTACGGCGGCCAAGCAACAGGTCAAAGTGTGCGCCATATGCCTCAGTGACGGCCTCTAACCCATCCGGAGTCCGATACGGTGTCGTCCATCCGCCATGCGCGAAGTCGTCGCTGTTTTCGTGCTGGATCACGCCGTCCAGCGAAATGTGTTCGAAGATTCTGATCTTTCTCATTTTGTCTGCTATTAGTTTAATGTCATACAAAGCTAAAAAGGGCGATGCACATGGATGAGGGGAAATCGTGACAATTTGAGGGGCATTTTGCGACCATTTGCATTTGTCCAAAAGCACAAAAAGACATAAAAGAACCAGCAATAAATATTGGGTGCTATGAGTTTTTGGGCAGCGAAAAATAGAATGTACTGCCTTTGCCAACGTCACTTTCTACCCATATTTTGCCGTTATGGCGGCTGATGATTTCATGAGAAAGGTATAGTCCGATACCAAGTCCGGAAATAGTTGGGCTCTGTTCATCTATACGGTAAAAACGCGTGAAAATATGATTTGCATTTTTTTGTTCGATGCCAAAACCGAAATCTCTGACGCTTAGCCTTACACTGTTTTCATCTCCATCGAGTTCCACTTCGATCAAATCAGCCTCAGGTGAATATTTTATCGCATTGGAAAGTAAGTTGATCACCACTTGTTCTATTCGTTGCGCATCGCCGGCAATCTTGCAGTCGCTTAGGTGGGTTCGGAAGGTTATGGCATGCTTGGGGCTGCTGAGTCTGGTCAGTTCAATGGCTTCGGATGTGATCTCTTTTAGGTCAAAATCTGCAACGGTTAATTTTAGTTTTCCAGCTTCAATTTTTGACACATCTAACAGATCGGCAACAAGTGCAGTCAATTTCGAGGCTTGCTGATCTGCCTTGTCAAGGAACTTCTGGTGTTGGCTGTCCTTTATCATTCTGCCGAGTACCTGAAGGTAGCCTTTGATGCTGGTCAGCGGAGTCTTCAATTCATGACTCGCCAGACCAATGAATTCATCTTTTTTCTCGTTCAATGCCTTTACCTCTTCAAACAGCTTGGCATTGTCGATGCTTATTGCCGCCTGAGCGGCTATAGAGCTCACCAATATTTCATGTTCCTGCGTGAATTTCTTCGCTTCAGGATGCCCAAAGAACAATCCGCCGATAACTTTCCCTGAACGCGAAACGACAGGTATTGCAAGATAGCTGACCACTGGAAGGTGACCTTTAGGCATACCAAAGTGAGGGTCATTGTGTCCGTAACGCGGATCCTTAGTAATGTCATCCGATCGGAGAACGGACTCACCCGAGAAGGTTGGATGGAAGACACCAGTATTTCGTGGCATACCAAATTTATCAAATGCTTCACGCGGGGCTCCGGACAAGGTGTAAAGCATGTAGGATTCTCCCAGGTCATCGATCTTATTGTAGAAAAAAGCACCGAATTTTGCGCCAGTTAAATTGGTTGTCGCATCTGTCACTTTCTGCAAGATCTTATTCAGGTCAAGCTCTGCAGATACCTGGCCCATAATCATGTTCATGATCTCTAGACGTTCGGTATATTTTTGCGCCGATCGCTGAGCCGCTAACTGGGCGCTGATGTCCCTGCCTATTTTGGAGGCGCCGATGATCTCGCCACTGTCATTGATTACCGGTGATATGGTTAATGATAACTGAATTGGCTGTCCACTTTTACTGATCCGAACGGTGTCAAAATGATCTACCTTTTGGCCGCTCCGAATTTGCGAAATGATATAATCTTCTTCGTGTAAGCGTTCAGGAGGTATGATGATAGATATGTGTTGTCCGATCGCCTCTTCGGCGGAGTAACCGAAAATGCGACTGGCAGCAGGATTCCAGCTCGTAATCACACCATCCAGGGTTTTACTAACAATGATGTCATCGGAGGAGTTGACAATTGCAGCCAGCATTGCCTGCTTTTCGGCAAGCTCCCTAAGACGCAATTCATTTTCTTTTTGGGCGGTGATGTCCAGCACCGATCCTATGAAACGAACTGGCTGCTGCCCCTCAAAATACACTTTTCCTTTAGCCCTAACCCAACGTTGTCTCTGATCTTCGGCACCGATTGTACGGTACTCTATGTCATAGTCCTGCTTGGAGCCACCGCTTTCAAAAAGCCGGTTAATCACTTCTCTTGCTTTTGCGCGGTCATCTGGATGAAGACCTTCAAAAAAATCTTTCTCGTAGCTGACCGGCTCTTGATGGCTGATGCCAAATAATGTCCGGCATCGCTCATCCCATTCCAGGGTTCCTTTTGTAAGATCCATATCAAAAGTTCCCAGCTGGGCGGCCTTTTTAGACAGCTGGATCTGTTCGTAAGTTTTTTGCAGTTCCATGCGCGCCATTACCTGTTCGGAGACGTTGATAGAAATCGCCAGTATGCCCAGGATGCTTCCGCTCGGGTCCCTGTAGGGCTGGTAAACGAAATTCTGGTAAATAATTTCAGGCTGACCATGTCTGATCAAAGACACAGGCTGTTCGCTGGCATAAAATGGGTTCCCGGTTCGGTATACTTCCATCATGATCGATTCCAGTCCTTGTTCCCGTGCATCTGGCAGTGCCGCAAAAACTGGCTTGCCGATCACTTCTTCGACCGGTTTACCCCAGATCTCGACCATGGGATTATTGACGAGCTCGACGAGGAATTCCGGACCCTGCAATAGGCACATGGCTACCGGGGCCTGCAAAATCATATTCCTGAAATTCTGTTCACTATATTCGACCTGTTTTTTTGCCATGTACAAATCGGTAACATCGGCAGCCGTATTCATGATGCCATAAACCTCGCCTAATTCATCCCGCAATGGAGTGAAGCTATAATTGAAATAAAATTCTTTCAACTCACCTTCCATCACCAGATTTACCTGTTGGTTACGGATATGAAATGGAATACCGGTGTGATAAACGGCCTCAAGTTGCGGATAAATATTTTGATCCCTAAGCTCAGGCAACAGCTCGAAATAGGTTTTACCAATTACATCATCTCCTTTGCCCCAAACTTCAATAACCGCTTTATTTGCTCGCTGGATCCGCATCTCTTTGCCGATGTATACTGCAATCGGAAACGGAGCACTATCAATCAATGCCCTGATTTGCTGTTCCCTGTCAGAGATGATCTCCAAGGACTCCTCCAGCTGACTTTGTGTGGTCATAAGCTCTTCATTGCTCTCCAGCAATTCCTCATTGGCGGCGGCAAGTTCTTCGTTTATGTCTTGAATGGAGAGATTCTCTTTAGGAGTCCCCGGTCTTGCGTTATTCTTAGGTTGTTGCATCAGTTTCTTTTCGTCAGCTGCATGGCGAAGCCATGCAGCAAGTCAAAATTTACTATCAAAGGTAGGAAACAATTTTTTTATTCGTGCTTATCTGATGTAAAGCCGTGAGGACTTACAAAATGGGAATTGGATTTGCCTCCTGGATAGGCAAGGCACTGTAGTGATTTTGAAGGCTGGAGTGAGGCAGTACCCAACAGCACCGGGCTGGTCGCTCAAAGATGAAACCTTTTTCGAGAGCAGTTGTTATCTCTTCAAATTGTAGAAATTGTAGAAAAATGGGTTTTATCAAACACGCCTTGATTGGCATTGCGCTTTACGAAGTGGTAAAATATCTTTTTAATAAAAACGATCTTGGATTTGCTCATGTGTCTGGGAGTATGCAGACTGGTTCGCCTAGCCGGCAGCGGCTGCGGGAGGACCAGGTTGACGTCATTGCGGGCGCCAGGCAGACTGACCAGTTGCAACAGATGAAAGAAAATGCGGCATCGACTCACCAGCATTCTGAGAGTCCTTCAATGCTAATGGATGATGAACGTCCAGCCGTAGCGGATTCAGAAGACGATTTACAGATAGGAACTGATCCGGAAACTCCTTTGACAGGACCTGAAACTAAAAAGGATCAGAACGATCCCTGGAAAAACTCGCTGGCTAACGACGAGCTTAGGGCTCCTGATTCTTAAAAATAGTTCCTATCAGGCGCTTGCAAATGGGCAAATTGGGTTTTAAAATATAACTATGGCTGAGCAAAATAAAATTACATTAAAGCAAGCTAACGCGGCAATAAGCAATGGCGATTATGAGGGATTTCTATCCTACTGCTCGGAAGATACACAGTGGATTTTTGTTGGGGAGCAGGTTCTAAACGGCAAGGAAGCTGTTCGCCGGTATATGACTGAAGCTTACCTGGACCCGCCTAAATTCGAGGCGGAGCAATTTATTGCTGAGGGGGATTATGTTACTGCGGTTGGTAAAATCAGTATGAAGGGTAAAGACGGGAAAATGAGATCTTATAGTTACTGCGACGTCTGGCAGTTTCGGGATGGCAAAATGCATCAATTAAAAGCTTTCGTAATTGCAGCTGAACAGAAAGGGGTGCATGGAGAGGGCAAAGAAAAATCAGTAATCGGATCAGGATTTACTTATGATGAGGCTAAGCATGCCAGTGACGAAAGTGAGCCTATAAATCAGGTCGACGATGAGGATGTTGTGGAATTACCTGATCTAGGCAAACCCAATCGGCCATAAACAATCAGTATCAATTTGAGGCTATACATCCCTTTTGTGACGATAAGGGGAGAACTGGCGGAAATTAATTCTGTTGTACTTTTCGAAATATATAATTGCAAATGAGGATGAATATTATTACAACGAGGCTATAAATAAGCCGGCGCTCTTAACAAGCCGATTAATTGTTAAAAATAATTTGCTTAAATTACCATACCAAATATTAATCCGAATATGAAGAATTTCGACTGGACTCGTTATACCAAAAGAATAGCGGTCAAAGCGCCGATCAGTTCAATTTATAATGCCTGGACTATACCTCAAGAATTAGAAAGATGGTTTTTAGAAGACGTGAAGTTTTATGATAGGGACAATAACTTAAAAGATAAGCAGACACCTGCAGAAAAAGGCCATACTTATAAATGGAAGTGGCATCTGTATGATGATATCATGAAGGGTAGGATATTAGAAACTAATGGAAAGGACTTTCTCCAGTTTACGTTTGAGGAGGAATGTATTGTCGAAGTCAAGTTGACAAAAGATCGTGAGTATACCTTAATAGAACTTACCCATAAAAACATTCCAACAGATGATGAATCCAAACAATACATTCGGCTCGGTTGTGCCTCAGGATGGACTTTTTATCTGACAAATTTGAAGTCCGTTTACGAAGGTGGATTAGATTTAAGAAATAAGGACGAACATTTACACATCATGATCAATAATTAAACGTTTGATTGCTACGCTGAACTAGTACATTAAAGGTGGCTTTGTCCAGCCTACTTCCTTTAAAGTCGCTTCAAGTTTTTTGTAATCCGTTGGTTTGCCTTTGACCGGGGGTTTAAGCTCATTGTCTGTAACCTTCCTGTCTGTTATGGTTTTCGCAAACCAGGTTATATTTTCGTGCGGGAGCGCGATACCCAGGATCATGCCTGGTAATCCGCTGAAAAATTCTGGTCCGCCTGAAACCGGGATCTTATCGGTATAAAATGCAACGACGTAGGTAGAGTCCGGAGTAAGTCCGTTTGCCCGTCGGCATTCATAGCCGGCAATGCTGCGCATCTCGCTGGTTAATTTCCAAACGATCTTTCTAAGGCTGTCTTTCAACAGGAAAGTTTCTTCATACAGGGCTTTTTGAGCAGTCAGTTTTCCGGCATCAAAATCTGTATAGATCGTGTTATTTTGCTTCGAATTGTCGAAGAAGCCTCTGCCGCTTTGAAGATCTGGAATCGGTATAAATAGTGTTTTATCGTTTGCAAATAACAGTGTGCTTTTGAGAATCTTAAATTGTGGGTTATTCTTCAAATAGTTATCTGCCGCTTCCTCATAAAAGGAATTCGTACTGCCTTTTAAGGTCTTTTTAATAATGGCCCGCATATTCACTGACTTTTCAAATTCAATTACACCACTGCCTGGGAACCTGGCGTTTTGCGCATATGATGCATTTGAGAAACAGAGTAGCGCCGCAAGAATAAATAAAGCGTGTTTCATGATGTTATTTTTTAGTTGATGAAATGCCCATTTTACTGAAGTCCCAGGAAATACCGCACAAGAAATACCGCTGAATAGTCGTGTAGCGATTTTGAGTGATCATATTAGAGCCTGAAAATCTGTCAAAACCAACATTTTGGTTGAGCAGGTCATTTCCTGACAAGCTCAGCTTTAGGTTCTCCTGTTTGAAGAACTTCTTGGTGAGCGCAGCATTCCAGATGAAACGTTCCAGTTTCTGGTTGAAGGTTTGGGTTTTACCTGTAAGTTGGTAATTTCCGTCTGTGCTGAGTTGCAATTTGCCTGGCAAATAGATGTTCAGATTACCCGATCCGTTAAAGCCCCAACCCTTATTATCGCTTTTTTGAAGTGAGGATGTGATCACATTGTAAGTTGGCCCAACGGAGATCCTAAAGTCGTACTTACTTGATTTGTATTTTGAAATATTTGTGGTTACGGAATAAGTGAAAGATTTAGAGCTGTTCAGTACATCGTTTGTAATGCCGTAATTCACATTTCCATTAAAGTTCCCCCCAAGACCCACACTCATATCCAGTTTTTTGATCTTCATATCTGTAGAAGCATTCAGGTAATAATTGCTTGAATTCTTATCGAAAATATTGATCGATTGATAAGTATTGGCTCCAGTAGCATCGGTTACGGTATTGTTGGTTATTGGATTTACTGTGAATGAATAGCTTCCGTAAAGATAGATATATCGCTCGCTGAGCACTTTATAAGAATTGTAACTGAAGTTAAAATTATTGCTATACGAAGGTTTTAGATTTGGGTTCCCTATTGATATATTCAGCGGATCTGTGTTTTCCCGGATGGGCTGGATCTGGTCGATGCCAGGCTGCGTAGTGGATCCGCTATAGCTTAAACTTAGGCTCTTCTGCTGGGAGAACTGGTATCTGTAGGTAGCTTGCGGACTCCAGTTCACGAAATCACGCTTAAAGGCCTTATCAGCGTAAACATCATATTGTTTGAAATTGACAGCGGCGACTTTAGTTCCGATATTAATCGTAGATTTTTCCAAGCGGTAATTTAATGAAGCCCCTCCAACGTTGGACAGCTGATCAAAATCATAATTGTTGCTAAATTTGGGGTCAAAGACACTGTAATTACCCGGCGCTGATTCATTGAAGGACTTTCGGTCTGAACTGCTGTTGTTTACATCCAGGCCATAGTTGAACACTAGTGAAAGTTTTTTAGATAAAGGTTCAGTATAATTAACCGTCGTGTTTATAATTGAACTGGTATTGTGGTTCGTTTTATACTGGTTTACGGTAGTAGTGCTGTCCCTGATATTTGCGGGGTTAAAAAAATTATTAGTTGAATTTAAATAACCATTGGCTTCACTCTGATTCAATACACCCCTCAAATTTACCGAAAGCGTTCGCCCCTTTTTCTTCAATTTTTTTGTCCATAAGGCACTTGCGTTAAAAGCTTTTTGATACACATCGTTACGCAGTTCACGCAAGCCGGTATTTAAACGGCTACTGTCTTCTCTTAAAGTAGCTGATGTAAAAATATCATTTGTTTTGCTGTCCTTCAAAGATCCGTCTGCCTTAATTTTTAAGGTAGATGTAGAATCCAGTTTTACCGTATAGGTGACATCCATCTTTTGTCTGAACACCTGGTTATCATATTGCTGATCAGACGAATTGTGCGTCAGGCCGGTTGGCAGGTTATTTTGTGTCAGATTATTTGTGCTTCCCTTTACGCCTATAGAACCTAACTTATAATTTGAGTTAATGGCCTGTTTATCGCTGTTCCATTTATTTTCATAGTGTATGCCCGCCGTACGGGCAGAAGGGATGCCCTGGCCATTATACCGGCCGTCAAAAGAATCCAGATCACCACCACTTCCGTCGTAATACATGATTATGCCGCCGTCATCCGTCATTTCCATATTACCGGAACTTCCGGAATACTTACCCCTGTCATGCCAGTCCAGTCCGGTTTGTCCCGTGTTTCCAAATATCGCATAGGCAGCAATTTTTTGCTTGTTTTTGAAAGCATTGAACATAGCCTGGCCTTTATAATAGCGATCAGTGCCCAGACTGGCGTCAGCCTTGCCGAAATAACCGTTCTTCTTATCTTCTTTTAATTTGATATTGATGGTCTTTGTTTTCTCTCCATCATCAATTCCCGTAAAATCTGCCTGATCACTTTTTTTATCATACAACTGCACCTTGTCAACCATATCCGAACGCAGGTTTTTTGTGACCAAAGTAGGGTCATCCCCAAAAAATTCTTCTCCATCCACCAGCACTTTGGTCACCGTTTGTCCCTGAGCGGTAATCTTGCCTTCCTTGTCCACCTGTATGCCCGGCAGCTGCTTCAGTAAATCTTCTACTTTTGCGTTTGGCTGCAAATTATAGCTGCCTGCATTGAACTCTGTAGTGTCGCCTTTTATTTTTATGGCCGCAACTTTACCCTGGATGATGACACCTTCGAGTAAAGTAGCCTTGAGGATCAGATTCAGTTTTCCAAAATCTTTTACAGGTTTTGCTGTGTCTAGCTTAAATTCTTCCACATAATCTGCATAGCCTGGGTAAGTCACCAGAAGAATGAATTTTCCAGCAGCTAGCCTATCGACGGCGAAACTGCCATCTTTGTTTGCCCTGGTATATTTTACCAGGGTAGAGTCCTTTTGATTTAAAATAGTGATGGTCGTGTTGACCAGGGAATAAGTGGCCATGGAATCCGTTGCAAGACCTTTTACCTGGTAGTGGGTCTGTGCAAAAGAGAACATTGTAATACTCAATAAGAGTAAGGTGAGAGCAATTACTTTCATGTTAAAATTTTGATCTGGCTAATATATACCTAAAACTTTAGTGATGAGTGTTAAATTTTGTTAAAACACTTAAAATGAGTGGTTTTAATTTGTTCGCCGCGTCTGCCAAAACAGATGTTAAGTAACCACATGGCAAGCATATTCGGATATTTTTATATCGGATGATATTTTTCAAGAGAAGAGCTGTAGATTATCTCTTGGCCTTTTCGGAAAGAAAGTATTATAAATGCAAACAAAAGTAGAAGGGGCGAATCTGTGGGCATCTTACTTTTGTATTCAAGCAAGCAACTATCAGTTCCCGTTGCTTACGGAACCGTATTCTAATTTACCATACTTATCAAAATACCCATGAATAAAATTGTTCACCCCGATAGAGACCTGAGTTTTCAAACGGGCGCATATTCTGATGGAATAGTAGTAAATGATTTTCTGTTTGTAAGTGGTCAGGCAGCAGTAGATTTCAAAACTTCAAAGTTTGTTTTAGGTACAATTGAAGAAGAAACGCACCTTACGCTACAAAATATTAAAGCAATCATAGAAGCGGCGGGAGGGTCGATGTCTAATGTTGTGAAATGTACCGTCCATTTAGTAGACATACAGGAATTTGACCGCTATAATAAGGTCTATTCAGAATACTTTCCAGGTATAAAGCCTGCACGAACCACAGTACAATCCGTTTTAGGGGAAGGTATCAAAGTCGAAATAGATTGCATCGTTAAATTGTAACTTATTCTTCACCAAAGTAATGATAGATAGTATTTCTACTGCCGAAATTGATGTAGGCGTTGTTGGTTTAGGTTTAATGGGGACTAGTATAGTGGTTTCTCTGTTGTTATCTGGCCATTCTGTGAAGGCCATTGCACCTATTTCATCGGATATGGGACTCGCACAGCAACGAATTTATGATCAACTTGAGCATTGTAGTACGTTTGGGCTGTTAAGAAGGCCGACTTCTGAATATCTGGCCAGATTAACAATTTCTGAAGATTACAAAATGCTCAAAAATTGCCAATTAGTGATGGAGTGTGTTATTGAAGATCTGGAAATTAAGAAGTCCGTTTATACTATGATTGTGAGCTGGGTCGCTGCCGAAACAGTGATAGCAACCAATACATCTGCCATCCCCATTAGTATGCTACAAAACTATGTTGCTCATCGGGAAAGGTTTTTAGGTATCCATTGGTCCGAACCGGCTTACGCTACACCATTTCTTGAAATAACCTGTGGTGACTTTTCCTCAAGTAAATATTGCGAATGGGTATATGAACTGGCGCATTGCTGGGCAAAGGAACCTACACTTCTCCGCAAAGATATAAGAGGCTTTATTACCAATAGGCTAATGTATGCTGTATATCGTGAAGCGCTTTTCCTGTATGAAAATAAAGAGGCAAGTCTTGAAGATATAGATAAAGCCTTTAGATATGATGTAGGATCATGGATCACCTTGATGGGGATTTTCCGCCGGATGGATATGATTGGTTTAAAAGATTATAAAGTCATTTTTGAAACTGTTTTTGAAAGGCTTTCTAATCATGATCGTGTCCCTGATCTGATGCAGCTAATGGTTAATAACAATGCTCGTGGATTACACAATCTTAATGGCTTATATCCATATACAGAAGAACAAGCCAAGCAATGGGAAAAGGCTTTTGCACGCTTCAATAAGGATATTTATCATTTAGCACATGCTTACGGTTTAAAAAAGAGCAGTCATCTAAAAAAAGAGGGACAGACTGTTCATAAGCTTTAATTCTATGATCATAGGTAATATGGAAAATAATAGATATAGACAATCTGCCTTATTGTTAGAAAGAGCAAAGAAGGTGTTAGCTGGAGGGGTTTCTTCTGAATTCAGAAAATATAACCACCCTCATGCATTGTTTTATTCCCATGGTGAGGGAAGCAAAATTTATGATGTAGATGGCAATGAATATCTCGATTTTACTTTAAGCCAGGGGCCACTAATTCTTGGACATTCTCATCCGGAAGTTCTAAAAGCCGTTGATCAGTATTCTGAAAAAGGGCAGTTATTTGCCGGACAGCATATAAAAGAAATTGAATTAGCGGAGAAATTAAATAGTTTGATCCCTTCTGCGGAATTAATGCGATTCTGTTTGGATGGGTCCGAAGCTGTGCATACTGCATTTCGTGTTGCAAGAGCAAAAACAAAAAAGACAAAGTTCTTAAGATTTGAAGGGCATTATCACGGTTGGTTGGATAATGTTTCATGGGGATTTTCTGCACCTGCCGCTGAAACGTTTGGCGAACGAGAACATCCAACAGTATATCCCTGGAGTGAAGGGCTGCCTGAGCGATGTAGAGAAGAATTTATAACCATCCCCTGGAATGATGTGGCACTGGTTGAAAAGAAAATTGCTGAACACCATGATGAAATCGCTGCGATCATAACGGAACCAATAATGTGTAACAATGGATGCATATTGCCGGCTGAAGGATTTTTGCAAGGCCTACGGGAAATCTGTGATCGTTACGGTATTGCTTTGATCTTCGATGAAGTTATAACTGGTTTTAGAATTTCACTGGGTGGAGCACAATCTTATTACCGTGTAACTCCTGATCTTTCCATTTTTGCTAAGGCTTTCGCCAGCGGGTATCCCATTAGTGCCATAGTGGGAAAGACAGAGTGGATGAATGTAATCACAGAATCAAAAGTAATACATGCCGGTACTATGAACTCCAGTAATGCAACAGTTGCTGCAGCTCTTTCAACTATAGAAGTACTTGAGAGAGAAAAACCTTACGAACGGATGTATCAACTTGGTAGGAAATTAATGGAAGGATTGAAAAATGCTGCTGCTGAAACAGGGCATAATTTATTGGTTCAGGGTATTGGTCCGGTCTTTCATACGGGTTTTACCGAATTGTCAGCCATAAAGGATTTCAGAGACACCTTAATGTATGACCGCATAAAGCTTTCCAGATTTATTTCAGGAATGCACGATCAGGGAATCAGAATCATAGGCAGGGGGTTATGGTATATAAGCGCAGCTCACACAGAACAGGAAATTGACTATACAATTAAAAAAGCAACCCAGATTTTACGAAAGATTAATTAAAACATGTGGTTTTGTCATTCCTGTCCTGAACTTAACGAGGGCTGTCGACTTCTTGTATCAGCTCCGTTTGGCAATTCAAAGACAAAAAATAAATAGATGAAAGAGAATATAAAAAAAGAAGTAATTCTGGTTGCTGGTGCTGAAAATCTGACGTTTAGTGTTGTCGTTTGTCTTCTGCAGGGAGGACATCCGGTTATTCTATATACCAAAAACAGACAGGATGCCTCAAGGTGCATCAACACCCATCTTTCAGATATCTGCGGGGATGACGCCAGTGTTCTTGATCGTCATAGTTTAAAGATAATAACTGAATTGAACCCGGATATTAAATCAGAAATAGTGCTGGTTATTACTTCTGAAAATTTACTGGAGAAAGCATCGTATATCCAACAGTTGGAAAAATACATTGATAATGATACATTAATAGCCGTTAATACAGAAAGTATAGCGCTTAGTAGTATACAAAAGTATAGCCAGGCAGTCCACAGGGTAATCGGTGTAAATTGGACATTGCCAGCTCACACCACTTATTTCCTGGAGATTATATCCAATGATAATAATTCAGGATCTCAGGTTGAGCGACTATTTAGTTTAGCTAGCACATCTTGGAAAAAGGATCCTTATATCTTAAAAAATGATTTTGGCATCAGGTCGAGAATGATCGCTGCCATGGCGCGGGAAGCATTTTTTCTTATTGAAAACGAATATGTGAATGTAGAAGATATAGATAGAGCCTGCAAGAATGATGCGGGATATTATCTGCCATTTGCCGGTAACTTCAGGTACATGGATTTAATGGGTACTTACGCATACGGTATGGTAATGAAAGATCTTAATCCTGAATTATCTAAAGCAACTACTATTCCGGACTTTTTTAACGAAATAATTGCTAATGGGGGATTAGGTATGGAAAATAACCAGGGGTTCTATACGTATAAAGACGGGGAAGTAGAAGGATTGGAGGAAACATTTCGAAGATTCAGCTACGATATACAGGAAATTATGTCAAAATATCCTTTTGGTTCAGTTAAACAAGATGTCTGACTTTATATGAAACCTTTTATTATTGATGCACATCTTGACCTTGCTATGAATGCAATGGAATGGAATCGGGACCTTTCACTGCCATTGGATGAAATAAGGCAAAGAGAAATGCACATGAAAGATAAGCCCGATCGCGGAAAGGGCACGGTCTCTATTCCGGAGCTAAGAAAGGGAAGAGTAGGTCTGGTTGTGGCAACCCAGCTATCTCGTTATACGCCTTATGGAAGTTTTTTACCAGGCTGGAATTCCCCGCAGCAGGCCTGGGCAATGACACAAGCTCAGCTTGCATGGTATAAAGAGATGGAAACCCTGGGTGAAATGGTTCAAATTACCAATTTGGCAGAATTAGAACGGCATTTATCTTTGTGGAATAATATCGAAGTACCGGATTCGAAAAAGCCAGTAGGATATATTTTAAGTTTGGAAGGTGCAGATTCATTGGTGAACGTCTCTTATTTGCATAAGGCATACGGATACGGACTCAGGGCAGTAGGATTATCCCATTTTGGTCCTGGAAGATACGCGCCAGGAACCAAGACCGAAGGCGGGCTGAGTATATTGGGAATGCAGTTATTAAAAGAAATGGGGCACCTTAATATGATCCTGGATGTTACACACTTAACAGATGAGGGGTTTACCCAGGTGATGGATTTATATCAGGGACCAGTTTGGGCAAGCCACCACAATGTTCGCAAAATAGTGCCTAACCAACGTCAGCTTACAGATCAGCAGATAAAACTGCTGATTGAAAGAGATGCTGTTATTGGAGGGATGCTCGATTGTTGGGCAATGGACATAAGATTTATTGATACGGTTTCAGATCCATGGCAATTAAATATCCGGCTGGAGAATTTGGTAGATCATTGGGATCATATTTGTCAGATAGCCGGTAATAGTAAACATATTGCTATTGGTAGTGATTTGGATGGTATCTTTGGCACAGAACAGTCCCCATGGGATTTAAATTCTATTGCAGATTTGCAAAAATATACTGATATATTAACAAGGAGAGGTTATACACAAGAAGACATTGATAATATTTTCCATAAAAACTGGCTGGGCTTTTTACGGAATGCCTGGAAGTAATTTTCCGTAATTGTATGAAGAACGATCAAAATTGGTATGAATTACTTGATGCTACAAATGTAGATTCACCGGCTCTGCTATTTTATCCCCAGCGGATAAAAGAAAATATCAGCACAATAATAGCAATGATAGGCGATGTTGATCGGCTAAGACCTCATGTTAAAACCCACAAGACTGTTGAAGCAACACAGCTAATGATGGATGCCGGTATTAAAAAATTTAAATGTGCTACCATTGCTGAAGCCGAGATGCTTGGAATTTGTAAGGCTCCTGATGTACTTCTCGCCTATCAACCAACTCAACCAAAACTTAAACGATTTCTTCAACTCATTAAGATCTATAAAGAGACTACATTCTCTTGCCTGGTTGATAATCGGGTATCTGCCAGAATGATTGCCGATGTAGCATTGGAAAATGAGCTTGTTATCTCGATTTTTATAGATCTCAATGTAGGAATGAATCGTACCGGCATCGCGATGGGCCCGGATGCTATTCAATTGTTTGAATATTGTAACAGCTTGAAGGGAATACAAATAAAAGGCTGGCATTTTTATGATGGACATATACGGGAAATCAATTTGATAAAACGTGCAGAACATTGTAATCAGATTCTTGCTCATGTTGAGGCAATGAATGATCATTTAATGGAAAATGGATTTTCAAAGTTACCGATCGTAGCCGGTGGAAGCCCTTCCTTTTCTATATATTCTAAAAAAAGGGATATCGAATGTAGTCCGGGCACATTTATTTTGTGGGATAAAGGATATATGGATACAATTCCTGAGCAGAAATTCAATCCTGCAGCAGTTTTGCTGACAAGAGTTATTTCAACCCCTGATCAGACAAAATTATGTCTGGATCTTGGTTATAAGTCAGTTGCATCAGAGCAGCCGCTTTCACAACGAGTTCACTTTTTAAATGCCGATCATCTCTCTGTCATTAGTCAAAGTGAAGAACATTTGGTTGTAGAAGCCGGAGAAGGACATCATTGGAAAATTGGCGACTTATTGTACGCTTTACCCATTCATATTTGTCCTACCTGTGCCTTGTACGAAAGTGCAGCTACTATTGAAAATAATGCCGTCACTGGTTTCTGGGACATTGTAGGAAGAGATCGTAAAATTTCGGTTTAATTGTTTAAGCCACTAAAATCCTATACTCACTCGGCGTCATATTTTTTAATCTTTTAAATTGTCTGTTAAAATTAGCAAGGTTATTGAATCCGCAGTCGTAAGCTACCTGTACAATGTTTTGGTCATTTTCCGATAGTAATTTGCAGGCATGGCCAATTCTTACCGTATTTAAATATTCAACAAACGACATTCTGTAATGTTCCTTAAAGAAGTTGCAAAATGTGGTTACGCCCATATTGGCAACCTCTGCAATCTGAGGCAAAGCAATATCCGTATCAAAATTTCTCAAAATATAATCGGTGATTTTACTAAATCTGTCAGAACATTTTACCTGAATTTTTTCGGCATAAGTTGGACTCGCTAATAAGTCATATTCTTTACAATGTGCCAAAAGATCAAAAATAGAAAATAAGGATGCTATTCTTTGAAGCCCATTCATAGGGGGCATCTTTTCCATTATTTCTATAATGGCTTGTTTACATTTGCCCTTGATGGTTGCTCCTCTCGAAGAGAGTCTCAAGAAATTTTTAAAATCTTCCATTTCCGGAATATTAAAGAAATCTTTCCCTAAGAAGTTATCTGTGAACTGTATCACAATGGCCGCAGCAACATGGTCTGCCGATTGGTTTAAATATTGGGCATCATTCACCCAGACATGAGGAATTACAGGTCCCATAAAAACGAGGTCGCCTTCTTCAAAATAACCTATATGATCACCCACCATTCTACGCCCGGTACTTTTGCATACCAGCACCAATTCATATTCCGGATGATAGTGCCAGGGGCAGGGGAAAAAATTACCAACTTCTTCGAAAACGATAAAAGACTTATCAAAGTCTTGAGGTAAACGCTGCTCAACTACTTTCATATTGCTAATGTTTGGTTAACACAATATTACCATTATTGGGAATAAAAAGCACAACCTTTTAGAGATTAATGGAAAATAGTATCATAAATGCAATCAAAAGTATCAGGGGCCATTGAATTTCAACAGGCTACTTGATAATGAATTTTGGCGATATTACAGTAGGAAACTTATAATAGGTGATTCCGATAAAATTATTATTTGAATGAGATAAATGGTCAATAATCAAAGTTTTGAAGAATAGTATTATTAATGTAAATAAAAGTAGTTGAAATGTGCTGGAAGTCAGTCTAATTTTGATAATACAATTTTAAATGATGGTATGCTCAACTCATGTCATCGCATCATACTAACCAAATGAACCTAACTTTTAAATGAAATTAAAAGCTGAATCAATTAAACCTGATATTATGAACAAGAAATTTTACATTGCATTAAAGGCCAAGTATTTCTTCTGTTTGCCTTTTGCTATCATATTGCTTTTTGGCATAAACAGTCTCGCTCAAAGTAGTGCTAAAAAAGTAAGTCTGCCGAGTGATGAAGAACCTTTTCCAAATAAAAAAATAGATAAATTTTCTCCAGATGCTTTTGTAATTGGCCGGGATCTGCATCATAATACCTTCCAGAATCAAGAAAAAGGTTTGCAAAGTATGGCAGACTGCTATTTTACACTGGGCGATGCCGCTGATGCTCAGCACCAAAACATGGCCTTATGCGAAAAATTGGGCCTACGTACAATAATATCACAACATCCACATCTGGAAGGGAAAGATTGGGAAAAAATGTCTGATGCTGAAATTGACACCTACATTAAAAATATGGTGAAGAATGGAGGAAAGAGTAAGGCAATTGTGGGATACCACATTTGTGATGAGCCTTCTTCAACTGCTTTTCCGGCATTGGCAAAAGCAGTCGCAGCCGTGAGAAAGTATGCTCCTGGCAAGCTTGCAGCTATTAATCTCTATCCGAACTATGCGACCATATGGCAAATGAACCAAGTAAAATCTCAGCTTGGAACGAAAACTTATACGGAATACCTTGAGCGCTTTGTGAACGAAGTAAAGCCGATGTATTTATGTTATGACAACTATATGGTTCAAATGTCAATGGACTTAAAAATTGAAGATAAAGCAGCACTTTACTATACCAATTTGTTGGAAGTACGTCGCATCTCGACAAAATATAACCTTCCCTTCTGGAACGTTGTTTCCTCTAATCAGATCCGTCCGTTTACACCAATCCCCTCACCTGCAAACTTAGCTTTTCAGGCATACACTTCATTGGCAGCAGGTGCATCAGGTGTAAGATGGTTTACTTACCATGGTCGCTCATATGATTACAACCCGATGGATAAAGATCAAAACAGAACCTTAACCTGGAGGTATTTGCAGGAAGTGAATAGACAATTATCTGTCTTAGGACCAATAATTAAGCAGATGACCTCTACCGGTGTTTATTTTACAAGCCCTGCTCCTGAAAGCTCACTTTCTTTGCTGCCCGGAAAATGGGTAGAAAAAGTAGAATCTGAAGCGCCAATGATGGTTGGCGAATTTGTGAGTGCGAATGGCACTAAATATGTAATGGTTGTAAACCTTAGTTTAGAGAAATCAGCAAAATTCGACCTAGAGACAAAAATTCCACAAGAAGAATTATGGATTGTGTCCGCTGCAGAAAGTGGACACCTGACCAGGCCAAACCGGAAAAATGGCATCTGGCTAACGGCAGGCCAGGGTGTCCTGATAAAATGCGGAGGAAAAACTTATATAGAACCAGAACAGAAGAAGCCAGTCTACTAGAAAAATAATTTTTGAACACGTGTCCCGGATTGAGCGATTGTAGTCGATAAAGGGAGTTTTATGCACAAATTTTCATATATATATCAGCATTCCTGAAGCTGAGGATAGGATGCTCTTGAAATACAGGATAGCGAATACCTAATTAAATTCAAACAATCTAAACCATTATGTCATGAACAAAAGACTCCTCACATTGTTTCTGGGAATCTTCTTAACGATGCAAGCCTTAGCTCAACAAAAGGTTGTGAAAGGTAGTGTTATAGACGAGACGTTAATTCCGTTGCGAGGAGTTAGCGTGAAGATCAAAGGAACATCTTCCGGTACCACCACCGATGTCAATGGGATTTACTCCATCAGGGTAAACCCGGGACAGGTTCTAGTATTCAGTTATCTTGGAGCCAGCTCCGAAGAATATACTGTTGGTAATAGTAATACCATTAATATCAAACTAAAGACAGATCAAAAGAACTTGCAGGAAGTTGTGGTGGTGGGCTACGGAACTCAGAAAAAATCTGACCTGACCGGAGCTGTTGCCACAATCGATGTGGCTAAAACTATTGGTTCCCGCCCTGTAGCCGACCTTGCTCGTGGTATTCAAGGGGCATCTCCGGGTCTTATGATTACTACATCAAGTGGTAATCTTGGACAATCTCCTGAAATTCATATCCGTGGTATACAAGGCTCATTAAATGCAGAGGCGAGTCCACTAATCCTTTTAGATAATGTGGCGATTCCGGATATGATGTCAGTGAACCCTGAAGATATTGAGTCCATCTCCATCCTTAAGGATGCAGCATCAGCGGCTATTTATGGGGCCAGGGGTGCATGGGGTGTGATCCTGTTAACTTCTAAAAAAGGGAAGGCAGGAGCCATGCGCGTTTCTTATAACAATAACTTCGCTTGGTCTTCGCCTATGAACACGCCTAAAATTGCTGATGGGGCTGATGGTGCGGAATACATGCTTAAACAATATAGGAGAACGGCACCTAACACGGCTAGTTTTAACATATTGGGTGCGTATTATGACGACTTGAGTATCGATCGAATGCGGCAATGGAAAAAGTTGTATGGCGATATGGACTTAGGCAATGAAATGGTTGAGGGGCGTGACTTTGAGCGTCGTGCTGGTCAGCCTTATTATTATCGTGCCTGGGATGCGAATGATGTATTTCTAAATTCATCGACTCCGCAAATGAAGCATAACCTGTCAATTTCAGGAGGCAATGATAAAACAACCTATTATGGAAGCTTTGGTGTGCTCGATCAAAAAGGCTTAGTTAAGGTTACGCCCGAAAAAGACAGCTATACCCGCTTTAACGGAACCATGAGGGTCGAATCAAAAATTAACGATTGGTTTACCGCCCGGGGATCATTAATGCATGCGGTATCAGATAAGCTAACACCTAACTTCAGATTGGCAAATGCCGCGAATGGAGCCAATGAGTATTGGTTTAATATTTATCGTTATCCGGAAACTTATCCCTACGGAACATTTAATGGATTGCCGTTAAAAAACACGCTTAATGAGTTGCAGCAAGCACATATGAATACAGATGCAGGCGATCAGAGTCGGTTACAAGTTGGCTCAACAGTAACTTTTCTTGAAGGATGGACAGCAGATCTAGATTATACCTATGCAGCGACTAATTCACATTCAAATGTGGCGGCGACACCTATTTCAGGTATAAACAGCTGGGTAGATCCTACGTTAACCATTGTTCTGCCTAATTATTTTCCGGCAGAAGATTATGTGATTGTAAATTCTGCATGGAACAGAAGAAACGTAGGAAAAGCATATACGACCTATCATAAAAAGATAAAAGATCATAGCTTTAAGCTAATGGCTGGTAGTGATATTGAATATTATAAAAATGATTTTCAATATTCCAAAGCAATAGGACTGATGCTTCCTGAAAAACCGACCTTAAATTTAACTACCGGCGCACAATTTGCCAATGGCTACCCTTCACATTGGTCGACCTTCGGATTTTTTGGCCGCCTGAATTATTCATTTAAAGATAAATATCTTTTTGAAGCCAACTTAAGAAAAGATGGGTCCTCAAATTTTCCTACAAATCAACGTTGGGGTACTTTCCCATCCGTATCTGCAGGATATATTGTGTCTAATGAAAAGTTCATGGATTGGTTTAAAGAAAAATCATCATTGTCCTTCCTGAAGTTGAGGGCCTCCTGGGGATCGCTTGGTAACAATAATGTAGGAAGCAATTCATATATCCGTACAATGGATGCCTCTTCCTCAAATTGGTGGATTGATGGTAAAAACCCGACTGCGGTCGGTGTGTTCGGGAACATTTCTGAATCATTGACATGGGAAACTGTTCAGACATTGGACCTCGGGGTAAATGCCAGGTTCTTTAAAAATGCATTAGACATTGAGTTTGGCGTTTATACCCGTGCTACAAAAGACATGGTTACTTCGGGTGTAGAATTGCCTGCTTCTCTAGGATCAGCGCCTTCTAAACGTAATTTCGGAGAAATGCAGACAAAGGGTTGGGAGTTAGCCATATCCTACAATAAGCAATTTTCTAATGGAATGGGCTTTAATGTAAGCGGAAACCTTTCTGATCAGACAGGCAAGGTCACTAAGTTTGCGAACACAGAAGTAAATATCATGCCTGGAGGTAATGATGTTCCAAATTATGAAGGTAAAACTATCGGTGAAATTTGGGGCTACCACTCAGACAGGCTCTTCACAGGGGCTGATTTTAATGGCAACAATGGTGCAGCGAATCCAACCTGGATTTATGGCGCTAATGTTCCAAATCAGGATGCGCTCAATACCAGTTCTTCTTTCCATTATGGCCCTGGAGATGTTAAATATTTAGATCTCAATGGGGATGGTATAGTGGATTTTGGCGAAGGAACAAATTTAAACCATGGGGATATGCGCGTGATTGGAAATACCACCCCACGCTATATATATGGATTAAAATTTGGATTTAACTATAAAGGGTTTGACCTGAGTGGCTTTTTTCAAGGCGTAGGCAAAAGAGATTATTGGGGAACAGGATCACTCTTTATCCCTGGCTATACACAAGGAGAAGCGGTGTACCAAAACCAGATGGATTATTGGACTCCTGAAAAACCGAATGCATTTTTCCCCGCACCATCAAATCCCGGAGCAAACAATCATAATGCAAACTGGCAGCCCCAAACACGTTACCTGTTGAACATGGCCTATTTAAGAATGAAGAATATAACTGTCGGATATGCATTTCCTAAGCAATGGGTGCAAAAGGTTCGAATCAATAATCTCAGGGTATTTGCAAGTGGCGAGAACCTGTTCACTGTTGATAAATTGAATATGAGTATCGATCCAGAAATTCAACAAAACTCTGTTGAAGGATTTACAGATGCTAAAAGTTACGGCAGAACGTATCCATATTTCAGAACCTTGTCTTTTGGTTTGCAGATAGATTTATAAAGTCGGTAACAGTTAAAACTCAAATTATATAGAGATGAAAAGTAAAATATTAATATTGGTTTGGATAGTAATCGTAGCCACAGGATGTAAAAAAGATTTTCTAGATCGGCCGCCTTTGGCTTCTTTTACCGATGAGGATTTCTGGACATCCGAAACAAGTGTCAGAGCATTTGCCATGGGCTATTACGCCGATAGATTTGAAGGATTCGGAAATAGTGATTTAGGTGGGGGATACTCTGTTCGTCAAGCATTGAATGATGACTTTACAAACATCAACCTACCAGGATTTGCCAGTCAGCCAACCATTAACGGCGGCGCCTGGGATGGCTATTTTTCTAAGATAAGGAAGGACAATATATTTGTGGAAAGGGTAACTAATATGAAGTTTGATGATGAGGTTACTGCTAAACATTGGATTGGAATTGCACGGTTTTTCAGAGCTTTAGATTATTCAGAATTTGTATTTGCCTTTGGAGATGTTCCTTATTATGATCTGCCCTTAACTGACTCCGATCCGCTTCTTTTTAAAACACGCGATGCGGCGACATTTGTGATGGATAAGGTGCTGGAAGATTTTGCGTATGCTGCAGACCATGTCAAACTGGACGACCCCGCAACAGGGCCAAGAGGCTTGGTGATTACAAAAGATGTGGTTAATGCATTTATATCAAGGCAATTGCTTTTTGTCGGCACAAAGATAAAGTATAATCCACTTGCTTCTGCAGCCGATCTGTCCAAGGCCGGGTCCTATCTGCAGACAGCTAAAGATGCGGCGGCAAAGGTAATCAGTTCAGGTCGATATTCTGTTGCCGATAATTATCAGAAGCTTTGCAGCACAATTGACGTGGGGGCGACGGCCGCAGTAAAAAAAGAAATGATCTTATATCGTAGTTACAATACGGGTGAAGTAACACATGCAATTGCTTCTGGGAATAATGAAAATACCATACAGGGTTTTGGTGGCACTAAAGATCTTGTAGACTCCTATCTGTGCACAAATGGCATGCCTATTAACACAACTACAGGACTCAATCCTATGTATTTGGGTGATGCGGGCATCACCAATCAAATGAAAAACAGGGATCCCAGGTTAGCAAATACGTTCCGTACAGACCGCTATTATATACAATTCATAGAAACCGGCTATTCTACGACAGGGTTTAAATGCTATAAATTTCTGGACGAAGCTACTAAAGATCAAGCTTATTCGGTACAGGCTTTTAACATCACGGATGCACCAATAATCAGGTTAGGGGAAGTGATGATGAATTATATAGAAGCCGCGGCAGAACTGGCCAATATGGGACTGTACACCGTCACTCAAAATGATCTGGATCAAACAATAAATGCATTAAGAAAAAGAACAGGTTATGCTGTAGCATCAAGGCTTCCCGATATGAAGATCATAGGTGGAATGCCGGCAATAGGATCAACAGTCTATGATGATGCAGACAGAGATCCAACTGTACCTTCGCTTATTTGGGAAGTTCGTCGCGAAAGAAGAACAGAGTTGGTTTATGAAGGTTTTCGCCTAAAGGACATTTTGAGGTGGAGAAAAATGGAATATACCAATACCCAACTTTATCCCAAAAAGAATTTAGGAGCCTGGATTACAAAGAACGCCGTAACAAAAGCACTTATTTTAGCGGATATCAATGGCAATGTTACCTCAGCAAGCAATGTAGCAACAGGTAATGGCTATCTGAAAGTATCCCAAACCGTAAGAAACGCAGGTAACGGAAATGTACTGGACAGGGCTTATTTAGAGTGTGTGCCTGCCTATCAAATCGACTTCTATAAAAGAAACGGGGTTACTCTGACACAGAACCCCGGTTGGGAATAAACAGTAATCAAAAAAGATCTTTCAATAATTTTTAAATATATAATTATGAAAATGTTAACGAAGAAGATGATATGGTCAATGCTGCTCATCTCTGGCTTCATAGTTCTGATGAGCTCCTGCGAGAAAAAAGAAGCGGCGGCCGATAAAACCTGCAAAATTGCTTTTATCATGAACGGGACCAATAACGCACGCGATACCGTATTTGTGAATGTGATGGCAGGGGAGCTGATTAAAGATGCACCCAGTCCTTCCAGGGCTGGCTTTACATTCGATGGTTGGTATGCCAACTCGGCCGATGCCAATCCCGATCCAACAAAAAATACGGCTGCTCCAAAGTTTCCTGAATATGATATGGCCACAAAACCTATATATCTCGACGCAATTCTATACGCAAGATGGATAAAATAATGAAAGTAACCGTACAAAAATTTGTGTTAATTGTTTTCATGTTTGTGGGTTTGCATGGCTCTTCGCAAACCCGGCAAGAATTACCAGAAACAACACCTCGTGTTAAAAAAGGCGCGTTTCCTGTGTCCGTGCAATTCACACCTGTTCCCTCAGGCAAAGGTTGGAAAGATGAGAAACTACCCTTGCCAGATCATGTTATTGAAGAAACAATACATAACATCATCCTGCACGGTTGTACCCAATTGGCTACTGGCGAATTCTCAAACGGTGGTGCAAACGAAAAAGTATTAGCATATGCCCAGCAATTAGGTATGAAGGTAGATCGTACCTCAAATGGCATTCAGCTTTTTAAAAGAAATGATCCCCCAGCGCATAGTGTGTACTCGCCTGCCTATCTTGAGGCGGTAAAAAAACAGATTGAACCTGTATTGGGCAGTATTAAAAAGGTTGATAACCCGAGTACAATTTTTCCATTTATGGATGAGCCCTTCCATGCCGATACTACCGCATTTGATTACAGCATGCCTACAGCAAATGCATTTAAAATGCAGTACGGTTATACTATGCCAGCAAATTACAGCGTATCAAAGAAGGACCCGAAAATGCATTTGGATTTTGTTAATTTTCAGTCAAATACCTTTGTAACTGCCTGGAAGAAGATCTATAAAGAAGTAAAGGCATTTGACGCGCGCCCTAAAATTGTGATGACGCATGATAGTCATAACACCATGGGCGGTGGGGTTGAGTCAGATTCAAAATTTGCTATTGATGATGTATTTCATTGGGGGGCTGATTTTGCGGATTTGTTTCTGTATGATATCTATCCGTATACCATGTTCGACTATCGCTACGGGGAATACGGCAAATTGCCAAAACCACGTATGAGCCAAACGCACTATACGATGGCTCAGATGCGTAACCTGACCACAACATATGGTAAAGAGTTGGGTTTTTGGCTGGGTACTTACAATGAAGGATGGTTCCGTCGCTTCATGAATTCGGAAATGGAAAAGCAGTACTGGGGAGAACGTGAACTGGCCTATACTGCAATCGCAAACGGGGCAAATTTCATCATTACCGGAATTAATATCCCTCAGGATGCAAAGCATTGGGATGATTTTGGCAAAGGTATGCGTACCATTCAAAAAGTAGGTGCAGATCTTCTGGCAGCACCTAAACTGAAATCAAGGGCATGTTTCTTATTCCCAAGAAGTCAATATGTGCAATTGAATGAAGAGTATTTTAATGTCGGATTGACCTATGAACTTTGCTTAAGATCATTCGGTGAGCTAGACATCATCCATGAAGAACAAATTGTGGACGAAAAAATGAATGGCTATGACATTTTGGTATTGGCAGATGTTAAAATGTTGCCGGCAGACGTGGCAAAGCATATTGAAAAATTTGTACAGAATGGTGGTACCGTAATTGCCGATTGCGTGCCTCAAATGGATGCGTATATGAAGCCGTTAAAAACGATGAGTAAATTATTTGGAATTAATAGTGCTTCAATGGATCGGGTAGTACAAAAAGGACAATGGATTCCAACAACGATGTTGCCACCAAAGTGGGGACATGGTTTAAAAACCCCTCCATCTACGCCAATAAAAACATTTGCTAAAGCTGCAGGTACTGCTTTCGGAAAGAGCTATGCTTTCAATATTGTAAGCCCACGCAATTGTAAAGTATCAGATGGTGCAGGCATATTCAATATGGAGACGGGCCAGCCTGTACTTGTTCAGAAACAGACGGGTAAGGGGAAAACCTATTTACTGGGATTTTGTCTTCAGGACACTTATTTTCAAACATGGGCAAAGGAAGATGGAGAATCGCGTGCTCAACTGTACGATTTGATGCATAACATATTTAAGGATACTAAGGCCCAATCACATTGCTATTCATCAAACCCGGATATGGAAGTAAGTGTACGAGCGAACAATAAGGAAGCTTTTGTATTTGTGATTAACCATGAATCGCCGAATGCAATTACGGATATTACACTTGCAGACCTTGGTTTTGAAGCGGGCCAGATTATGGATGTAGAATGGGGGAAAGCGGTCGACTTTACAAATGATGGAAGTTTAACAAAATTTACCGTACTTGCTGTAGAGGGTACGCCAACAGGGGTTACACGCTTATTGAGGGTAACACCTAAAAAATAGATCATATGAAAACCGTTTTATTCTTGCTTCTTCTTCAATTTGCTGACCTGGTCACAATGGCAAAAACCAGTGTAGTCAAACTTTCGGTAGAATACCATTCCAACCCGATTGGGATTGATGCAGAAAGGCCAAGGTTTTCCTGGATTATTGAAAGTAATGAACGTAATGTTCAACAGGCAGCTTATCAAATTCTGGTAACTTCTTCTTCCGAAGGGGCGAAGAACGGGCTTGCGGAGGTCTGGGATTCAGGTAAAATTAATTCCGGAAGTTCTGTTTTAATACCATTTGCCGGTAACCCTTTATCATCTGCTAAGAGATACTATTGGAAAGTCCGTGTCTGGGATCAAAAGGGCAACCTAACTGAGTCTAGCGAAACAGCATTTTGGGAAATGGGTTTGCTGGCAAACAGTGATTGGAAAGGAAAGTGGATTACTGCACCTAAAGTGTACGATTGGCAGAAGTTTGTTGGCGAACGCAAAGTAATGATCAAGGCTGGTAAGGAGGAGCAACCAGATCCGGCCCCGCAGTTTAGAAAGTCATTCTCTTTTTCAAAGGAGATAGCACAGGCCAGGCTATACATTTCGGGCATAGGTTATAATGTTCCTTATATCAATGGGAAAAAGGTTGGCGATCATGTCTTGGATGCTGCCTTTACCCGTTATGATAAAACTGTCCTATATACCACATATGATGTGACGGGGAACCTGCAGCCTGGAGAAAACGTGCTGGGTGTGGTTTTAGGAAACGGATGGTACAATCTAAGCACCAAGGCCGTGTGGGGCTTTGACCATGCCCCCTGGAGGGATAATCCAACCTTAAAAGCACAGTTGGAAATTGTATTTCAGGATGGATCCCGTCAAACGGTTTCTTCTGATAAATCGTGGAAAGTAGCGCCAGGGCCTATTGTTTTCAACAGCATTCGGCAAGGAGAATTTTACGATGCAAGAAAAGAAACCCCTCATTGGAATACTGCTGAGTTTAATGATGAGAAATGGTTTCAGCCAGTGGAGGTAAATGGACCTTCAGGTAAACTGAAGTCCCAAATGATACAACCCATTAAAATAGTAGAAACAATTACGCCTAAAAAAATCACTGAGCCAAAGACTGGGTTATATGTGTTTGATTTAGGACGAAATATCGCCGGATTTGCACAGCTTAAGATAAGTGCAGCAGCAGGTACGGAGATCACCCTGAGATATGGAGAAAGGCTTTTTGATGATGGTACCGTAGACCAGCGAGATGTTGCACAGCATGTGGCGGGAGGTGTAGTACAAACAGATAAGTATACTTGCAAAGGCAAGGGAATTGAAATCTGGCATCCTTCGTTTGTTTATCACGGATTTCAATACATAGAAGTAAGTGGATTACCAGGAAAACCAGTTCCTGAAACAATTACCGGAATGGTTATCCATTCTGCGTTTGAATCAGCCGGATCTTTCCAATGCTCAAATGACCTTTTCAATAAAATCCAGCAAAATGCATTGGTTTCCTATAAAAGTAATTTCACAGGATATCCGACCGATTGTCCGCAGCGGGAAAAAAATGGCTGGACTGCAGATGCTCACCTGGCCGCAGAGCTTGGTTTGTATAATTTTAAAGCACAGAACGGCTATGAAAAATGGCTCGGAGATATTGCAGACGAACAGTTACCTTCAGGAGAATTAGCCGCCATCGTGCCCTCATCTGGTTGGGGCTATTTTTGGGGCAATGGCCCTGCCTGGGATAATGCAATGGTATTGATCCCATGGTACCTTTACCAATATAATGGAGATAAGCATATCCTGGAACAGATGTATCCAAATATAAAACGATATGTTGATTATTTAAGTTCCAAAACCAAGAACCATATCATCACGTTTGGTTTAGGAGATTGGGCTCCGGCAAAAACAAAAACACCTGCAGAAATTACCTCAACGGCTTATTATTATATTGATGCGGTACTGCTTTCAAAGATGGCCGGAATATTTGGCCATCAGGCAGACCAAAAAAAGTATGCTGATTTAGCCAATGAAATTAAACAGGCTTTCAATAAAAGTTATTACAAAGGCAATGGCATCTACGATGAAGGGAGCCAAACCAGTTTAGCATGTGCACTTTATCAGGGTATGACTGATGATCAATCGGATCAAACCGTTAATGCATTGCTGTCGGCCATACATCAAAATGGCGACAAATTAGATTGTGGGATATTGGGTACCAAATACCTTTTACATGCCTTATCAGATAACGGGCATTCGGATGTTGCTTATAAAATTGTCAACCAGCGCAGCTTTCCGGGTTGGGGATACTGGATAGATCAGGGAGCCACTACACTCTGGGAACAATGGAATGGAACGGAATCACGCAATCATGCCATGTTTGGGGATGTCAGTGCCTGGTTTTATAAAAATCTTGCTGGAATCGCACCCAACAGTGATCAGCCTGGCTTTAAAAAGAGTTCTTTCAGACCGTATTTTGCGCCAGATCTTAAATGGGTAAAAGCAGATCATCAAAGCATGTATGGCGAGATCAAGGCAAGCTGGGAGCGTAAAAACAATAGCATTTATTACAATGTTGCTATTCCTTCCAATACAACAGGCGAAGTGATTCTTCCCGGAGATAAGAAAATACTTGTTAATGATAAGCTGCTGTCTAAATCTGAATATGTTGAAAGCATACGTGCGGAAGGGAATGAGACAAAATTTATTTTGCAATCAGGTTCCTATGTGATTACAATTAAATAACCTTTAAGTTAAAGAATATATGAAGAAAAATTTTATTTATAAATTACTGGGAA
>CAMLDJ010000005.1 GCA_946478755.1 uncultured Pedobacter sp. | reverse complement strand
GAAAGCAGTTCATCCGTTACGCAAGTGCCTGAGAGTATAAAATATCTCAATAGCTTAAAAAAAGACTAAAACCAACGAACCATTTTATGTTATTAAAACTTTATAAACCACTGGCATTGGGCATCGCTCTAACATCAGTGACCATTTCCGGTGTGGCTCAGACCGGTGCCCCTGTAGAAACCAACAAAGCCAATGCCGACTACAAACCCGCTTTTAAGGGCCAAACCCGTATAGGTAGCGTTAAAAGCAAAACTGCGTATAAAGACGAAGTGATCAATAGTACACTGGAGGGCCCATGGGGTATTTGCGTATTGCCTGACGGACGTTTACTGATAAGCGGCAAGCCGGGCACCATGCAAATATTGACCACTACGGGTAAGATCGTGAAAACGATCACAGGTTTCCCTAAAGTACATTTCCAGGGACAGGGTGGTTTGCTGGATGTGAACATTGACCCCAACTTTAAAAAGAACCGCATGGTTTATTGGACCTATGCCCAGCCGGGTAAAAACGGCGCTGCATTGGCTGTTGCGAAAGGCAGGCTGTCTGCCGATGAGACCAGGTTAGTGGACGTAAGCGTGATATTTGAAGCCGTACCCCGCCATAAAGGCGGCGGCCAGTACGGTTCGCGATTATTGTTTGATAAAAAGGGCAATATTGTTGTTAGTTCGGGCGACCGTAGCGCGAACAACATTCGTCAAAAAGCACAGGATCTGAGCGCTACAACAGGCAAGATCATCCGTATTACCAAAAATGGCAAGCCAGCGGCCGGTAATCCATTCATTGGAAAGGCAAATGCTAAGCCCGAGATATACGCCCTGGGTTTCCGTAACCCGGATGGTTTGGCTATTCATCCTGCTACAGGAGATCTGTGGGAAGCTGAGTTCGGTCCGCGTGGTGGCGATGAGCTTAACCTGATCCGGGCCGGTGGTAACTACGGTTGGCCTGTGGTAACATATGGTATTGAGTATAGTGGCGAAAAAGTGTACGAAGGTATACAGCAAAAAGAGGGTACCATACAGCCGGTTTACTATTGGGACCCGGTCATTTCGCCGGGTTGTATGATATTTTATACCGGCAACATAGCGGAGTGGAAAAATAATATTTTATTAGGCGGCCTGGGTAGTTTGCATATCGTTCGTTTGGTTATCAAGAACAATAAAGTCGTAGGCGAGGAGCGTTTGCTGGAGAACAGGCGACAACGCTGGCGCTGCATGGCCATTGGTAAAGACGGTAACATTTACGCAGGTACTGATAGTGGCAAGCTGTATAAAATTAGCAAGAGGTAATTCATTAAGTAATTGTTTCGAGTACGAGACCAGGTTGGGCAACAATAAAGCCTTAAATTTCTCTAAGGCTTTATTGTTGTATTCGTATTAGGGTAGGCGTACCGTTTTACAGCAAGCTGTCAATTACTCTTTTCATCTCTTGATTTCTTGGGAAAGCTGTGTGCTTTTTTAGATAACTAAACAATTCATTGTATGAATTTTCACTTACATTTCGTTTTTCGATAAGCTTGTTTCTAATGTTCATTTTGGTGGATTTAAGAGGTTAATAGAATCTTCTGTTCTGGCTGGGAAAACAGTCGGGGAATAAATGCATGGTTCCTTCTTCCAGTCCCAGCGCTTTATCAATTTTTAAGGACAATGCAGTTGGGATGCTTCGCTTGCCTGTGATGTCGTTAATTGCCTGTGGATATATCTGTACTGATAATTGTATCATTTTAAAACCTTACTTTTATGATTCTATGAGTTATTCCCCTTTAAAAGTCTTTACCGATATTCTGAGAAGCCATTTAAAACGAGCGTTTGACCGTATAAAGAACGAAAAACTCAAACATAATATGCTACAGGCGATTCCCTTTTGGATCGCTTCTATTGTTACCGGGCTAATTGCGGTCATGTATACAAAGCTTTTTTTACTGGCTGAAGAACTGACAAAATATGTTTACCACCAATCGGTTTGGTTACTTTTTTTACTTACACCGGTTTGTTTTCTGCTGGCCTGCTGGTTGGTTACACGCTTCGCCCCGTATTCCAGAGGGAGTGGTATCCCACAGGTAATGGCTGCGATCTCTATTTCCAGCCCGGTGACAAACCGTCGGGTCGACCAGTTGTTAAGTTTGAAAGTCATAATGGTGAAGGTAACCTCCAGTCTGATATTGGCTATTGGAGGAGGAGCAATTGGAAGAGAGGGACCCACAATTCAAATTGCGGCTTCTATTTTTAGAAGGATCAACCAGGCTTTACCTGAGTGGTGGCCTAAGGTTGCCAAAAGTAATATGATCATTACCGGAGCGGCGGCTGGACTGGCTGCTGCTTTTAATACACCTTTAGGAGGAATTGTTTTTGCCATAGAGGAGCTGACCAAGACTCATTTTAGTTATTTCAAGACGGCTATTTTTTCATCGGTCATTATTGCCGGCTTAACCGCCCAGGGGCTTCTCGGCCCTTATCTGTACCTGGGTTATCCTAAAATCGGCCGTCTTTCCGGGCTCATTTTTTTAGGGGTGGTTTTGGTTGCCGTGATTTCCGGGCTTCTGGGTAGTGCGATGTCTAAACTTATCCTGGCACTTTTAAGGTGGAAGTCAAAGCTGAAACTTGCCCGTCAGCACGTTTTTTATATTATAGGATGTGCGTTGACGCTTGCTCTGGTAGCCGTTTTTCTAGATTATGAAGTATTGGGTTCGGGAAAGAATTTGATGGAAAAGGTGCTTTTTGGTCCCGATAAATATTCGGCATGGTATACGCCGTTGTTAAGGGTTATTGGACCAGTGCTGTCGTTTACTACGGGAGCCTCAGGAGGAATATTTGCGCCCGCGTTATCCGCCGGAGCGGGTGTAGGCTCGACGGTTTCAGGCTGGCTGGCCCTTTCGGAAACGAATACCAATCTGCTGATCCTTTCAGGAATGGTCGGGTTTTTAACAGGTGTCACCCGCTCCCCATTTACTTCTGCGATCCTGGTATTGGAGATGACAAACAGGAATAATGTGATCTTTCACCTCATTTTGGCTGGTATGGTCGCCAGCCTGGTTTCGGTGTTGATTGATAAGCATTCGATGTATGATCACTTAAAAATTCAGTATATGAAGGAGCTTGAAGAGGAGGAACAACAACAGGTTTTGAGGTCAGATACCCCAGGAAATAAGATACGATAAATAAATCAAGTCGATAAGAATGTTTTTCATATTAAAAGGTCAAGTGTCACCTTAAGCACAAACCTAAGTGCAGCAATACTCAATTAGATTTGTGCGTTTAAAATAAATGGACTATATTTTGCACTGGGTATCATTAAAGCTTCTTTATATTGACCGAACCTCAGAAAAGCACTTCCATTCGTTTATTCCGGATCATCAGGCTATCCATTGCGCGCAGATTTAACCTGCATCTGGACAAGGCAGATGAAGACGATGTCATCGCTGCTATAAAAAAGAATTCAGACTTTGTCGGCGCCAATTTGTGGACACTGATATTTGCCATTCTGATTGCCTCTATTGGTCTGAATGTAAACTCTACTGCTGTGATCATTGGAGCGATGTTGATTTCTCCGCTGATGGGTCCGATTATGGGGGTAGGGTTAGGTATCGGCATTAATGATTTTGATCTGGTCAAAAAAGGCTTACGGAATTTGTTGATTGCAACGATCATTAGTGTAATCGCTTCAACCATTTATTTCTGGGTTACACCATTACACGATGCGCAAAGCGAATTGCTGGCCAGGACCACACCTTCCATATGGGATGTGTTCATCGCATTTTTTGGGGGACTTGCAGGAATAGTAGCGGGTACACGAAAAGAGAAAAGTAATGTCATTCCGGGAGTGGCTATTGCCACAGCTTTGATGCCGCCCTTATGCACTGCCGGCTTTGGTCTGGCATCCGGTAATTTTTACTATTTCCTCGGTGCCATTTATCTGTATTTTATCAATAGTGTATTTATTTGTATCAGTACTTTTTTAATTGTTCGTTTTCTGAGGTTTGGCAAGAAACACTTTGAAGACAGCGAAACGGAAAAGAAGGTATCGAGATACATCATGATTGTAGTTGCAATTGCAGTTTTGCCGAGTATCTATCTGGCCTACGGTATCGTGGACAAGAGCATTTTTGAGAACAATGCCAATCGTTTTGTCAATGAGCAGTTTCAGTTTAAGAATACGCAGGTCGTGAATAAAACATTTAAATACAGCTCAGAAGGAAATGAGATTGACTTGCTATTGATCGGCTATGAGCTGTCCAAAGGCAACATCGATTCGATACGCGGGAAGCTGGAAAGTTACAGGCTTAAAGAAACCAGGCTAAACATCCGACAAGGACTGAACGCCAAGCAGGAGATTGATTTTTCTCAGATTAAGGCCAGTATTCTGGAAGATGTTTTTAAAAAAGATTCAACAACTCAGCAAGTAGATCAGGTTTCAATTTTGGACAGAACTTTGCCAGATATCCGGTCGGAACTGAAGGCGCTTTATCCCGAGATGACGAACTATACCGCATCTAATGTAGTGGTGGAAGTGCTGGACAAGCCCGAAAGAGATACACTAACCATGGTTGTAGCAGATTTTTCTAAGCCTGTAAACAGTACAGACAGGGCCAAATTGAGTAAATGGCTGAAAAGCAGGCTCAAGGCCGATTCTTTACGACTGTTGATTCCCTAAGCTGGATCAGGTTAAAAATATTTTTGTATCTTAGTATCAATTCATCTGGATCATTGCCTGGGGCTGTCCGAATCAATAGCGATTCTATCTAAAGTCCTTGATGATTCTTTTTTTCTTACTGGGTTTATCCCATTAATCAGCATAAAGGAGTTGCTGTCTGGCTTGGCTGGATTTCCATGTGTGGAGGTTCCTGTCGCTTTATTACTATGAAAAATCCAAATTCCTTTAACACCGGTAGCATTATTGATCAAAATTTCTGGGGTAACAGCATTTCCAATTGGGTTATTGCTGCCGCGATTATTATCTGTCTTTTTATTCTGATCAGGCTTTTTAAGTTTTTTATCTTGAAAAAGTTGACAGTTTGGGCCTTGAATACCAGTACCACATGGGACAATTTTATCGTCACGGTGATGGAGAGATCCGTAATCCCGCTGGTATATATCAGTACGATATATTTTGCTTTGTCAACTTTAAATTTTATTGACAAGATCGAAAAGGTTATCCATGTGGCTTACCTGATTGCTTTTACTTTTTTTGTGCTTAGGATCATCAGTGCTGCCTTTCGTAAGTTTGTTTATTCTTTTTTACAGCGCAGGGAACACAGTGAGAGCAAGGAGAAACAGGCTGGGGGATTAATTGCGATTGCTAATGTAGTGATTTGGATCCTCGGGATTATTTTTCTGATTGATAATCTGGGATATAATGTGACAACTTTGATTGCCGGATTGGGTGTCGGGGGAATTGCCATTGCTCTCGCAGCCCAGACGGTGTTGGGCGATTTGTTTAGTTATTTTGTGATCTTTTTTGACCGCCCGTTTGAGGTTGGTGATTTTGTGGTGGTGGGGGACAAGAACGGCGTAATTGAGTATATTGGCATTAAAACAACAAGAATCAGGACCTTAAGTGGTGAGCAGTTGGTTTGTGCGAATACAGACCTAACCAATTCAAGGCTGCACAATTTTAAGCGTATGGAAAAACGGAGGGTCGTATTTTCTTTAGGGCTCACTTACCAGACCAGTCACGCGCAGTTAGCTGAAATTCCGGATCTGATAAGGGAAATAATTATAAAAAGGCCGATACTACAATTTGACCGCGCCCATTTTTCCGGTTATGGTGATTTCAGCCTCAAGTTTGAAGTTGTGTATTACGTGTTGGATCCGGATTATAACCTATATATGGATAACCAACAGTCTGTTTATTTGGATATTTTTGAGGCCTTTGAGCAAAAAGGGATCGAATTTGCTTATCCTACACAAACGGTTTTTATGAATAGGCAACATGTGCCTTCGTCCTGATGCAGAGCTATTTTTGGGACTGATCATTGGTTGATCAGTCCCGCCCTTGAGTATTATCGTTTATTATTTTTTGGACCAATGGTAAGGAACATGCGCTTGCCTTCTAGTTTGGGAAATAATTCAACTTTACCTACTTCTTCCAACGCCTGAGCAAATTTGAGTAGAAGTATTTCTCCCCGATCTTTGTAAACAATGGATCTTCCCTTGAAATGTACAAATGCCCTGACCTTTTCTCCACTTTCCAGAAAGGAAACCGCATGTTTGAGCTTAAATTGAAAATCATGATCATCGGTGTTTGGTCCGAAGCGTATATCCTTAATAATGGTTTGCTTGGTTTTTGACTTGATTTCCTTTTCTTTTTTCTTTTTTTCAAAAAGGAATTTAGTATAATCGATGATCCTGCAAACGGGCGGTGTGGCATTAGGGGATATTTCCACCAGGTCCAGTCCTTGTTCTTCAGCGATCTGTAAGGCTTGAGCCAATGGGTATATGGCTGATTCTATGTCATCGCCAGTTACCCTGACTTCGCTTGAGGTGATCAATTGATTGATCTTGTGTTCTGCTTCTTTCTTTTTGAAGGGCATTCGTGCGCCCCTGTTCGGTGTTTTTCTTTTTAATGCCAAATTCTAGTGATTTAAATTATAAATTGGGTTAATTATATGCTTCTGTACAGGTGCCGGCCAACATTTCGAGCAAAGAGGAAACCAGGAAGGGAGTGTACAAATTGTATTGTGCAAAGGACGCCTGATGCCCCACTTTGATGGTGTAAGCGCCTTTTCGGTTAGCGAGTATTTTGAACATGTCTTCATCAGTTTGATCGTCGCCGATACACAATACAAAGTCGTACGTGTCTTTCTCCAGAATCCTGGCCGCTGCAATCCCTTTATTTATTCCCCGGTTTCTTACTTCTATTACTTTGTGTCCATTGAGTACATCCAGAGGCATTTGAAGGGTATATTCAACAAGTTCTTCGTAAAGGTCCCTGGCGCGCCTGGCCGCCAAAAAAGGATCGGCATTCCGGTAGTGCCAGGCTAGAGAAAATTCCTTTTTTTCAATAAATGAATTAGGGCTTCTTACCACATAATGCTGCATGATTTCCTCGATTTTATCTTTCCATGTTATAGATTCCGCCAGCGCTTCGTTTGACCATTTACTTTGCTTATGCCTGTGTTTTGCGCCGTGTTCTGCAATCAGGCCGATGGGCAAATGGCCAAGCCAGTTTCCAAGTGTCTGACTATCGCGGCCGCTGATGATATACACTTCGTTTTTAGGGTCCTGGCAAAGATCGGTCAGCAATTGCAGCAGCTCAGTATTTGGGGAAGCCTGGGATGGGATTTTTGAGAAATTAACCAGTGTGCCGTCATAGTCAAGTAATAGTAAACGCTTTTCACTTGACTCATATTTACTAAGGATCCCTGCTTTTCCAAAGTTGTCAAGAAACTTAACTTCAAATTTCAACTGCAGGGATTTTACTTTTTTGAGTTCACCAAAGAAGTCTACAGCCCAGGCATTGACATCATATTTTCTGATGGTTTGCTGCATGTTTTCCAGGCGACTTTTTTGTTCATCCGGGGCCAGTTCTAATGCGGAAGCTATAGAGTCAGCAATTTCATCTGTATCATTTGGATTGATGAGCAAGGCATCCGTTAATTCGGCAGATGCGCCTGTCATTTCACTGAGTATTAAAACACCGCTTTGATCCTGGCGGCTGGCAACAAATTCCTTTGCAACCAGATTCATCCCATCGCGCAGAGGAGTGATCAGTGCCACATCACAAGCTGTATAGAGTGCAACCAGTTCATCAAAGGTCAAATGGTCATATTGATAGATCACGGGTTGCCAGCTAATAGTGCCCATGGAGCTGTTCAGGTTACCGATATACTCGTCGATCATTTTTTTTCCCTCGCTGTATTTAACTATAGCATCCCTTGAAGGGACAACCACTAAAATAAATACAACTTTTCCTCTATATTCGGGATGCTGCTGCAAAAATCTTTCATAGGCGACGAGCCTGTTATGTATGCCCTTTGTGTAGTCCAGGCGATCTACAGAAAACAGCATTTTTTTGTTTTCTTTTATCGCGTGGTATTTTTTCCTTAAAGACTGAACTGTCGGTTGATGAAAGGCATCATGAAACAAGCTGAAATCAACACTTATCGGGAACGCATCTACCTGAACCTGCCTGGTGCCCCATTGAATATATTGATTATCGTGAGTAGTTTTCAAAGCAACATCTACGGATTTTAAAAAGTGTGCGACATAGTCGGAAGTATGAAAGCCAATGAGATCGGCGCCAAGCATGCCTTCCAGCAGCGCACGCTGCCATTTTTTTGGAATGACCCTAAATAGCTCATAAGAGGGAAAGGGAATGTGCATGAATAGCCCTATGGTAATATTGGGATGTTTTTCCCTTAGCATTCCTGCCAGGGGAAGCAGGTGATAATCATGTATCCAGACTACATCATCCTCACGAATTTTCTCCGAAAGAGTTTCACAGAATATTTTGTTTACCGACAGATAGGCTTCGAAAAATGCTGGTTCGTATTCTGCATAGGAGGGAAAGTAGTGAAAAAGCGGCCAGAGCAGGGAGTTGGCGAAACCGTTATAATATTGCTCATAATCTTCGTCAGTTGTAAAAATTGGCATAAACTGGTAGTGGGATTCCGCTAGTTCTGTTTTATCCCATACTTCCCGCTCAACACCAGGTACTCCCGCCCACAGCTGCTCCGAAAATTCGTATTTCCCGTTGCTGTTTAGGTAGGCTTCAACTGCGGAAATGAGCCCGCCTGATGATTGCCTGGGAATATACAGGTTGTCCTTCTTTTCAATGGTAAGCGGTAAACGGTTAGAAACTATGAGTAATCTTCTCTGCATAATTTATCGGGGGTTTAAGATGTAAGTCCGGCTTGGATTTGCCGGATAAATTGCCCTAAGAAAAAGGGTGAATAATTCCCTTCTGGTGTTTTGAAGGTCTGACAAAGGTACAAAAAATATTTTTAACGCATTTTAACCTTTGCTGGATGTCGAATCAAACACCAGTCATGGATGGGGCATGAAGAGAAAGGGCAGGCTTGAAAATCCTGGTTTGGATGAATTAGACTAGTTGTCCTTCAGCGGTTTTGACACACTTTTCAGCACAATTGTTCCGAGGATTCCCGCTATTACCGATGCAATCAGAATGCCATATTTCGCTTGGTCCATAAGGACGGGATTTTTGAAGGCAAGTCCGCTGATGAACAGGGACATGGTAAAACCAATTCCCGCTAGTAATGCAACACCGATAAGGTGTCTCCAGGTCGCTTGTTCCGGTAGTTTGGCTAGTTTCAATCTGATCATCACCCAGCAAAAGAGTAGGATGCCTACGAATTTACCAAAGAGTAAGCCGCCGGCTACGCCGAGGGAGATAGGATTGACGATGGAGGAAAAGAAGTCTGATCCAATTACAATGCCCGCATTGGATAAGGCAAACAGGGGCATAATGCCAAAGGCCACCCAAGGGTGCAAGCTGTGTTCTATTGTCTGTAACGGTGTCTCGGCAGCCATACTCAGGGCCCTTACCTTTTGAATGGTCTTGTTTTGCTTATCGGTAATTAAGGCTCCCTTTTCCGGTATATCCTGTTCAAAGTCATAAGATAACTTACGCAGGTTGTCTGAATAGATATGTTCATTAATCCTGGTAACTGCGGGAATGGTAAAAGCGACCAATACACCAGCTATCGTGGCATGTACGCCCGAGAGTAAAAAACCTACCCAGACGCCGAAACCGATTAACAGGTAAAAGGTGCTGTTTCGGATACCCATCAGGTTGCCAATGACCAGCACTGCTAAAAAGCTCCCCGCAATGATCAGGGGCAGGTAATAGATCTGTTCGGTGTAGAAGAAAGCGATGACGAGTACCGCACCCAGGTCATCAGCCACGGCGAGCGCGGATAAAAAAACCTTGACTGAGGTGGGAATGTGTTTGCTGGCCATTGAAAGTAAGGCAAGTGCAAAGGCTATGTCGGTTGCCATCGGGATTCCCCAGCCATGACTGGCGTCTGTTCCTTTATTTAAATAAAAATAGATCAATGCCGGAACCATCATCCCGCCAAGTGCTGCGGACATAGGCAGCGCCGCTTTACTGATCGAAGAGAGTTCGCCCTCCATAAATTCCCTTTTGAGCTCCAGACCGATGACAAAGAAGAATATGGCCATCAGGCCGTCGTTAATCCAGATGTGTAAGGGGTGACTTAATGTAAAACCATCAAAGCCGATAGAAAAGTTAATGTGCCAAAAATGTTCGTAAAAATCATGGTAGGCAGAATTTGCCCATACGATTGCGATAATCACACTAATCAATAAAACAATACCGCTGGTATATTCGAGATGGATGAAGCGGCTTACAGGTGCAATAATTTTGTCGATGGGTGATTTTTGTAGCATAACTGGCGGAACTAAAATTCAGGAATTAGGGAATAAGCTAATTTAGGTGATTACCACTGTTCTGTATTTTTAATGCCCAGGGCCTCAGCATCAAATACAGGGTCTTTCCCAGCTCTGCGCTGTTGCTGATAATCTTTAAAGGCTTTTAATGCAGGCTTTCTCAGCAGCAGGATAGCAATTACGTTGAGCCAGGCCATCAATCCTACTCCAATATCACCCAAGGTCCAGGCGGCTTCGGCGGTTTTAATGGATCCGTAAAATGTAGCTAAAAGAATCGAGATGCGAAGTGTCCACACGGCCCATTTGCGGCCTTTTTTATCCAGGTAGCTTAGGTTGGTTTCGGCAATATAATAATAGGCCATGATGGTGGTAAAAGCAAAGAAGAGGAGAGATACGGCGACAAACCCAGCACCCAATGCGGGGAAATGCGAGTTGACGGCATATTGGGTATATTCTGCACCAATTTTGGCGCCTCGCAGGTTTTCAACGATAAATCCTCCGTCAGGATTGATTACATTGTATTTGCTGGTAAACAGGATCATAAAAGCGGTTGCCGTACATACAAATAAAGTATCTACGTATACGGAAAATGCTTGTACCAGACCTTGCTTTACCGGATGGCTCACTTCAGCTGCTGCGGCTGCATGTGGAGCGGTTCCCTGACCTGCCTCATTAGAATAAATACCACGTTTTACACCCCATGCCACTGCCATTCCAAATATACCCGCAAAGGCGGGCTCAAGTTTAAAGGCCGATTTGATGATGAGCATCAATACCGACGGGATTTGATGGATGTGCATGAACATGATGATGATGGCCATCAGGATATAAGCCCCGGCCATAAAAGGAACTACAATTTCAGCGACTTTGCCAATCCGTTTTACCCCACCAAATATGATCATTCCGAGTAGGATGGCTACTGCTATTCCGGTATAAGCGACGGGCATCTGGAATGCGTTGTTCATGCTCAAGGCAATACTGTTACTTTGTACGCCTGGTAAAAACAAAGCAGTGCTTAGTATAGTGGCTATGGCAAATACCACTGCATACCATTTTATGCCCAATCCTTTTTCAATGTAAAAGGCCGGGCCACCCCGGTATTGTCCATTGTTTACCTGTTTGTAGATCTGTCCTAATGTAGCTTCAATAAAAGCCGAGGCACTACCCAAAAATGCAATCAGCCACATCCAGAATACAGCTCCGGGACCACCCATAGCAATGGCTGTGGCCACCCCGGCAATATTCCCTGTGCCGATCCGGCCCGATATGGCGATGGCAAAAGCCTGGAAGGAACTTACTCCTTTAGCCGAACTCTGTCCGCCAAAAAGCAGCATTATCATCTCTTTAAGGTAACGGAGCTGTACAAAACGCGTGACTATCGAAAAATAGATGCCAGCCCCCATGCAAAGCAGAATAAGGGCATTGCTCCAAACCAGGTCGTTTGTTTTGCTTATAATTTCTTCCATATGAAGTTTAAAATAACGGATAATTTTTGCAATTTTCTTCAAATCATCAAGAAATTGATGTGCTCGAAATATTTCGAAGGCACAAATCTTTCAATAACGACGAGAGTCTTGCAAAGATTATTGCTTATGAGAAATATAAAGATTACCTTTTTCATAGTGTTACCAATCTGGTACTGGAAGCACTGGAAAAACTAAATGGTAAAGAAAGTCCTGCTGTGCTGAATAACCTGAAAGGCAGTGCTTTGTTTTTGAGGGCATATTCGCTATGGAGTTTAGCACAATTATATGCCAGGCCTTATGGTCCGAATGCTGAGCAGGATCCGGGAATTCCTATCCATTTAAAGTCAGACATCAATGATATCCAGGCTAGGGGCACTGTAAAACAAACCTACGATCGGATTGTGGAGGATCTGAAGGATGCTGCTGCCCTGATGATTATAAGCTCTACCATTTCGGCCAGGCCGAACAAGGCAGCCGCTTTTGCCATGCTTGCAAGGGTCTTTCTCTCCATGGACGATTATGCTAATGCCTTAACCAGTGCCACTTCGGCTCTGGAATTAAAACGTGACCTGATAGATTTTAATACTTTAAACCGGAACAGCTTTAATCCTTTTGTCAGGTTCAACAAAGAAGTCATTTTTCATTCGGTGATCTTTAATCAAAATTCAGTTCTGGAGCCTGGATATGGCGATGAAAACCAGGCGTTAATTGACCCTGAGCTCATTAATGCTTATGAACAAAATGATCTCAGAAAAGATATTCTGTTCAAAGAAAATACTGACGTGCCGGTTCCGTCAGGTACCTATCGTTTTACAGGAAATTATGAGTCTGCAGTCGGTTCTTCAAAACTTTTTAATGGCCTGGCAGTCGACGAACTATACCTGACCAGGGCAGAATGCTATGCCAGAACAGAAAACGCTGAAGCTGCTATGAAAGATCTGAACACACTGCTGCAAAGTCGATGGGAATCGGACACTTATATTGACAAAACCGCGGCAAATGCAAACGATGCATTGTTATCCGTACTTAAGGAACGAAGAAAGGAACTCGTAATGCGTGGACTTCGCTGGACCGATCTCCGTAGATTAAATAAAGATGCACGCTTTGCAAAAGGCCTTTCCAGAACCATAAATGGAACTACTTATACTTTGCCGCCAAATGATAACAGGTATACTTTGCTCATTCCCCAGGAAGTCATGACCAACTCGGCTTTATCTCAGAATCCCAGGTAGAATTTGAGACTGAAAGCGCTTCGTATAAAACCCCGGTTCAGGATTGAGCCGGGGTTTTTTGCTTCCCTTCATGCGCTAGTGCATAGATTTGAAATCTACACCCGATTGTTAAATATTCTATTTCAATTGTCTTTGTAGTCAGATAATTATTTAAGTTCGCAAATAATTACATTCATGATTGATTACAGTAAACATACCGATGCAGAGTTGATAGCACTGTTTAAACAGGCTGATCATGCCGCGTTTACTGAAATTTATAATCGCTTTAGCCAACTGCTGTACCTGTATGCACTAAAGCGACTGCAAAATAAGGAAGAATCAAGCGACGTGGTACACGATGTGTTTGCATCTTTACTCAATAATCGTGAAAAATTTGAATTAAAAACTACCTTGTCAGGCTTTTTGTATAAATCTGTATTAAACAAAATATTTGATATTTACCGGCACAATGACATTATTAAGCAATATATAGATGAAGGCAACCACTATATAGATGTTGATAGCAATGAAACCGATTACCTGATCCGTGAAAAGGAAATAAGTGCTTTAATTGATAAAGAGATCTCTGCGATGCCACCGAAGATGCGTGAAATATACCTGCTTAAGAGCCGGCAAAATTTAAGTGTAAAGGAAATTGCAGTACGTTTAGGTATTTCTGAGCATACGGTTTCTACCCAGCTTAAACGCGCGATGAGACACCTTAAAGCTAACCTGGGTATACTCATTTACATCTTCTATATCCTGAGATCTTAATCATGGTTTGAAATTTATTTAGTTGTCATACAGTTTGTTGTGTTGTTATTTAATTACACTGTACCCGATCTGCAGCGCTCGTACGACTATATTAACAACTAGGGAATTATTTGCAATATGCATAGGGTAAATATTAAAGAAGCTTTGGATCGTGTTCGTTCTGGTAAATACAGCAGCGAAGATGAGACCTTTGTGAAATACTGGATTCACCAGCATCATCAGGACGACGAAGTTCCGCTTTCCGAAACTGAATGGCTTGATATAAAGCACAAGATCTGGCTAGCATTGAATGCTGATCGTAAAATACCTAAGCCAACGGTTAAATTGTGGCTGCGCTTTATGGTGACTGCCGCCGCCGTAGTTGCAATCGTATTTGGCGTTTGGCTTTACCAGAAAGAGAACCTTCACAGCGCTCTGGATGACAAGGCGGTGATGAACGACATCGCCCCTGGCAAACAAGGCGCGACCCTTACCCTTGCCAATGGTAAAAAGATCCGGTTAACAGATGCCGCAAATGGTGAACTGGCTAATGAAGCGGGCGTAAGTATCACAAAATCTGCAAATGGGCAACTTAATTATGTTATTTCGGGTACAGATTCAAGAGACCTCTCCGAAGGAGGGATGATGAATGTGTTAAGCACTGCTATGGGCGAAACCTATATGGTAACCTTACCTGATAAAAGTAAAGTGTGGCTTAATGCTGCAACAAAACTAACTTATACGGCCCGAATCATGCAGGGGCATACCCGCACAGTGAAGCTTGAAGGCGAAGCATATTTTGAGATTTCAAAAGATAAGGCACATCCTTTTGTGGTACAGACCACAAACCAGGAAGTAGAGGTTTTAGGCACGCATTTTAACATCAACAGCTATCATGATGAAGCTGCTGTTGCTACAACATTATTAGAAGGTTCTGTGCGGGTTCGTCATCTCGGCCCTGAAACCACATCGGCACAGGCCGGAAGGGATGATGTGGTGCTAAAACCGGGCGATCAGGCGTTAAACGACGGTAATGCCATTCAGGTAAAAAAAGCTGATATAGAAAAGATAATTGACTGGAAGAATGGAGAGTTTAACCTGGACCATCAGCCTTTCCGTACGGCTATGAGAAAAATTGCCCGTTGGTATAATGTGGAGTTGGTTTATGATGCTTCTGTGCCGGATAATATCCAATCTGGTGGCTGGATTTCCAGGGATGTTAAACTACAGACCATACTGGAAGGCATTGAACGGTCTGGCCAGGCACATTTTAAACTGGAAGGCCGAAAACTATATGTTTCAAAATAAAATAAAGCTTGAGATGTCCCTTTCCTTATGTGATGGGAGCTACAAGACTGAATTGTTAATATTAAAGGTTAAACTGTTAAACATAGGAGAGTTAAAAAAAAACGCTAAAGAGAAGATCAATAAAAAATGAACCAGAAGTGAAGCACTCCTGGTTCGTGTTTGGACACAATTAAATTTAAACTGTTTTATTACAGGGCGCCACCAGAGTTCGACAGCCAGCGGCAACCTGCAAACCAAACTAAACGTAAACTTAACAACATTTGCTATCAAAAGCAATTGTTGTGGTCTCTTGTCGGCCTTAAGGCACGTTTATAAACAACGACAAAATGTATCAATATTATACCAAAAAAACTGGTGTAGCGTTCGCGTTATATCCTAAAATATGGCTAATTATGCGATTAACCACCGTATTATTCATAGCATCCCTTATGCAGGTCAGCGCAGCAACGTTTGGCCAGAAAATTACTTTGAGCAAGCAAGATGTACCGTTAACATCGCTGTTCCGGGAAATCAGGAAACAAAGCGGTTTTAATTTCTATTATGACGGCCGCCTGGTCAGTCCACAGATAAAGGGTACTCTACAGGTTTCCAACGTTTCTGTTGACGAGGCTTTAAAGCATTTGCTAACCGGGTTGCCGCTAGCTTACGAGATAAAAGACAAGCTGGTTATCATCACCAGAAAAGAAGCACCTTCTTTCCTGGAACGCCTGGCCGATCGCTTGACAGCTATTGAGGTAAAAGGGCGCGTCCTTGATGAAAATGGGACACCACTTGCGGGGGCTACTGTACTCGTAAAAGGGAAAAGTACGACTTACCAGACAAATACCAGGGGCGATTTTTACATCAGCAATGTAGCTGATGATGCAGTCCTGGTGATTACGTATGTGGGGTATAAGCCATTAGAGCTCAGCTTAAAGCAGGCGAAAATGCCCCTGGAAATTAAACTTGACCTGGCTACCGGAGAGTTGAAAGATGTAGAAATTATGGTGAATACCGGCTACCAGACCCTACCGAAAGAAAGGGCAACGGGCTCATTTACACAAATCAACAACGAACTGTTTAACCGTTCTACCAGTGGTAATGTGCTGGAACGTTTGGAAGGCGTTACCAATGGTATGCTGTTTACGCGTAAAGACCTTAGTAAAGAGAACCTATCGGGTCCGCCTGAAATTCGCATCCGTGGCGTAAACACGATCCTGGGCGCTAAAACTCCATTAATTGTTGTAGACAATTTTCCATATAATGGCGATATTAACCAGCTGAACCCCCAGGATGTAGAAAGTGTTACCATACTGAAAGATGCGGCCGCGGCCAGTATATGGGGAGCCCTGGCTGGAAATGGAGTGATCGTGATCAATACCAAATCCGGGCGGTATAACCAACGTGCCACCGTATCGTTCAACAGCAATGTCGTGCTTGGCGAGAAACCAGACCTTTTCTATTCACAAAATTATTTACCGGCATCTACGGTGATCGATATACAGAAGGAAATGTTTGACCGGGGCTCCTATTTCCGCCTGGACCAGCAAAGGCTTCCTTTATATCCGGAATTGTTATACAAATTGCAGGACAAGCTGATTACCAGGGAACAGTTCGATGCGAAAGAAGCCTGGTACAGAAGCAATGACCTGCGCCAGGATTGGTCTGACAGGTTGTACCAGCAATCCGTACACCAGCAAAATGCCCTTTCCGTGCGTGGCGGCGGAAACAATTACCGCTATGCTTTTTCAGCAAATTATGACAAAAACAAAGAATCGTATGTAGGAAACACAGGAAGCCGCTTAAACCTCAGCCTGCAGAATACTTTCAAGATTACACCGAACCTGGAGCTGACGGGAACAGTGTGGTATACCAATTCACCGAGAAAAAACAACGCGGTATTGGCCAGTATCATCAACAGCTTCAATTCGGTAGGACCGGATATTTACGAGAGCCTGCTGGATGAAAACGGAAACCCGAATCCGATCAACCTTACCAGCAATCGTTATTTTTACCAGGAGCAGATCCAGGCAAAATTTCCGAACGATAACATGGCCGATTGGCTGATGCGGCCTTTGGATGAAGTGAAGTACAATGACAGCAGGAGTACCTCAACAGACCTGCGGCTAAACGGAGGCTTGAAGTATAAATTCCTGAAATACTTCAATGCGGATCTGAATTTCCAGTACATTTCCAGCCAGGTAGATCAGGAAACGTATTATGCACCGGAAAGTTACTATGTGCGCGATCTGTACAATAAATTTATGCAGCCGACAACTGCTACGGTTACCCCTCCGATAAAGCATCCTATACCATTGGGAGGGATACTGAACCGTCCCGGAACACAGAAAGCAACCAATCAATCCGGACGTGGTGTGCTGGGCTATGCACAAACATTCAACGGTAAACACAGCGTCAATGCGATAGCCGGGGGAGAGGTTCGTCAGTATATTGCTTTTAACCAGCCGGGCGTTACCTTATATAATTATGATGACTACCTGCTTACTGCTTCAGCGGCGATGGACTTTTTAACGCAATACAAGACTTTGCCAAGCGGGTCTCTTCGTATACCTACAGCTGCAAACAACCTGCTATCGCATAAAACAACCCGCGATCTTTCTTATTTCGGTAATGCCAGCTATACCTATAACGATAAGTATATCCTGAGTGGGAGTATGCGCTGGGATGGGAGTAACCTGCTGGGGGTTAAAACGAACCAGCGCGGTACGGTATTATGGTCTACAGGCCTGGCCTGGGACATCAGCAAGGAACCCTTCTTCCATTTACAAGACCAGGTGCCTTATCTTAAACTCCGCGCTACTTACGGCAGTGCAGGAAATATTGACCGGACACAAACGCAATATCCAACCATCAGGGATGGTGTTACAGACGGAAATACAGCCACTATTATTGCAAATCTTGTAACGGCAGGTAACCCCAGCCTACGCTGGGAACAGATCAATACCATGAACTTAGGTGCTGATTTCCGCCTCTTTAAAAGCCGCATCAATGGCAGCGTAGAATATTACAGGAAGTATGCCAGCGAGTTACTGGGCAGTAACCTGGTAGACCCCACAACGGGTGTGCCGCCAGCCTTCGAGCGTAATTATGGATCCATGCAAACCTGGGGCTGGGACATACAGATCGGAAGCCGGAATTTAGAGATCGGTAAATTCAGCTGGACCAGCAATCTGATCCTGAACACAAGCGCCAACAAGATCACGCGTTTAAGTGAAAGGGTTCTACCCCGGGACAACCAATACCTAACGATCAACCCTTTCGAAAATGGGATGTCGGTAGACAAAATCTATGCCTTGCCCTGGAATGGCTTAAATCCTGAGAATGGCAGTGTACTATTGTATGATGCAAATGGCGCTATAACCAATAAATACACGGCTTATTTCAATGCCTTGAAAAAAGCTGATTTTATTCTGGCAGGTACTACAGTGCCCAAGCTTTCTTCATCCCTGATGAATACCTTTGAGTGGAACGGACTTTCCGTAAGCGCATTGATTGTTGGCCGGTTCGACTATGTTTTCAGGCGTAATTCACAGCTGCCGGGCGGAGAATTCGGGAACCTGCTGACGCCGGGCTACCATATGGATTATTTCAAAAGATGGAAAGTACCTGGCGATGAAAAAACTACAAATGTCCCGGCGGGTGTACCAGCCAGGCTGCTGACGGGTGATCTTACCAGCTCGGCTACTTACTATCAATATTCGGAAGCTTTGATTACCAAAGGCGATGTGATCCGTTTACAGGATGTTACCCTTAGTTATTCGCTTCCGCAGCGATTGATCAAAAACTGGCCGGTGAAAAAACTTCGGGTATATGGTTACGCCAGAGAGCTCGGTATCATCTGGAGGGCCAACGATGTTGGACTTGATCCGGATTATCCGAATACTTTATACCCTCAGCCTAAATCGTATTCATTTGGTATCCAGGCAGATTTTTAACCAGAAAAAAAGATTATTATGAACATATTTATCAGACTGTCCTGCCTTCTTTTTGTGGCAACGATTTTTTGTTCCTGTGGAAAGGAATTTTTAGACCTGCAGCAGGAAAAGAACCTGCGGGTACCGGAATCAGCAGACGATTTTCAAAAACTGCTGGACCAAACTGGTGTGATCAATGAATCCAGCGCCCTTAGCTTTGCAAACATAGGAGCCGATGACTACTGGATCCCGGCAACGCAGTATTTTGCCACATCTGGCTCGCTCCCGGCAGTATCTCAGCGCAATGCCTATATCTGGGCGGATCAGATCTACGTGGGCAGAGAAACGGATGTTGACTGGAATAAAGGCTATAACGCCGTTTATCTGTGCAACCTGGCTATGGAATTTATCAATAGCCATCCCCGCACTGAAGCGGAGGGGGCAAAGTGGGACAAGCTTAAAGGCACTGCCCTGTTTACACGGGCAATGTATTTTTACAATATGGCCCAGGTATTTTGTCCGGTTTACAGCCAGGAAAATGCAGGTTTGCCTTTGGGGCTGTCTCTGCGGGAAGAATCGGACCCGACTGTAATTATACCACGGTCAACGGTAGCAGAAACTTATCAAAAGATCATCAGCGATTTAAAGGAAGCGGAACCACTGCTGAAGGATAAACCGGATCTTGTTTTCAGGCCGGGTAGACCTGCGGTATTCGCCCTGTTGAGCAGGGTTTACATGCAGATGGGGGATTATGCTGCTGCCGAGAAATCGGCCGATGAATGCCTGAAAATACAAAACGGTTTATTGGATTACAACACCATAACATTAACTGCCGGCACTACATCAACTTTTGGGTTGAACGGTAAGAACAATCCGGAGGTAATTTACATGGCAGTCCAGTTTTTTACACAGCTTTTCAACTGGTATCATGCTGATACTACGCTATTGCGGAGCTATGAAAAAGGCGATATACGGTTAAAAGCATTATTTTCTGATACCACGGTAATTGTGAATTCGGTGTTTAAGGGCAGCTACAAAGGAAACTTACCTAGCAATTATTTTGGCGGTCTGGCAACGGATGAAGTGTACCTGAACCGGGCAGAATCGAGAGCCAGGAACCAGAATACACAGGGTGCATTGGATGACCTGAATCTCCTCCGAAAAGCACGTTTTACCGCGGCGACATATGTAAAACTGGAAAGTAATGACAATGAGCAGGTGATGCGCTGGGTACTGGCCGAGCGCAGAAAGGAACTGGTGATGCGGGGCACCCGCTGGGCAGACCTTCGCCGCCTGAACAAGGAACCGAAATACGCTACTACTTTACTGCGTGTTTTAAACGGAGAGCGTTTTGAACTGAAACCCGGCGATTTGAAATGGACCTGGCCGCTGCCGCTGGAAGCTATTCAAAACGGAGGATATACACAGAACCCCCGGTAAATATGAAAATTTTATGCTACCGCTATGCCGGTATAGGCCTCATTTTTATCGCGGTGCTTTTTTTCAGACCGCCTGTATTTGCACAAGATCAGGCCAAAACAGCAGCTAATTATAGCCTGGCCGAGCGCTTTTCGCCGGACAGGCTCGATAAAATGGTATTCGATACCAAAGTTACGCCCCATTGGCTGGCATCGGGTAACTGCTTCTGGTATACTTATAAAACTACCAAAGGAGTGTACTACTATCTGGTAGACGCGGACAGAAGGACCAAAACGTATTTGTTCGACAACCATAAAATGGCAGGCATGCTGACGGCAATTACGAAGGATCCTTACGACCATCAGCACTTGCCGCCTATAAACCCAAAATTTACAAAGGACGAGGCTGTTTTTCAGTTTGATGTTGCAGGAACAGGTACAAAAAAAACTTACCATCTGGAGTACAACAGGAGCACGGGCAGGCTTTATGAGCAGACCAGGCAGCCGGTAGGAAAAATGCTTTTCAGACCAGGCTGGCTAAACATTTCATCTGATAGTGCCTACGCTGTTTATACCAAGGGAAACGATCTTTATTATATGGATAAGGAGAATTACCTGAAGGCTTCTGCAAGTGAAACAAACCCTTCAATTGTTGAATACCAGTTAACCGGGGACGGGGCTGAAGGTTATGCGTATGGAAAAAGTACGGAAATGCGTAATCCGGAGCTTCCGCCGAAGGAGCCTGGCATATACCGGCAGCCGGCTAAAATCCTGTGGTCACCCGATTCTAAAAAATTTGCGCTGATCAGGAAAGACAACAGAAATTTAAAGCCACTATGGTTGGTTAATTCACTATCAAGCCCAAGGCCAACATTGCTCAGCTTCCCCTACCAGATGCCGGGTGAAGTGGATGCTACTGAAGCTGAACTGCTGGTTTTTACTATTGCGGGCAAAAAAACAGATACCATAGCGGTAAAGCAATTCCATAACCAGACGCTTCGGTTGCCTGATACCTGGCTTTCGGGGAATCCTGACGAGCTTTATTTCTCCAGGCAAAGCAGGGATTTACAACAGTACCAGTTTTGTTCGGTAAATCTGGAAAGCAAAAAAGTGAAGGTGCTGATCGAAGAGAAGATGAACACTTATGTTGATGCAGTCGATCCGATCCTGATTAGCGGAGGGAAAGAAATGATCTGCCTGTCGGAAAGGGACGGCTGGGCACACTTTTATTTATACGATAATGAGGGCCACATGAAAAAGCAGATCACCTCCGGCCCATGGCACTGTAGCTATGATGGCTACAGCGTTGACGAAAAGAAGCGTTTACTTTATTTTAATGCCAACGGTCGTGAGCAGGGTGAAGACCCTTATTACAGGCATTTTTATAAAATTAAGCTGGATGGTACGGGCCTTACGCTATTAAATAAGGGCAATTTTGACCATGATGTTGAAATAAGCAATTCCAGGAAGTATTTTGTAGACAGCTACTCGAGGGTAAATACAGCGCCAAAATCGGAACTGAGGGACTGTAATGGCCGGCTGGTGCTAGGTCTGGAAACTGCAGACCTCAGTAGCTTATTTGCTGCGGGATATAAATTTCCGGAACCTTTTAAAGTAAAGGCGGATGATGGCCAGACAGACATTTATGGGGTAATGTATAAGCCTTTTGATTTCGATTCGACCAAAACCTATCCGGTAATTGAATATGTGTACCCCGGACCGCATACGGAATTTGTAAATAAATCATTTTCTACCAGTATGGACCGGACGGACCGCATGGCCCAGCTGGGTTTTGTCGTGCTCACTTTAGGAAACAGGGGTGGAAGCCCGCAACGCTCTAAATGGTACCACAATTATGGATATGGCAACTTAAGGGATTATGGCCTGGCAGATAAAAAATATGCAGTGGAACAGCTCGCCACCAGGCACCGGTTTATTGATCGGGAACGGGTTGGCATTTACGGGCATTCGGGAGGTGGCTTTATGTCGGCCGCTGCCATATGCCAGTACCCCGATTTTTATAAAGTTGCCATTTCTGCTTCAGGAAACCACGACAATACCATTTACAATCATTTGTTTACCGAGAAATATAACGGGATCAAAGAAATTCTTAACGAAAAGGATGGTACTTCGAAGTTCCGGTATGACGTGGAAACCAATACGCAGCTGGTTCCAAACCTTAAAGGGCACTTGTTGCTGGTTACCGGGGATATGGACAGTAATGTGCATCCGGCAAATACCTACAGGATGGCGGATGCTCTGATCAAAGCAAACAAGCGGTTCGACATTTTTATTCTGCCTGGCCAGACACACAGCTACAGGACCAACGAATATTGTTTCTGGTTGTTTGCAGATTATTTTTCAAAACATCTGCTGGGCAATGATCCTGCAAGCGTTAACCTTCCTCAATAATTTATTATAAACTATTTTAATAATTAATCATGAAAATAAAAAAGAACCTCATCTCATTGATGCTGTTATTTCCTGCCTCGTTAGTGGCCCAAAATGTAAATTATACCTTAAAAGGTAAAATCGGAACCATAAATGCACCAGCAAAAGTTTACCTGGGTTACAAAAATGCAGTTGCGTCCTTTATAGATTCAACAACAATCAATAACGGCGTCTTTGAGTTTAAAGGAACAGTTGCTTACCCTGTGCAGGCTACATTGGTGCTGAGCTATACCGCTGCAGGCCAGTTCAACGGACCTGCTGAGACCATGGGTGTTTATTTAGAAGGGGGCAATATCCAGATCAGCAGCGCCGATTCTTTAGGACATGCCACAATTGCCGGTGGAAAAACGAATTCAGACTATAAAAGGCTAAGGGAGGCTTTAAACGCGTCTGATGAAAAAATGTACGAGGTAACATCAGGCCTCAGGAATTTACCTGCGGATAAAAAGAAAGATAAAGCCTTTATGTCTGATTATATGGCGAACTACATCAAGCGGCAGAAGGGCATTATTGCAGAGCAAAATGAAATAAGGGCCGCTTTCATCCGCAAGAACCCGGGTAGTATGGCTAGCCTTGATGCCCTGAAAATCATAGATAAATTTGTTTCTGAATATACCGTAGCGGCGCCCTTGTTTAACCTGCTATCTGAAAATGTAAAGAATAGCGGCGACGGCCGCGAGTTTGCGCGGAAGCTGGATAAAATGAAAGTGATGGAAGTAGGTTCCATGGCGCTTCCGTTTACGCAAAACGATCCTGAAGGCAAGCCGGTAAAACTGTCAGATTTCCAGGGGAAATATGTGCTGGTTGATTTTTGGGCATCATGGTGTGGTCCTTGCCGTTTAGAGAACCCTAATGTGGTTAAAGCCTACCAGAAGTACCATGATAAAGGCCTGGAGATTCTCGGTGTTTCATTGGATAGAACCAAAAATGCCTGGTTAACCGCAATTAAAAAGGATGGGCTGACCTGGACGCACGTTTCCGATTTAAAAGGCTGGAAAAATGAAGTTGCCGTAATGTATGGCATACAGGCTGTTCCGCAGAACCTGCTTTTGGATAAAACAGGCAGAATTATTGGAAAGAACCTAAAAGGAGCGGCTTTGGAAGCCAAACTGGCCCGGTTGCTAAAATAAGAATGATTTTTTGCATGGCTTGTTTTAAGCCATGCAAAAAATAAATCAGGGAGCTTCTTCGGTAGCAGATAGCGTAAGTGCCCGTCTCCAGATATCAATTGCACCGGCCATTTCAGTTTCATCTAAAGAACAGTAACCGATGCGTATGAAATCATGTGGCATGGAAATATCAGGTTGAAAGAAATAATTACGGCCATCACTAATTTTTAACCCCAACTTTGCTGCATTCAAGGCAGCTGCTCTGGCACTTATGCCTTTTTTGTAGGTTGCCCAGATAGCCAATCCACCATTTGGCCGCTCAAAGGTTAAAAATTCTCCCAGCTGCTCCGAAAGCAATCGGCAAGTATTTTCCAACCGTCCCCGATAAACCTTATACGACTTTTTGATGTGCCGGGAAATGTCGCCAGAACTTAAAAGTTCTGCAGTTGCTTCTTCCAGCAACTGTTCACCTTGCCGATCTATTAATTTACGAATTGCAGCGGCTTCGTTAATTACCACTTCAGGGGCAACCATAAACCCGATTCGTATACCCGGAGCAATACTTTTGCAAAAGGAACCTACATAAATAATATGTCCGGCCGTATCAACGCTTGCTAAAGGTAAAAGAGGATTGCTGGTAAAGTGATAATCAAAATCATAGTCATCTTCGAGCAATGCAAAACCGTACTTGTAGGCCAGGTTCATCAATCGCATGCGCCGCTCCGCACTCAGTGTAACAGTGGTCGGCCGGTGGTGATGCGGAATAATATAGATCATTTTGGGCACCTTCTTTTTACACAACTGTTCAATCCTGTCTACATCCATACCATCTTTATCGACTGGTATAAATACCAGATTGGCTCCTGCCAGCTCAAAAGTTCGATTCGCATCAAAATAGCCTGGTTCTGGTACAAATACAGTATCTCCGGGGTGGATGAGTAACCGTGTAGTTAAATAAATAGCCATCTGAGTGCCTTTAGTGATCAGTATATCTTTTTCGGTGACTTGCATTCCTCTGGTCCGGTTTAAAAAATTGGCAAGTTCGACCCTGAGCCGATAGGAACCTTGTTCCGGGCCATACATAAGAAATTGATTTGCTAAGCGACCTTTCCCAAATCTTCTGTATTCCCGAACTAGTTGTTCAATAGGTGCAATTCTGGGATCAGGAAAACCGTCATCGATCTTATATAAAGGTGGTCGAGTCCCCAGGTCATTGATTTCTCTATTTTGATCTGTTTTATCAGCGACATCAGAGGGGTGTTTTATGATCAATGGATAACCTGGCTGCTGGCTTCGTATCAACTTTTTGCTGTTTTCGTTAATTGTTCGAGCGGAGGTATCAGGCAGCTGACTGGAAACATAAACACCACTTCTATCCCTGGTTTCCACCCAGCCCTGTGCGTCCAATTCCTCGTAGGTTGCAATCACTGTTTTACGATTGAGTTTCAGGCTCTGTGCCAATGCACGTGAAGAGGGAAGCACCTCCCCTGGTTTCAAGATACCGCGACAAATCAATTGAATAATTTCCGATTCTAATTGCTGGTATAAAGGGCCATGGTGTCCTTCTTTTTTAAATGAAATCTCAAGAAACTTTTTAATCATAATTGGACCCTAATGCATTTTAAATTTGGACCACTAAGGTATCCAAATTAAAAGGTAAATTTATATACCCAAAAAATAGTCGTTATAGAATTCTAAATGCTAAAACCATGCAAAAAACTAGATTAAAAACAATAGTGTATGGCAACATCACTTTATTAAGTGAGCGTTTGCCGATAAGAAAGGGAGGTATGCAATGAAGGCGATTGTAGTAACGGATCAAACGGCAGGAACTGCCGGGATGAAATTGATGGAGCGGCCGGAACCACATGCAGCCGGGCTCGATAACCTATCTGGCGTGGGCTATGGCGATGTTGTTGTTCAGGTCTATGCGTCAGGATTCACAGGGGATGAGCTCGCGTGGCCTTCGACCTGGATTGATCGCCTTGGCCGGGATCGGGCACCGTCTATTCCCGGCCACGAGTTGGCAGGAGTGGTCATTGCCCTCGGTTATGGAACAACGGGCTTGTCTGTAGGGCAGCGGGTGTTCGGTCTGACAGACTGGTATCGCGACGGCACATTGGCTGAATATGTGGTTGTTGAGGCACGTAACCTCGCACCCCTGCCTGATGAAATTGATTACACAGTAGGAGCGGCCCTGGTTATGTCTGGCCTTACCGCTTGGCAAGGTCTCTTCGAGCATGGCCACCTTCAGGCTGGGCAAAGGGTGCTTGTACATGGTGCAGGCGGCGTAGTCGGTTCGATGGCAACCCAGCTCGCCCGTGAGGCTGGCGCGTATGTGATCGGCACTGGACGCGGCGGTAGTCGTCAGGCGGCTCTCGACTTCGGCGTGCAGGAATTTGTAGACCTCGAGAACGACGTCCTGGAAGATGTGGGGAAAGTCGATCTGGTATTCGATATTTTTGGCGGTGAGATCGGGAAACGATCTGCAGGCCTTGTCCGGGCGGGTGGGATATTGGTGAGCATAGCTGGCCCGGCAGAGGTACAGCCAACCGATGGTTTGGCGATCGACTTTATCGTCGTACCCGATCCAGCCCAGTTAAGTAAGATTGCCCAGCGGGCTCGTGACGGGCGAGTGCGGACAAACATCGGCAAGGTGGTTGCCCTCGACGATGCGATCGCCGTATTCAATACGGCTGAACGGACCAAGGGAAAAATGATCATCAGCATTCATAAATGAGGAATCAGAGCGCGCTAAAACATTCCAAAAATCAAATATCATGATACGTAAAAAGCAAACCTCACACCTCTTCGCAAAGGACATTACTGGCGACCTGGTAAAAGACCGCCAGGAGGTTACCATCCAATGGAGGAAGGGTGAACTGGTACTGGACGAGCCCTCGTTCAACGGTGGTCAAGATATTGGCCCTGATCCATTCACGACTGTACTATCCGGATTGATCGGGTGTACCTTGACCACTTTACGTATGTATATCAACAGAAAAGGATGGGATATTACGGATATACACTGTTCGGTAAATATGATGCAAGAGATGGAACCTTTTAAGACTGCGATTTTCAGAACACTTTCGTTTGGCCAGCTGGTGACGGATGCACAAAAGGAAAGGCTAGTCTGGGTAGCAAAAAATTGCCCGGTTGCTAAGTTGTTACAAGGTGAGATCGCGATAGACACACATCTATCCGACGATGCTGCAGCACCTGCAGGCACTGGCAATTACCCACCATCAGATGTGGAATCTGACCTGGCAACTAAAAATTACTCTTTGCAACCATGAGAACGCAGAAAGATTGAAATAAGCCTTTCCTCGCGTCCATAAAACCTTTGAGGTAATCGGTATTTATATCAGTGGGATAAAATTATTTAGTGATGAATAAACAATTGAAAATAGAATTAATTAACCCCCAAACCAACGTGTTAGCGTTTAAGCTGATACACCTTAAGGACAGTCAGTATTTTAAAACCCTGCATAGCTTTAACTGTTATAAAATGATCTTGATCAAGAAAGGAAAAGGCCATTTTTCCTTTGATCAGGTTACCTATGATTTCTCTGAAAATTGCTTGATCAGATTTCCGATTTACCAACCTTTTCAAATCGAGGCAAGTGGTCCGCTTGATGGCATACTACTGCAATTCCACCCGGATTTTTTTTGGAACCATAAATACGATCTGGAATTAACCAGCAAGCAGGTACTATTTAAGAATATCGGAGAGATTCCCTCCATAAAAATCACCAAAGAAGAAATGGATCGACTTCTACATCCGCTGGACCACCTTATTTCAGAACTCCAAAGTGACCGTTTAGGTCGTTATGATATTACGGTCTCCTGGGTAAAAATATTTATGATCTACGCCTCACGGATAAAGGTGGAAAGAGGAGTCATACATTCGGAGATGCTCTCAGAAGCTCATTACACAATTCGAAAACTGATCGATGCAGTAGAGCAGCACTTTCAGCGCAAGCATCGGCCGTCGGATTATGCAAAGCTGTTGAATGTTAGCGTAAAAACACTAAACCGTATGGCAAAGCAGCACCTGGAAAAGACTGTTGGCGACATGATTTCAGAACGAATCATAACACAGGCTAAGCATGAATTATATTTGAGTAACAAACCAATAAAACAAGTTGCCCTTGAACTTGGTTTTCATGACGTGGCTTATTTCAGCCGTTTCTTTAAAGTACAAACAGGTAAATCGCCGGACATTTTCCGTAAATCATTCAATGAGGATAGCAATTAAGCGGATTTTCTTGCTAAGCCATGGCGCCTCCATCACTGGAGCCGCCATGGCTTACATTTATCCGGAGGCTATCGTAATGCCGTCCCTTGGTTATTGTCGATAATGTACCGCCAGAAACCATCCGCGCCGCGGCGTGCGATATCGCATGCCGAGCCTCCAAGGTGCACGGGGTTGCCGTCAGGCCCCTTTCCATCAATGGACCAGTCGAGGATGATCTGGGCGGTATCGCCGGCAACGAACACGTGGCGCACATGGGCCACCAGCTGTAGGCCGAGCTTGATATCACGACCGATTATGGCGGCTATTTCTGCGTGATCAGTGACGGTTCGCCCATCGTTCGTGATGAAAACTGCCTCTGGGGCATACATGGCCATCTGGTTACTGACCTCGCCGGAGTTGAATCGCTCAACAAGCGAAGGAATTATGTCTTCGGGTTTAGTAGGAAGTGGAAACGATTTGATCTGTTCAGTTTTTGATTTCATCTGTTTAGTTCTTAGTGATACATTAAGTTGTTCGCCACAAATTTTTGCGATTCCTGCAATCCGGCACCTATATCAAATGCGAGCGAAGTATCCAGGCAATTTTTTCGTGGTATTCAGTCAGGCCTGTCAAGTAATCGCTGGTACCAGCATCTTTTAATTGCTCGGCCAAACGGTTAATTTGTATTCGGATGTTGATGACAATACTTTCGTGGTCATTCAATAAATCCTTTATAAAACCTTTGCTGTCATTCTTGTCTCTCATCTGTTCTGTGAGGTGCGTTAATTCCAGAAATTGTTTTAAAGTCGCTGGCGCATAGTGGCCCAACATTCTTATCCGTTCGGCGATTTTATCTACAACCTCTGCCAGCTCGTTATATTGCGATTCAAACAGCACATGCATTGAATGGAAGTCTGGTCCCTCAAGATTCCAATGTGCATTACGCGTTTTAGTATACAATACAAATTCATCTGCAAGAATGTGAGAGAGTACCTGGCTGACTTCTGCAAGATGCAGTTCGCTTATTCCAATGTTTGGTTTCATCATATCAATTTTCAATTTATTAACTGTAGTAAAAATATGTTCACATGAACATGTGAGCAATGACATTTATCACACCTTATTCTTCACATCACACGGCTGAATATCGGCTGCCTGTCAATTATAGAATAGGTTTATTGATTTTCTTGCATTTCCCTATTTTGGAGGGTGGCTAATAGCAGGCTGGAAAAGCTGACCACAAAAACGGAATAATCAAATGGAGATCGGTACCCTACAAAGAACAGCATACTGAGTGCAAATATCAGCGTAAGCACGAAACTACCGTAGGCGGCGAGCTTGATTTTATAACCCATAATAAGCAATATGCCAAATAATACTTCTCCAATAGTAGCTATCACACTAAAAAATGAAGCTGTTTTTGTGGGAAGATAAGGCATCAAATTATGCGCGTAAGCGACAAAATTAGCCCAATTCCCCCATGATACATTAGCACTTCCGGGGACACCCAAAAAGCCAATGCGATCCAATACTGGTAGGATGAAGCCCGCCCCTAAGGCGAAACGTAATAGTAACTGTGCGGTTGGAAAGATCTTTTTCATAATGATTTATTTTACCGGGTACAAAAGCATCTGGGTTCCTCTAAATTCAGGAGGCCAGCAAATTTATTGGTAAATAAAGAACGCTAGTAATCTTCTTTTTATAAATGATATATGTCACAAAAAATCCGGTAATGATAATGCTTCGCCCTGTGTGACTAGGATAAAATAGCATGTCGAATATTATGTGACATATGTCCTTGCACTGAAACCGTCAATTTCGTTTCTTTGGAAATTCTAAAAAAGCTAAAAGAGCATAAAACTAAATATTGAGTATGGCATTATATGAAAATGATCTTGTCAAAGTAGTTGACGAACTGCGTCTTAAAGGTTATTCCGACAACTTTATCATAAAAGACAATTTGGTTTTTTCTACAGGCATGGACCAGGGCTTTAGTGAAGATGACGTAATTATTGAAGGAGCATATCAATTTGACATCACTGAGGAGGCGTTCGATACACAAAACTTATTTGCTGTTTTCATTCCTAAGTATGCGCTTAGGGGACTAATAGTTGATCTTTTAGGAATGTATCTTTATATGGAAGATCAAACGATCACTAAGATTCTGAGAAATGTGCCTTTGGTCACCTATATTTTTGACGATGAGGATCCTTATGTAAAATATGGATTGAAAAAGATTACCTTATCTGATTTTGAGGCGTATAGTAGCCGATATGTGCTACGGGTAGGATTTCCTGATTTTCCTGAATGTCCTGTCGGAACTGCCTTCTCAATGCTGGGATTCGATGAACAAACACAGCAATATGTTTGGCTTGCGACCAGCATCTTAAGAGACAATCGCCTTAAGAGAGTTGAATATAAAGCGAACAAAAAAGGCGCTTGATTTAATTTGGAAGGGGGATGTCTCCACCTGTTTTGAAATATCGACACTTGAACTGCGGTAACTAGGGTGTCTCAGTGTATTATAATCATAGAAATGGAAAATATCAAAACATGGCATGAAGAACATGAATCCAGTTGCAGCTTGGGTGATCAACTTGCCGATAAAGTAACTAACATAATGGGCTCATGGAGATTCATTATTATCCAAACCGCAATCATCCTGGTTTGGGGTGCTATCAATTTAACAGCATATCTTTTGCATTGGGATCCTTATCCTTTTATCCTGCTTAATCTGTTGTTCTCTATACAAGCTGCCTATGCGGCACCGATAATCATGATGGCCCAAAATCGACAAAGTGCCAGAGACAGGATTCAGGCTTATGATGATTATAGGACCAATCTGGAAGCAAAACGCGAAATCGAAGAGTTGCAGGTTGGCCTCAATAGGCTCGAAACTGATAAATTAGACAAAATTATCACAATGTTGCAAGACATAAAGAAAGATAGAAGCAGCTTAGCTTAAAGATCGATCATGTTACTGCGTATTCTGGTTAATGTTTCCCTTGTTACACCAATATAGGAAGCGATCATAAATACTGGAAGGCACTGATGCAATTGTGGGAAAAGTTGGATAAATTGTCGGTATCTTTCTTCTGCCTGATGGTTGGTCATCATATATATTCTGTCACGACTTCTGCTGCAATCATCTGTAATGATTTTAGTGTTTAGTACCTCGAAATTTGGTATTTCTCTCAAAAGAGTTTTAAAGCTAACTGCTGAAAACTGTATAACATCACTATCCTCCAAAGCTTCGATAAGTTCATCCGAAGGCGTTCCGGTCACAAGACTTACACTATCGTGTACCCAATGTTTAGCAGGTGAAAAACTAAAGATATGTTCTCTGCCCTTGTCATCGATTCGATATGACCGAAGACAACCACTGCATACGAAAGTGTGATATCTACAAACATCGCCTTGACGTAGTATGTATTGCTTCTTTTTAAGTCGCTTCGGTATTGCCAAGGACTTAATAGTTGCAATCTCCTCGTCAGAAAATAAGTTATAGGCTCTGATATAATTTTCAAAGCAATCGAATATACTCGTAAACATTAATAGGAATCCCTGATTACATTAAATAAAAAATCCATATTCTCACTGTCTATTTCACTATATAAAATGTCGATTTCTCCTATTTTAACAAAATATAATGGATAGGATATTGATCGTTGTTATTCACATAATTATTAATAATAAGTGGTCTTTCGAAACCACAAAGCTACACTATCTGAAGGGGCCAATAAATGGACAAAAAGGACTATTTGTTGTAAAATACGTCTGAAGTATGAGTATACCAAACATTCTTTGAGGTCTAATGTTTTTGCGTTTGTGTGCGGATTATATTATTGGAGCAGTGTTTCGCAACAAATATGGAGTCAAAAATATTCTTAATTAGAAGTATTGGTTTCAGTGAATCGCTTAGAAGTACAAATGATTGTCCATTTTGTCCATTTTTTTTAAAATCGTTGAGATTTAGCTTTGTTAAGCTAAAAAATAATTATGACTGATAAAGACGATTTTGACTTTTACGAACCTCAAATGCCACAAGAAGCGTTTCATTTAGAGATGGATCTCTATGATACCGGCGAGTATTACAACCTTCTGTTTATTCCTTGTAATGACGTATTCATTGTGGTATCAAATAATGAACATTTCACAACCATGTCGAAAAGCGGCGAAGGAACCGATGCATGGGAACAGCAGGATGGACAAGTGGAAGATGAAATTTTCGAGAAGTTATCTGTCGCTCTAGGTGAATATATCGATAATCAGTAAATGAAACAGTGCAGCGCCTGGTATAAAGTAAAAATTAAATCTAAAAATCCATATCAATGAGAGCTATTTTTAATAATCAAGTAATTGCAGAAAGTGACAATACGGTAGTTGTTGAAGGTAACCATTATTTTCCGCCAGACTCAATAAAAAAAGAGTTCTTCGCGGAATCTAATACACACACGACTTGTCCTTGGAAAGGTGTAGCGTCTTACTATAATGTAGTAGTTAACGGAGAAAAAGTAGATGATGCGGCATGGTACTATCCTGAACCGCGAACTTTAGCGGAAGGTATTAAAGGATATTTCGCTTTTTGGCATGGCGTCAAAGTAACTGAATAGAAGGCTGAAGCCTGTTTTATGTGAAAGACTTGCACAGTAACATCAACATTATAGAAAATTAACCACTATATTTTAGATAATTAAAACATGGGTAAAAAGGTAGCAACACAGATTGTTGAAATGCTGGTAGAAAGTGGCGTAAAAAGAATATATGCTGTAACCGGGGATAGTCTAAATGAGTTAAACGATGCTGTACGGCGTAATGGAAAAATAAAATGGATTCATGTACGGCATGAAGAGGTAGGCGCTTATGCAGCAGCAGCTGAAGCTGAACTTGATGGGATAGGCTGTTGTGCTGGTAGTTCGGGACCTGGACATATACATCTCATTAATGGTCTTTATGACGCACAACGTGCAGGAGTGCCCGTGATCGCAATTGCTGCGACAATACCTACCCGTGAATTTGGCACTAACTATCATCAGGAAACAAATACTATAAAACTTTTCGATGATTGCAGCTGCTATAACCAAATAATCCAAACACCTGCACAAGCTCCGCGTATGATGCAAACGGCTATACAGCATGCCATCCACCAGCGTGGTGTGGCTGTGATCGGATTGCCGGGTGATATCGCCGCGCTGCCCGCTCAGGAAAGTGTTGCCGCAATGCATAATTACAAGGCTGTCACACTGCGACGTCCAGTTGATGAGGAATTGCATAAAGTTGCTGTCTTATTGAATAAGTATCCAAAAGTTTCGATCTTTTGTGGCTTTGGAGCTATTCACGCGCATGAGGAAATAATGCATCTTGCGGAGGCTTTAAAGGCCCCGGTGGGCTATACTTTCCGTGGAAAAATGAGCATACAGTATGACAATCCAAATGATGTCGGAATGACCGGACTCTTGGGCCTGCCTTCGGCATATCATGCGATGCATGAATCAGATGTGGTATTGCTTTTGGGCACAGATTTTCCTTACACACCATTCCTGCCAACCGGCAACAAGCTGATCCAAATAGATGATAAGCCAGAAAAATTGGGAAGGCGGGCAAAACTGGAACTCGGATTAACTGGAGATATTAAGGACACCTTAACGGCACTACTGCCATTTATAAATAATAAAACAGACAATAGCTTTCTCCAAGCGCAATTGGGATTATATGATCATGTAAAAGCACATCTAAATACTTATGTAAAAGATTCAGGGACAAAGGATCTTATACAGCCTGAATTTGTAGCTCATACGATCAATACACTGGTGTCCGATAATGCTATTTTCACCATGGATACAGGCATGTGTTGCGTGTGGGCAGCTCGTTACATAGACGCTGCTAAAGGGCGCACATTTCTAGGATCGTTCAATCACGGTTCTATGGCCAACGCGATGCCCATGGCGATCGGTGCGGCTTTGGCACATCCGGAAAAGCAAATTATAGCGCTCTGTGGCGATGGTGGATTGTCCATGTTACTGGGTGATCTGGTGACCATTAAACAATATAATTTGCCTGTCAAGATTCTCGTATTTAACAATCGTTCATTAGGAATGGTAAAACTTGAAATGGAAGTTCAAGGCCTCATTGATAATGAAACAGATCTTATTAATCCTGACTTTGCGCTTATCGGATCTGCTATGGGCTTTAAATCTATAACTATAGATGAACCCCAATTAATTTATGAAGGGCTTTCTGAGGCTTTGGCGCATAACGGACCTGTTATCATAGATATAAAAACGAATCCGAATGCGCTGGCAATGCCTCCAAAAATTGAATTGGAACAAATAAAAGGCTTTACATTATCCTTAGGAAAAATGATGCTGGGTGGCCGTATGGATGAGGCGATGCAAACGCTAAAATCGAATTACAAACACCTAACGGAAATCATTTAAATCTCCTGTAATTCCTTGTTACTCCTCTCCACCAAATGTGTTTGACAGGCATCCAAAACCACTCGGACACTTTATTATCGTAGTTTCGATTTTGCTAAGCAAGCTGAGATTGCAGGTTATCCCATCGGGAAGTATAGATATCATTAAGGGAAGTACAGATACTTCAGAGGCCTATACCGAGGCTTACCTTTGTAATATCAATAACGAATAAATTTCTAACGTAAACAACTTAGTAAAATGGAAAACACATTCAAAGTCCTGAAAAGAGAAGAGGTTTCTGCAAAAAATCAACAAGTATTCGACCAGCTGAAAAAAGCGTTCGGAGCTGTTCCCAATCTGTATTCGACCCTGGCTTATTCCGAAAACGCCCTGGAAGCTTATATTAATCTTGAAAATAGCAAGACCTCACTAAGCAAAAAAGAAGTAGAAGCGGTGACGCTGGTGGTGAGCGAGGTAAATAGCTGCGTATATTGCCTAAGTGCCCATACCATAGTCGCTAAACTAAATGGATTCACCGAAGAGCAGACCCTTGAAATAAGAAGCGGGAGTGCGAGTTTTGACAAAAAACTGGATGCATTGGTAAAGGTTGCTAAACAGCTTTCAGAGAAAAGACATGCAGGCGACGGTACATTGATAGCTGCCTTTTTTCAAGCTGGTTATTCAAAAGAGAGTCTCATCGATTTGATCGTCCACATTGGCGACAGAACCATCAGTAACATACTGCATGCTGTAACCAAAGTGCCGAATGAATTTCCATTGGCAAAAAGCATTAATTGATCAGTCTGTATTCAAATAACACGGTAACCATTGGTAGCTGGAATCGAATCGTTGTTGCCGTGCGGATGGTGGCTGGAGAATGAGCCAATTATCTAATTGATGTTGATTTTTCTAAATTTATAAATATAAAATTGAAACCTGAACGGGAATGATCAGAGAATATAGCGAAAATGCAACGTCGGCGCGGTTTGTGATGCACAGTGGCAATAAACTGCTTTCGGGCAAAGGACTTGGATTGCCAAGTCCTTTGCCCGAAAATACCTTCATATACAACAGGGGAGAAGCACAGGAAGTGCTTATCGATGCGATTGCCTATACGATGCCGCCACAGAGCGTTCTTCCACTTGTTTCCAATCAACATTTTAAATTTCAACATCCTGAAGCCCTAACTGCCTGGCAATTTAACCGCGAATTTTACTGCATCATTGATCACGATGCTGAAGTGGGGTGTGTCGGATTTCTTTTCTACGGTATCCGGCATCCAATGTTTATCACGCTGAATACCGAAGAAGCCGAGGAAATGTCCGATTTGGAAAAAGTGTTTTCTAATGAACTGATGGTGAGAGACAATTTTCAGGGAGAAATGCTGCGGACTCTGTTAAAAAGGGTAATCATAAAGATGACTAGGATGGCAAAGCTTCAGAGCGAAAGCTATCAGCGATTTCCCGACGAAAGAATGGATATTGTTCGGAAATTTTCATTACTGCTCGAGGAAAATTTCAAGGAGGAACACAAGGTCAGCTTTTATGCAGCTGTCCTCAATAAATCTCCAAAAACATTGAGTAATGTCTTTGCGTTGTTAAAGCAACCGGCACCGTCTGCACTAATCCGTGACCGGCTTGTACTAGAAGCTAAACGCTATCTCCATTATACAGAAAAATCCGCAAAGGAAATCGCCTACGAACTTGGATTTGAAAATCCCGCGCACTTTAGCAGGTTCTTTAAACAATATGGCGGTACAAACATATCGGAGTTTAAAAGCCGATCATAAAAGCTGCGTACATACATAACGTGTCCTTTCCAGTGGGCGTTGTTCAAGTCTGATCGGTTAACCGATTATGTGACATATATCAATGTGGAAAAGCGTGCAAGATATTAATTTGCATTCCTTATTTCTTGCTTGATTTAAAAAATCATGCAATTTTAGTTTATTGTTTTAAACCCCACTTAATATATGATATCAACAGACGCAGATGAATACAGGCTTAAAACAGAAAGTAAAGATTTCTATTTTGATGTTATCCAAGGTCTGACTCAAACCCCAAAAACGCTACCGTCAAAATATTTTTACGACAAAAAGGGCGACAGTCTATTTCAGGCGATAATGATGTCACCGGATTACTATCTTACCAGATGTGAAATGGAAATTTTTACCTGTCAAACTAAAGAAATCGTCGACTGTTTAACAGCGCAAAACTTAGACTTTGAATTAATCGAGTTAGGGCCTGGCAATTGCGCTAAGTCAATTCATTTGCTACGCGCCCTTAGTACTGCAGATGTATCTTTTAATTACGTACCTATAGACATATCTGAAAATATAATCAATGAATTACAAACATTTCTGCCGGCTCAAGATCCCTATTTACGATTTAATGGTTTAGTAGGGGACTACTTTGACCAATTATCATCCCACTGTTTACTAACGAAAACGCGAAAGATTGTGATGTGTTTAGGGGGCAATATCGGAAATATGACAAAAGTGGAAAGTAACCAATTCTGTAAAAAATTACGTAGTTATTTACAACCCGGTGATCAGTGCGTAATAGGGTTTGATCTCGTTAAACACCCCGCTGTCATCAAGCGCGCTTACGATGATCGGGAGGGGCTTACGCGGAAATTTAATCTTAACCTCCTGGATAGAATTAACGGTGAATTAGAAGCGGACTTCAAGATCGACCAGTTTGATCACTATTGTAGCTATGATCCTTTGACGGGAGCGGCGAAAAGCTATCTTGTTTGTTTAAGTGATATGGTGGTTCATCTACCCGGCGCCCGAATACCTTTTAAAAAGGATGAATGCATATGGACGGAAATATCACAGAAATATTCAAAAGATCAGATTCGAGAAATGGCGATTCATAATGGATTTATCCAAACTGCAGAATTCCTGGATTCCAAATCCTGGTTTATGAATGCAATTTGGACGGCAGTTTAATCAACGGATTTAAACAACAATTTCAGGTTTAGATGGTTAAAGCCTGTAGGACTCTAACACTTATGCCATAATGATGCGGAAAGAAGACGTTCAGCGGCCCGGATGATATATAAAGCAAAGTTAATCACACGAACAAAAGGCTACTGACCACCGGACGATAGGAAGTCATTGACATAAACCAGTGTCCTTTATTAACAAGGTACCTGACATATAACTTAGGAACAAATGACAAAAGAAAATTGGCCTGAATTATCCTATAAAGAGGCAAAACAGACTTACGAGACGATCCATCGATGGACACAGATGGCGGGAAAAGTTAAATTAGCAAGACTTCCGTGGATTAATCATTCCTGGCATGTTACCTTGTTGGTAACGCCGTTCGGACTAACCACTGGCGATATTCCTGGAAATGACAAGCACTTTCAAATTAACTATGATTTCTTGCGACATCGGTTACAGATTATAACCAGTAAAATGGAAGAACAGGTTTTCGACCTGAACTCTCTTTCGGTAGCCTCTTGTTACAGGCATGTGCTGGCAACCCTGAAAGATTTTGGGATTGACTGTCCAATAAATCCCATTCCCTGTGAAATAGAGAACCCTACTCCGTTTCATCTGGACGAAGCATATCCCGCCTATAATCCGCAGCATGCCGCCGATTTGCATCAGGCACTTTTAAATGCTAACGAGGTTTTTACCAAATTTCGAGCGGAATTTACTGGGAAATGCAGTCCTGTGCATTTCTTTTGGGGAAGCTTTGATTTAGTAGTATCCCGTTTTTCCGGCAAGGAGGCCCCTTTACATCCTGGCGGCATTCCCAATCTACCTGACTGGGTGGCACAGGAAGCCTATTCTCATGAAGTATGCAGCTGCGGATTCTGGCCCGGAAGTGAAGCAGTTCCTTTCGCTGCTTTTTACAGCTATATCTATCCTGAACCAGAAAACTATAAAAAGTCTGATTTAAAACCTGACACCGCTTATTACGACGAAAACTTACGAGAATTTCTGCTTCCGTATAAAGAAGTACAAGAGTCGGACAATCCCTCCCAAACTTTGCTTGACTTTCTGCATAGTACGTATGAAGCTGCTGCAAATCTTTCAAAATGGGACAGGGAAAGCTTATTAAACCCGGTGATCCATATTTAAGCAATACTTATAACCGAAAAACAAGACGATAAATGGATAAAGTTACTTTAAAGGCGACACTTATAAAGCAGCACGAAGAAACCCTTCAACGCCTAAGGGATGACTATGCAAACTATCAAAAGGGAGGCAATCTAAATCTTGAAGATGTTCAAGATGCTGATGATAACTCACATAAAATACAGACTGAAGAATATTTGGAGGCTTTGGAAAGGCAAATTCATCAACGTGAAAATGAAATTGAAATGCTTCGTAATTTGGATTTCAGTACTAAAACGTCTGTAACAGAAGGTGCAGTAGCACTGGTCGGTGGTCAATATTTTATTATTGGGATACCCGCGTGTCAATTTGATCTGGAAGGGAAGCATTTTGTGGCGATGTCACCTGATGCACCGTTTTATCAGGAACTCATGGATAAGAAACAAAATGAATCCTTTGTTTTCAATGGCAAAGAGTTTACGATTGAATCTATTTTTTAATCTTAAATAATACAATTATGCTAAAATGGCTTGATGTTATAAAATTTGCCAATAACGGCAGCCCTGCCCCCGACAAAAGAGTAGAAAAAACACCTGAAGAGTGGAAAGCACTCCTGACCCCAGAGCAGTTCAATATTACCCGGCTTAAGGGTACAGAGCGTGCATTCAGCTCTGACCTTTGTTCCTATTTCGAACCGGGAAGATATGCCTGCGTTTGCTGCAGTACGGAACTTTTTGATGCGGACACAAAGTTCGAAAGCGGAACCGGATGGCCTTCCTTCACTCAGCCGATAAAGGAAAATGCGGTCGCTTATCATAAAGATGTTTCCTTTGGTATGATACGAATTGAAGCCCTCTGTAACACCTGTGATGCCCACCTTGGGCATGTCTTTCAGGACGGACCAAAGCCGAGCGGACTTCGTTACTGCATGAACGCCGTTTCCTTAAAAAAAATAGATGTCCGCGAAAAGAAGGTTGATTTTGGTGGAGGATGTTTCTGGTGTACCGAAGCTGTATTCCAACGACTGAAGGGCGTATTAAAAGTGGAGAGTGGCTACAGTGGAGGAACGGTAATTAACCCCACCTATAGAGAGGTTTGCGGTGGTGGAACCGGACATGCAGAAATGGTTGAAATCACCTACAATCCGGATGAAATATCATTTGAGGATTTATTGAGCATACATCTGAGCACCCATAACCCCACAACCGTAAACCAACAAGGTGCAGACAGAGGTTCCCAGTATCGGAGTATAATTTTCTACCGAACTGAAGAGGAAAAGCAAGCTGCAATGAAAATTATTGATGAGATGCAAAAATTATATTCGGATATGATTGTGACGCAGCTGGAAATGTTCGAACATTTTTATAAAGCTGAAGATTATCATCAGGATTATTATAACAGGAATCCAGATGGAGGATATTGCCAGGCAGTAATCGATCCCAAACTGGCGAAGTTCAGGCACTTGTACAACGATAAAATAAAACAAGAATAAAACATACTTATCACTAAAAGACAAATACAATTGAATAAAGAACAGAATGAAAGAATAAAATGCTTGATTATCGGATCTGGGCCATCTGGTTATACGGCCGCCATTTATACGGCTCGCGCGGATTTAAAGCCCGTATTATATACGGGGTTGCTTATCGGGGGACAGCTCACAAAAACGTCTGATGTCGACAATTATCCTGGATATCCGGATGGTGTGATGGGGCCGGAAATGATGGAAAACTTTCACAGGCAAGCTTCCAGAATGGGTGCGGATTTACGCATCGGATTTATCAGTTCCGTTGATTTTTCACAACCACCTTATAAAATTACAATCGACCAAAAGAAAGTAGTACTTGCGGAATCCGTCATTATTGCCGCAGGAGCAACGCCGAAGTGGCTGGGACTGGATTCAGAACAGCAATATTCTGGTAGCGGTGTTTCGGCTTGTGCGACTTGCGACGGGTTTTTCTTTAAAGATGAGGACGTGGCTATTGTGGGTGCAGGAGATACCGCTGCCGAGGAAGCACTACACCTGTCAAAACTTTGTAGGAAAGTGTACATGCTGGTTCGTAAATCGAAGTTCAAAGCTTCGAAAACAATGATTCATCGGGTAGAAAACACGCCTAACATTGAGGTCATATTTAACGTCGACGTAAAAGAAGTACTTGGAAATGGGCTAAAGGTTAATGGCGCAAGGCTGTTCAATAATGTAACCCTGATGGAAACTAAATTGGCTATCACGGGCCTTTTTATAGCTATCGGTCACAGCCCGAACACGGCTGTATTCAGGCCCTGGATTGAGATGGATGAGATAGGTTACATTAAAACAAAAGACCGTTCTACCCATACAAATATTCCAGGCATTTTCTGCTGTGGTGATGCTCAAGATCCAATTTATCGCCAGGCGGCGACCGCTGTCGGAAGCGGTTGCATGGCGGCTCTTGATTGTGAGCGATTTTTATCGGCGATGGAACATGGTGCTGTAGCGTAAAGGGCTGATACGTGATTTAACAATTACACAAAACGACAAATAGCATGGGGGAATCATTAAATTTTGTTGAGGCAATCATTGATGAAGACATCCGTGGTCAGGTTTATCCTGAAGGTATCGTAACAAGATTCCCTCCAGAGCCCAACGGATATCTACATCTTGGCCATGCCAAATCCATCTGTTTGAATTTCGGGCTTGCATTAAAATACAAAGGAAGAGTTAATTTAAGGTTTGACGATACAAATCCCGAACGCGAAAACAGCAGTTATGTAGCCGAGATCAAGAAAGATATTCAGTGGTTAGGCTTTGAATGGCATGGTGAATTCTATGCTTCTGACTACTTTGAAATCCTTTACGGATTTGCAGTTGAATTAATCAAAAAAGGCCTCGCTTACGTGGATGACAGTCCATCTGAAGAGATTGCAGCACAGAAAGGTACTCCCCAGATTCCGGGAGTCACCAATCGCTACAGAGACCGTTCGGCGGGAGAAAATTTGCGTTTATTCGAGGCGATGAAACTCGGTCAATTCGAAGATGGTGAGAAAGTATTGCGTGCTAAGATCGATATGGGCGCTGCCAATATGCACATGAGGGACCCAATCATGTATCGCATCAAGCATACCCCCCATCACCGTACCGGAAGTGCCTGGCACATTTACCCACTGTATGATTTCGCTCAGGGTCAGTCTGATGCTATTGAGCATATCAGTCATTCAACCTGTACCCTTGAATTTGTTGCGCACAGGCAGCTTTATAATTGGTTCATTGCTGAACTGACGTTATTTCCGTCCAAACAGATTGAGTTTGCTCGTTTAAACCTTGCATATACGGTCATGAGCAAGCGCAAGTTGCAGCAACTGGTTGAAAAAGGTCTGGTTGATGGGTGGGACGATCCGCGCCTGCCTACTATAGCCGGGCTCCGCAGAAGGGGATATACACCGAATGCTATCCGGGAGTTTTGTGAACGGATTGGAGTCGCGAAGCGGGATGCGATCACGGATTACAGTTTATTAGAATTCTGTGCACGCGAGGATCTAAACAAAACGGCCCGGCGACGAATAGCAGTTTTAAATCCGTTGCGGGTTATTATAACCAATTACGACGAAGCAACTACTGAATCTATACGTTTAGAAAATTTTCCTGGAGAGGAAGCCAAAGGCAGCCGGGAGGTGCCATTTACCAGAGAGCTGTGGATTGAACAGGACGATTTTATGGAACATCCGCCAAAGAATTACTTCAGGTTGACGTTAGGAGGAACGGTTAGGTTAAAAGGAGCATATATCATCTTATGTGAATATCTTGTGAAAGATGAGCATGGAAACATCACCGAATTGCATTGTAAATATTTCCCGGAAACTAAGTCAGGTAATCAACAAAGCAACATTAAAGTAAAAAGCACAATCCACTGGTTGAGTATCCCTTTTGCTGTCCCCGCGGAAATCCGGCTTTATGATAAACTTTTTAATCCTGGTCAGATGGGGGACGATTTCTTAAATAGTTTAAATGAAGATAGCAGTCAGGTATTACAAAATGCTTATGTAGAGCGTGAACTGAAGGAAGGGGATGATGGGGGTGTACATTTTCAATTTGTCAGAATGGGCTATTTTATAAAAGACAAGAACTCAACCGCAGATCATTTAATTTTTAATCGGACCGTCGACCTTAAAGAAACATGGAAGAAAACTTAAAATGTCCGTTTACAATTCATCGTTGCTTTCTCCGGAAAAAGATCAAGATCATAATCATGCAATTGTAAGATAACTGCCGCAATCATTGCAGACATGTAGGTACAAAACAATTTATTTGAATAATCAATTATTTAAAAACTATATAAAAATGGAAAAGATTGAAATACACGAAGGTGAAAAAGGAATCTCGTTTTTTTCGCTTCACACAGATGGCCAGGAAGCCGGAAGAATGCTGGTCAGTGTTACTCCTGGTATATTAGAAGCGGGATACACAAGTGTTGGCTTTGCACAACGTAAAAATGGATATGGGAAGAAATTGGTAGATGCGGTGGTCAGCTATGCGCGGGAAAATAACCTGAAAGTAGTAGCGAAATGTGGTTTTGTGGCGATGATTTTTAACAAATACCCAGAGACTTATGGGGACGTTCGAGCCAGGATGTAATTAAAACCATTGGTTTGGAAGAAGTAACAAAGCAAAATCAGCTCTGCCGGACCTGAAAATAAACACGGGCAAAAAATTTTTCAACTAATAATTTTTTATGAATGACTTTTCAATGCCGAACGAACAAAGCGTTTCGAAAAAAAATAAAGGAATCTTTGAGGAACTTAAAAGCATCTATGGCAAGGTGCCGAATATTTTCGTAGCTTTTACAAGTAGCGAAAATGGCCTTGAAAATTACTTCGATTACCTCACCCAAAAAAACTCATTGACCTATCGCGAGCGGGAGGTGATAAACCTGGTTGTGAGTCAGGTGAATGAATGCCCGTATTGCCTCAGCTTCCATAGTGCGATAGCCGAACGCATTGGCTTTACTAAAGAGCAGATATTAGATATACGCGCAAATGACATTCAATTTGATAATAAATTGAAAGCCATTGCTGCGTTGGCACAAAAAATTGCGGTCACAAAAGGACATATTGCCGGGCCTGTTCTCCGAGACTTCTACGTGGAAGGATATGACCAGGGACACCTGATTGATGTGGTACTTGCCGTCAGCAACATCTCTACACTTAACTTATTGTATGCAATTACGAATGTTCCTATTGACTTTCCACACGTAACAGTGTTAAGTTCGAAAAACAATTCTTAATGCGATGAGTGGACAAGATAAACACATTATTGACCAGATGCATACCGGAGTTTCAAACCCTATTGGCGGTTATCACGATGCCTCGCTATAACCTAAACGGAACGCCTGTTTGGGTCTTCACCAGTGTGACACCGGGAATCGATGCCCTATAAACTATACTACTCAGTAGTGGAAACGCAGAAATGATTATACCGCCCGTCTATGTGCAAATATACAACCTTAAATAAGAAATATGTCTACAGTTGCGCTAAGTAGCAATAAAGGAAGATGGGTGATGGTCGGTACCATCATGGCCTCATCGATGGCATTTATTGATGCGACTGCCCTTAATGTTGCATTACCGGCTCTGCAAAGCAGTTTTCATGCGACAAGCAGCGAGCTGTTTTGGATTTTGAACGCATATCTGCTCATGCTTGCCGCTTTAATATTGGTAGGAGGCTCTTTAGGAGATAAAATCGGACGTAAACGCGTTTTTATGTTCGGGATTTTGATTTTCATTATTGGATCAACGGCGTGTGGATTTTCACATGTTGTTCTATCGTTGATTGTGTTTCGCATGATACAAGGTATCGGAGGTGCATTGATGATCCCAGGAAGCCTGGCACTGATATCTTCTACGATAAATGAAGCTGAGCGGGGAAAGGCCATCGGAACCTGGTCAGCATTTGCCACCGTTGTCAGTGCCGGAGGGCCAATTCTAGGCGGTGCGCTCGCAGATGCGGGGCTATGGAGATACATATTCTTCATCAACGTACCAATAGGCGTATTTGCGTTGATCTTTCTCGCAACAAAAGTAAATGAAATAAAGTCAGACAATGTGGATAGATCGATTGATTTCGTTGGTGCTTTTGTGGTTGCAATTGGATTAGCCGCGCTTACATTTAGCTTTCTCAGTATGCCTGCCAAGGGTATTTATAGTTTAGAGGTGTACCTGACATTGATAATCGGCATAATACTTCTCATCATTTTCGTACTGATTGAACTTCGGGCTAAACATCCGATGATGCCAATGTCTATATTTAAAAACAGAACTTTCAGTGGAGTCAATTTATTGACACTATTTCTCTATGCCGGTCTTGGTGGCGGTATGTTGTTTCTGTCTTTGAATCTCGTTCAGGCACAAGGCTACTCACAGTTTGAGTCGGGACTTACTATCCTTCCTTTTACTTTCCTTATGGTAGTGCTTGCGAGGTACACTGGTAAGCTATCAGACAAACATGGAGCCCGAATGTTCTTAATTGTAGGTCCGATGATCACTGGTACGGGAATGTTAATGCTCGCATTGATTAAACAAACTCATGGTGCAAGTGATTATTTTTTAACATTTTTTTCGGGAATATCTGTATTCGGACTCGGCATGGCTATTACCGTTGTACCACTGACAAAAACAGTAATGAGTTCGGTTGGAGATCAATTATCCGGTACTGCTTCAGGCATCAATAATGCTACGACACAAATGTCAAGAGTCTTTGCAAATGCCATCTTTGGGGCTTTAGCTGTTCTCTTCTTCTCTTCAGGAATGGAAAACCGCCTGGCAAATTCAAAGTTCTCTAACCGCGATCGCACACTAATATACTCTGAAGCCATAAATCTTGGAAACGCACAAGTTCCCAAGGGGATAGCGGAATCCGACCGGGCCAAGGTTGAAGCACTTTACCACGACAGCTTCATAGACGCTTATAAAAACGTAATGACCCTGGCGTCAGTTCTCTGTTTTACTGGAGCGTTTATGACGATTGTTTTCATCAAAAGAAAGTCTGGTCCGTGACCTGGGCTACGTCATTTGCTAAGGATCTTCGTTCCTCTTTTTGAGTGTGATTATCCATTGAACGCTTCTTCAAAGCACAAGGACATATCACTTTTTAGACGTTCACCCAAATGGACTTATAGTACAATCGATAGGTGCTTTTGTCCATTTACTTGTTGTTTTTTCGACTGTATTTTAGACTAACGGTTTGTCGGGTAGGTTTACATTTACAATTTACTCGTTCTGGAAACAGAATAAAATCATAATTAACCAATATTAACCATCAAATTTGTTTTTAAATTATGAAACTTCGATTCATTGACTCCTCATCCCATGGCATTATTGATTATCTTGCTGCGATCGCGCTCATCAGTGGTCCTTTTCTACTCGGCTTAGGTTCAAGCTCGCCAATGGCAATATGGCTTTCTGTAGCCACGGGCATTGCAGTTATATTGGTAAGTATACTAACGAACTATAAATTTTCTCTATTTAAGACCATTCCCTTTAGCCTGCACCTGTTGATAGATCTCTTAGCGGCTACCGCTTTTGTGGCCATTCCATTTTTATTTGCACTGACCGGACTAGATGCAGCGTACTACTTTGTTAATTCCGCTGTTGTCTATCTTGTTGTAGCCTTTACACAGGAATAATATCAAATTCACAACATTGTGTAAAGCATCGGAAGACTTCATTTCACCTATAACTCTCAAAGTGAAGTCTTCCTTTTGCACCTTCATCACGATGCGATCCCAAACTTTCATTGTGGGTTGAATTTTGAGACTTATGTCATTGTCTAGCTTTTCCTTTTGCGGTAACATTGTCATTACAATGAATACTGCAACTGAATTTACGCTGATCAACCACCAAAACAAAGCCCTTGCTTTTAAAGTGCGCCATTTTTACGACGATCAGTATTTCAAGGAACTAAATGATTTTAATTTTTACACCCTAATTCTCATTAAAGTTGGGCGGGGTCGGATCAGGTCTGATCTTGCCCGGTATGAATTTTCATCGGGTCACCTTATCAGCCTTCCAATATATCAACCGTACGTCCTCGAGGCATTGGGAAACGTTGAGGGGATTGTACTTCAGTTACATCCTGATTTTTTCTGGAATCACAAGTACCAGACTGAACTACCATGTAAAACTGTACTTTTCAAAAGCAGTGATGAGATTCCATGGTTAAAGATAGATCATGAAGAAATGGAAATGTTACTTGACCCATTGCGACAGGTTCAGGCTGAACTGCAGTGCAGCCATCTTGGTAGGTATGAAATAGCTGTCTCGTGGCTCACGATTTTTATGATTAACGCGTCCAGACTAAAATTGGGGAAAAATGAATTTCAAAGCTTATCGGCGAACGAAGAACCCATGATATTGAAACATTTAATAGAATTAATTGAAGTGCATTATCGTAGTAAACACAGTCCTGCAGACTATGCCCGGTTGTTGAACGTTACCTTAAAGAAGCTTAACAGACTGGCCAAAGTGAACCTGGGCAAGACGATAGGCTGCCTAATTTCTGAGTGCCTTGTTACTGAAGCAAAACGTGAACTATATTTAACGGAAAATTCCGTTAAGCAAATAGCTCATGAGCTAGGGTTCCAGGATGTTGCGTACTTTAGCAGATTCTTTAAGCGTCGCATGAAAATATCGCCGATTGTTTATAGAAGCACGGTTAAATTTGAAAATCAAGCCGCCAGCTAGGGGTATAAAATTAGCCTCGCTCGAACTACCTTACCAGACTGAAATATTGAAAATTAAAATAGCGAATCATGAACTCTTACGACACCTTAACAGCGGCCTTAAATGATTTAGATAATCGTGGCTTCTCCGTTGACTTCAATATGAATAGTGATAGCATCTACTGCAAGTCCCTGGGCGAGACATTTGGTCCTGATGACTTCGAGATAATTGAATTCTATCGATTTGAGGGAAATACAGATCCTGCTGATCAATCTATTATATATGCGTTAGAAACCAGCTCTGGCCTCAAGGGTGTCCTGGTCGATGCATACGGCGTATACGCTGACCCGATGACAACACAAATGATTCAGAAGTTGAAGACCCATTCTATAACGACAACGATGGAAATTATTAAAGCGAAGACACCAGAAGAGATCAGATTTGCAGGTGAAGCCATATTAGCGTTCCGGCCCAACCTTGATCCAGAATCTTACGTAGAAGAAGTGCTCCTTATGATGAGGGACGAAAAATTCGAATTGGCTTATATTCCGACAGATGACCATAAAAAAGCTGCTGCTTTCATAGGGTTCAGAACGATGAATATGCTCAGGACAGGGAAAATAATTTATATCGATGACCTTTTTACATTGGCTGAATATCGGGGCAAAGGATACGCAGGAAAATTACTGAACTATGTAGAACAACAAGCATTAAACAAGAGTATAAATGTCGTGCATCTGGACAGTGGATTTACATTACATCCCGCACACCGCCTTTATCTCAATACAGGTTATTTTTTAGCATGTCACCATTTCGCCAAAACTATCCCCAAAATATGATCGGCAATGAAAAACCAATATTCATTATAGCAGCTTTAAGATATTATTCCACCCTATATAACTAAAATGGGGGAAGCATTGGAAGTAAACGATAATATTCAATTATTTTATATGCCATTGTAATCGAAGGCCACCGAAGATCGACAGGGAATGGTTATTCCTAGTGAAGGGATATTGGAATTGTTACAATGATGGCGAAGTGGAACAGGTGGGGTCTTATCCCGGCTTAAACTGAGCATGGGTATTGTCTTGTTTATGTGTTTTTGAAAAATTCTTAAACCTTAATCAAACATTTAATCTTATTTTAGATACTTATCACCTGTTAATGCTTATGACAAAATATGATGCGATTATTATTGGTTCCGGCCAGGCAGGAACACCATTGGCAATAAAATTAGCAGCTGCCGGGAAAAAAACAGCTATAATTGAAAAGCGATTTGTCGGCGGGACATGTATCAACGATGGCTGCACCCCAACAAAGGCCATGATCGCTTCTGCACGTGCCGCCTTTAAGGCAGGAACGGCAATCCAGTTAGGTGTCGAAACTGCGGCGATCACCGTTGATCTGAGAAAAATCAAACAACGAAAAGATAGCATTGTGGAATCATTCAGAGCTGCGTCCCAACAAGGGTTGGAAGCAACGGAGGGACTGGAGCTGATCTTTGGCGAGGCCAGTTTTTCCGGGAATAAGCAGCTGACCGTTGTTACCGCTGATGGAAGCACAGAGATACTCACCGCAGACTGGATATTTATCAATACGGGTACCAAAACAAGCATCCCAAAAATAAAAGGATTAGAAAATATAGATTACCTGACTTCAACGACCATTCTTGACCTGGAGAAAGTTCCTGAACATTTGGTTGTTGTTGGTGGTAATTATATAGGCCTGGAGTTCGGGCAGATGTTCCATCGTTTTGGCAGTGAAGTGACCATTCTGGAAAAATCCAGTAGAATTGCAGGTCGTGAAGATGAGGATGTTTCTGCAGAACTAACGAAAATTCTAAGGGATGAAGGGCTGAAGATCCTTATAGATACAAACATCCAGGAGATAGAAAGCATAAACGGAAAACTCAGCATAACCCTGAAATCAGGTAACGAACATCAGAAAATAGCAGCCAGCCATCTCTTGATTGCTGCAGGAAGATCCCCTCAAACTGAAACGCTCAATTTGCCAGCTGCTGGAGTGAATACAGACGCAAAAGGGAATGTAATTGTTAATGAAAAACTAGAAACCAACGTTAAGGGTATTTATGCCCTTGGTGATGTAAAAGGTGGTCCCGCTTTTACCCATATCGCCTATAATGATTATATCGTCGTTTACCGGAATTTAATCGATGGCGCAGACTACCGCACTACGGAGAGACTTGTTCCATATTGTATGTTCACCGACCCGCAACTGGCCCGTGTTGGAATCTCTGAGCATGAGGCTAAAGGAAAAGGATTGGAAGTTCTGGTTGCCAAAATTCCAATGTCTCAGGTAGCCAGGGGCGTAGAAACTGGTGAAACTTTAGGCTTTATAAAAGCAGTGGTGGACAAAAAGACTAAGAAGATATTGGGAGCTTGTATATTAGCCTCAGAAGGTGGAGAAATCATGGCGGTGCTTCAAATGGCCATGGAAGGAGGAATAACCTCTGATAGAATCCGTGAGTATGTTTTTGCGCACCCTACCTTTTCCGAGTCACTCAACAATTTATTCATGAAGATTGCAGATTAAAAATGATCAGGTTAATAGGTCTCAGCAAGAATTTTGGGAAAACACAGGCTGTAAATCAGATTTCGTTTGAAGTAGCAGAAGGAGAAACCCTTGTGCTGCTTGGGACCAGCGGATGCGGCAAGACTACAACGCTGAAAATGATCAATCGCCTGCTTGAACCTGACTCTGGAAGCATCCTTATTAATGGGCAAGCCATTGACATGGAAAGACCAGAGGATCTCAGGCGTAAAATTGGATACGTCATGCAAAATATCGGGCTTTTTCCTCACTATACGGTAGCGGAAAATATTGCTGTGGTACCGAAATTGTTAAATTGGGATAAAAACAGAACAGGACAGCGCACACTGGAGCTGATGGGGAAATTGCATCTGCCTGCAGATTTTTTGGATTTGTTTCCACACCAGTTGAGCGGGGGACAGCAGCAGCGTGTAGGGCTTGCCCGGGCATTGGTCACAGACCCGGCAGTGCTGTTAATGGACGAACCTTTCGGGGCGCTGGATAATGTCACCAGATCAAGCATACAGGCTGAGTTTAAAATGCTGGATGAATTCAAAAGAAAAACCATTGTCATGGTTACCCATGATGTACAGGAAGCTTTCGAACTGGCGGATCGCATTTGCCTGATGGATCATGGCGCAATTGTTCAGATCGGAACGCCCTTTGAATTGCTTTACAATCCGGCGAATGATTTTGCCAGGAAATTTCTGGATGGGCAACGCCTGGCCCTTGAATTTAAGTCGGCCATTGTTAAGGACGTCTGGGAGTTTCTGCCTGATCATCCTGGACTGGACAACGTAAATATGCTCCCTGCTACCATCGATGTCTGGTCGGCAATGGAGAAGCTTAGTACTAAAGCTTATTCTTTCCTCGATCCTGCGTCAGGACAAATAAAGATGGCTTCCTTCCAGGACCTTAGCAATGCCTTCCATTCTTTTCAACAAACCGCTCATCATGATTGAACAGCAACAGAGTCTATGGAGCTTTATGGCACAGGAGTCTGACAAACTGCTTGCCCAGACCATGCAGCATCTTGGGCTGACTTTCATTTCGCTTTTACTGGCATCGGCCGCAGGTCTTCCGCTAGGCGTTTTGATTGCCCGGAGGAGAAAACTCGCGGGCAGTATTCTCGGAATTGCAGGGGTGCTGCAGACGATTCCAAGTATCGCCCTGCTGGGTTTTATGATTCCGCTTTTGGGCATAGGTCCCAAACCTGCTATTGTTGCCCTGTTAATTTATGCCTTGTTACCAATTATTCGCAATACCTATACCGGAATTATCGGCATAGACCGCCATATCATCGAAGCGGCCAATGCCTTAGGAATGAACAAAAGACAAATTCTTTTCCGGGTTGAGCTGCCACTGGCAATGCCGGTAATCCTGGCGGGCATTCGTACAGCCACGGTGATTAATGTTGGAGTGGCCACGTTGGCTTCATTTATTGCTGCAGGAGGCCTGGGAGAATTTATTTTTGGAGGCATTTCCCTCAACAATAGCAACATGATCCTGGCAGGCGCCATTCCTGCTGCTTTACTTGCGGTAATTCTGGATCTTCTCTTATCCAGACTGCAGAAACTCGACTTCCGGAAATTGAGGAAACTTTTATATATCACTCCCCTGGTAATTGTCCTGATAGGAGGTTTCTACCTGTTTCCTATGGCATCGGATGCTAAACTTACCGCTGGCTTTACACCTGAATTCATGGGTAGGCAGGATGGGGACCTGGGACTGAAATCTGTTTATGGTTTGAAAATCCCTACCACGGTAATCAGCGATGCTGTGATGTACAAAGCCGCCTATGCCGGTGAACTGGATGTGATTAGCGGATATTCAACTGATGGCAGGCTGAAGGCTTTTGACCTGACGATCCTAAAAGATGACAAAGGCATATTTCCGCCTTATTATGCTGCGCCAATTATTCGGCAGGCCTCCCTGGACAAATTTCCCGGACTTGAAGAGGCAATAAATCTGCTTGCAGGAAAAATTGATGATGCGGTAATGACAGACCTTAATTACCGGACAGACTATCTTAAGCAAACACCCCAGCGTGTCGCAAAAGAATTCCTTCTCCGGACAGGTTTATATAAAAAAGCCCGAAATGGACAGGCAGGAGTGGTCAGGATCGGATCAAAGATCTTTGGTGAACAATACATTTTAGCAGAAATCTATGGCATGCTGATCAAAGGCAATACGGAATATGACATTTCTACCAAAACCGGCCTGGGAGGCACTAAAATTTGTTTTGATGCACTACTGAACGATCAGATTGATTTCTATCCTGAATATACCGGGACAGGCTTGCTTGTTTTGCTCCAGCCCGGGCCAGCTGTAATTAAGGCGGTAACATCGAATAAAGACCGGACCTATAATTATGTAAAAACTGCCTTTCAAAAGAAATACCAGATCCAGTGGCTTAAACCTATTGGATTTAATAATTCATATGCTTTGATGATGAGAAGAAAACAATCGGAAGCACTTCACGTTACTACTATTTCAGCACTTAAAAATTATTTAGATAAAAACTGATGACTTTTTCTGAACAATACTTAAAGATCAGACAACATACCGAAGAGATATGCAGGCCATTGCAGATCGAAGATTATGTGGTCCAGCCCATTGTTGACGTTAGTCCGCCTAAATGGCATCTCGGTCATACCACCTGGTTTTTTGAAACATTCCTATTACAGCCTTACCTTGAGGGATACCAGCTGTTCAATGCAGATTATAATTATGTATTTAACAGCTACTATGAAACCATCGGAAACCGCGTAATTCGTACGGACCGCGGCAATCTAAGCCGCCCCGGCGTAAGTGAAATTTATGAGTACCGGAAATACGTAGATCAGGCCATGCTTTTACTCTGTGGCCAAGCCATTACCCCAAATGTGGAGGAATTGTTATTGATAGGCTTCAACCATGAACAGCAGCACCAGGAGCTACTGCTGACAGATATTAAGTACATACTTGGAAATAACCCCTTGTTTCCGGCCTACCACGAGCAGAATAAGGAAATCCCGGAGCTGCCCAGGCATCCACAATTAATCGATTTTGCAGAGGGGCTCTATGAGATTGGCCATAAGGGACCAGGCTTTTGTTTTGATAATGAACTTGGAAGGCATAAAGTCTACCTGAACAGTTTCTCTATCAGCTCATCGCTTGTAAATAACGCAGAGTACCTTCGTTTTATAACAGATGGGGGTTATGCTAACTTTAACTACTGGCACGCTGAAGGTTGGGACTGGGTGAAAAACCAGGCCATTGCTGCACCCATGTACTGGCACCTTGTTGACGGCACTTGGTACAATTATACACTTGAGGGGTTGAAACCTATTGATAGTCAAGGCATACTTACTCACGTAAGTTATTACGAGGCCTATGCCTATGCGAATTGGGCAGGCATGAGGTTGCCTACTGAGTTTGAATGGGAAGCTGCGGCCGGGTCTTTCGACTGGGGTAAACGATGGGAATGGACTGAAAGCGCCTATTTGCCGTATCCAGGATTTACCAAAGCCCCTGGAGCAATAGGCGAATACAATGGGAAGTTTATGGTTAACCAGAAAGTCCTCCGTGGCGCTTCAATTGCTACTCCTCAGGGACACAGCCGGCGCTCTTATAGAAATTTTTTTCAGCCACACCTGAGATGGCAGTTTACTGGTATCAGACTTGCTAAATAGATTAAGCATGAATACAACTGTAAAATTAACATCCGATACGACACAATTTCTGGCAGATACTTTGACTGGCTTGAAGGCAAAGCCGAAATATATGAACTCCAAATATTTTTACGATCAGCAGGGGGATGCCATTTTTCAGCAGATCATGAAACTGGACGAGTATTACCTCACGGATGCCGAGATGGACATCCTATCCAGCCGATCGGCCGAAATTGCAAAAACAATCGCTGAGCATGATACTCCCTTTGATTTGATAGAGCTGGGTGCCGGAGATGCAACCAAATCCATCCATTTATTAAAGGAACTGCTGTCCTTGAAGCTAAAATTCAATTACCTGCCGGTAGATATATCTGCAAATGTAATTTCAAACCTGGAAAATAATTTGCCAATACAGCTGCCTTCCCTCGAAATCAAAGGGCTTAATGGTGATTACCTGGATATGCTTAAAGAATGCACAACATTGTCTCAGCGCAGGAAAATAGTCTTGTTTATGGGAGCAAATATCGGGAATATGGATGCGGGTGAAGCCCTGAATTTTTGCAGGGAGGTAAGGAAGTCGCTTTCTAAAAATGATATGCTGATCATTGGCTTTGACCTCAAGAAGGACCCTGAGCAAATTCTGGCGGCGTATAATGATGCGGCTGGTATCACCAGTAACTTTAATCTCAACCTGCTTAAAAGGATCAATAGGGAACTGGGAGCGGATTTTAATCCGGAGTACTTTAAGCACTATGCCAGTTACGATCCGCAAACTGGCGCATGTAAGAGTTTTCTGATCAGCCTCCGGGACCAGCTTGTAAACATCGGTGATGCCGATACAATTGAGTTTTCTGAGAATGAATACATCTTTATGGAGATCTCTCAGAAATATTCGCTGGAAGAAATTGAAAGCCTTGCCGCAAGATCTGATTTTAAATGGAAGCAGAACTTTTTTGATAAAAACCATTATTTTGTGGATGCGGTCTGGCTGGTGGATTGAGCGCAAAGTTCAATCTTTTTTGTCCAGGACCCTCAATAAGTTATCCAGATCTTCCACTGTATTATAAAAGTGGAAGGATATCCTGATGCCCGCACCACGATCGGAAAATAGAATGTTATCCCCGGTCATATTAGTAACTGTTCGGCTGTCCAGGGGTAAGTTCATAAGGGTAGACTGGCTCTTTCGCTCGATCATAGCCTGTGACAGTAAGCCTCTCTCATAAAAGGCCAATCTTGCGCGTTGACATAGGTCCTGATTTAAGCGCTCTATGTACTCAAGGCCGAGTGACTGCAAATATAATACGCTTTGATTCAGACTGCCGAAGTTCAGCGTATCTAAATGTCCGGGCTCAAAAATTATGGATAAATAGTCTTTTCCCGCCAGCAAAGGTGTATGGGGAAAATTTGAATTTTTCCGATCCTGGTATAATTGACCTTTAAGCTGCTCTGATAAAAGGACGAAGCCGTTGCCATATCCTCCAAGCATCCATTTGTAGCCACTGGAGATAATTGCGTCAAGGCCTGAAGCGTTAAAATTAAAAACTGCAGTACCACAAAACTGAGTGCCATCTCCGATAAGGAGCAGTTCGGGATATTTTTCTTTGATTCTCTTTATAAAATGCGGATCAATCTTAAGCCCGCTAATATATTGAACAATACTGAATGCAAACACATCAGGCTTATATTTTTCGATTGCAGCAAGTATGTGCGCTTCCATGTCATGGCCTACGGGTACCTTGACAGAGTCGAACCCCAGGCTTGTTACCGGGTAATTTACTGAAGGGTAATCATCGCTGAGCAGCAAAAACCGCAAATCTTTTCGTAGTCCATCAAGCAGGATATTAAAACCTAAAGAGAAATTGGGCGTCAGGTAGGTGTTCTCTATATTGCTGCCAAACAATGTGGCTAAGTTTTGACGGAGTTCAGCCATAAGGCCAACATGATTCATTCGCAGGTGACTCCCCCCATTCAGATATTCATCGTCATGTTTGCTTCTCCATTCCTGAAGTGGTTTGGACAGCAGGCCTGCATTGGCCGTGTTTAGATAAGTGCAGCTATCAAGGATAGGGAACCGGGTCGAAAAACTCATATCCAAATGTAATGCATTTCCCGCAGGCTCCCTAAAGGAAAACTTTTATGGTCGCCCAATTGTATAATATAGGGCCACTAAAAATCTATCATGTTGTAAAAAGCTGTAATGGAAGTATTGATCACAGAACTAAAAAAGCTCTTAACTGGCGGAACCGCACATGTTGGATTACAGCAGGCAGTATCAGCTATGTCATTTGAGTTACTCGGCGAGCGACCACATGGGCTGCCGTATAGCATTTGGCAGCTTGTAGAACACATTAGAATCACCCAATGGGATATGCTTGAGTTCTGCAAAAATCCTGGACACAAATCACCCCGATGGCCTGATGAATATTGGCCGCTGGAAACAGCCCCGGAAGACACGGGTAAATGGGATGCCGCCTTGAAGCAAATAGCAGACGATTTAACAGCTTTTATAGATGTCCTCCAAACAAATGATTTATACCAGCCTATTCCATGGGGAACCGGTCAGAATATATTAAGGGAAGCCCTGCAGATTGCTGACCATACGGCTTATCACGTCGCAGAAATTGTAGTGATCAGGCGTCTGCTTGGCATATGGAAAACCTGATTTAACCTTCATAAATTTAAATATCATGTTAAAAAACTCAAAAGCATTTAGTTCCTTTTCGGCAGATGATCTGGACAAAGTCAAAGAATTTTATCAGTCCATTCTGGGGCTGGAGGTCACTGAGGGGGCAATGGGCACAACTGAATTGCATGTCGGCGGCCCTACACCGGTTTTGATCTATCCAAAACCAGATCACCAGCCTGCTAGCTTTACTGTCCTTAATTTTCCGGTGGACAGCGTTGACAATGCGGTTGATGAATTGTCAGAAAAAGGAGTTCAGTTTGAGCATTATGACTATGAGAACCTTAAAACTGATGCCAAAGGGATTTTACGTGGCGAAGGTCCGGTGATTGCATGGTTTAAAGACCCGGCAGGAAATATCCTTTCATTGATCGAATCTGGTAGATAAAATTCAGGCCCATAAATAGGAAAACCCGGTGCCTTACAGCAGCCGGGTGATTCTACTAATCATATCTCGGTTTTCGGGATCTCTTATTTGAAACTAACTTTTACCATTTCACCAATTGCCGGCAACGTGGTGAAGGCATTTGGATTTGGTACTGCTGCAATAGGCAAGCTCTCTGTAAGTGGGGTTCCCGCCAGATTAAATTGGGTAAGTCCGGCCCCAGGAAATTGATCTACTGCAGTCCCATCATTGTACAGGCCAATTGCAGCAGTTGCATCTCCTTTTTTGAAGGGATCAATTCCATCTGCACCGCTAGCAAAGAACCAGTCATTTGAAAAGCCATACATAGTTGCTACTGCGACCCGGTCTCCTTTTGAAACCTCAAGTTCCTGCGACACACTTCCTCCAGGTTGTCCACCAATTTTTGGCAGCAAGACGGTTGTTGTCGGAGCTGCAAGCACATATACCGACTTGACACCTTTCCTGGTTTTAAGTGTGGTTGCCAGCACATCGGCATTTCCCTTTTGAGCCAAATCCTTAAGCCCTTCGTTGCGGTCTTTCTCACCAATTTTGTACACTGGGTTTTCAATCCCATTATAAACTACCACCAGGATAGGGGATAGTGGAGTGAAGATGCCGGTAAGGCTGCTCGCATAGGCTTTTAGCGCAGTATTATCTCCAGATTCTGCCAGGGCAGTCAGTCCATTGGCAGTTGGTTTCG